>NZ_JBEZXU010000006.1:0-263465 GCF_040638175.1 Actinoplanes sp. NPDC026670
CCCAGTTACCACGCTGACTCGCCGTCAACTCCACACGATCAAAAGCCGTCAACGGAAGCACACCCACTTCTCTTGAGACCAGACCGAGCCAACCGGAGCAACGATCGCCACAACAGTAATGAAGGTTAGGCTAACCTTGCAACGCCTTGCAGCGGAGGTCCGTGGCCCGGCTAGGATGGCGGTGGTGCTGGTTCGCCCCGTCAGCCAGGTGGGGTGTCGTAAGAGGGAACCCGGTGTGAGACCGGGACTGCCCCGCAGCGGTGAGTGGGAACGAAAGCCGTCATCGAGCACTGGACCGCAGGGTCTGGGAAGCGACGGCCGGTAGGTGGTGTGACACCGTGCCCGCGAGTCCGAAGACCTGCCAACACTGCGCCCGCCGTCCGGTGGGCGCCGCCGGCGGTCTCTCGGGAGGACCAGGGCGGAAGCCGGCCCTCGGCCGCGTCTTCCCCTCCCCCTCGCGTGCCCGCCGGGCACTTCGAGGGAAGGAAATCCCTGGTGACCTACACCTTCGGGCAGAGCACTGTGCTCGGCTATCCGCGCATCGGCGCCAACCGGGAACTGAAGAGGGCCGTCGAGGCCTACTGGGCCGGCAGCATCGGCGCCGACGACCTCGAGAAGACCGCCGCCGGGCTGCGGTCCGAGGTGTGGCAGCAGCTGCGCAACGCCCGCCTCGACTCGATCCCGTCGAACACGTTCTCCTACTACGACCATGTCCTGGACACCGCGGTCGCGGTCGGCGCGATCCCAGCCCGGTTCGCCCGGCTCGGCCTGTCCGCCCTGGACACCTACTTCGCGATGGCGCGCGGCGTCGACGCCGAACCGGCGCTGGAATTGACCAAGTGGTTCGCGACGAACTACCACTACCTGGTTCCGGAGATCGACGCGGACACGGTCTTCGAAGCCAACCCCACAAAGGCCCTCTCCGAGTACGCCGAAGCGCGCGCCCTGGGCATCGAGACGCGTCCGGTGCTGATCGGTCCGGCGACGTTCCTGCTGCTGGCCAAGGGCGCGGACCCGTTCGCACGCCTCGACGACCTGGTCGAGGCGTATGCGCGGATCCTCAACGCGCTCGCCGATGCGGGCGTGGGCTGGGTGCAGCTCGACGAGCCGGCGTATGTGGCCGACCGCACTCCGGCCGAAGTCGAAGGGCTTCGCCGCGCCTACACCCGGCTCGGGGAGCTGGCCAAGCGGCCCCGAATCTTCGTGGCCACCTATTTCGGGGAGATCCGCGGGGCCCTGACCGCGCTGCTCGACACCCCGATCGAAGCGATCGGCCTGGACCTGGTCGCCGGGCCCGGTAACCTGCGCAAGCTCGCCGCCTCCGGACCGCTCGCCGGGCGGACCATCGTGGCCGGTCTCGTCGACGGGCACAACATCTGGCGCACCGACCTGCGGGCCGCGATCACCACCGGCGCTACCGTCACCGCCCTGGCCGACCATGTGGCCGTGTCCACCTCGTGCTCGCTGCTGCACGTGCCGGTCGACCTGTCGGTGGAGACCCGGCTGGCACCGGAACTGTTCGAGCGGCTGGCGTTCGCCCGGCAGAAGGTCGACGAGGTGGTGCTGCTCGGCAAGGCGCTCCGCGATGGAACGGCGCATGTGCCCGTACCGCTGCCCGCCGGTCCGCAAGCGTGGCGCAACGGTGACGTGCGCGCCCGCCTGGCCGCCCTCTCCCCCGCCGCGCGGCGGCGCGCACCCTTTGTGGAGCGGGCCGCCCTCCAGCAGGCGCACCTGAACCTGCCGGAGTTGCCGACCACGACCATCGGCTCGTTCCCGCAGACCGGCGAGTTGCGCAAGGCGCGCGCCGAACTGCGGGCCGGCCGGCTCGACGCCGCCGGTTACACGGCGCGGATGCGGGCCGAGGTCGAACACGTCATCCGTCTACAGGAACAGCTGGGCCTGGACGTGCTGGTGCACGGCGAGCCGGAACGCAACGACATGGTCCAGTATTTCGGCGAGCAGCTCGACGGGTTCGCCGCGACCGACCACGGCTGGGTCCAGTCGTACGGTTCCCGGTGCGTGCGGCCGCCGATCATCTACGGCGACGTGGCCCGCAAGGCGCCGATGACGGTCGAGTGGTCGGCCTACGCCCAGTCGCTGACGGCCAAGCCGGTCAAGGGCATGCTCACCGGGCCGGTCACCATTCTGGCGTGGTCGTTCGTGCGCACCGACCAGCCGCTGAGTGACACCGCCGACCAGGTGGCGCTGGCGTTGCGGGACGAGACCGCCGACCTGGAGTCCGCCGGGATCCGGGTGATCCAGGTCGACGAGCCCGCCCTGCGGGAGACGCTGCCATTGCGTCATGCCGACCAGAAGGCCTACCTGCAATGGGCGGTCGGCGCGTTCCGGCTGGCCACCAGCGGAGTCGCCGACGAGACGCAGATCCACACCCACCTGTGCTATTCGGAGTTCGGGGAGGTGATCACCGCGATCGACGAACTCGACGCTGACGTCACCAGCATCGAGGCGTCCCGTTCGAAGATGGAGGTCCTCGGCGACCTGGCCGCCATCGGCTACAGCCGCGGCGTCGGCCCCGGCGTCTGGGACATCCACTCCCCGCGCGTGCCGTCACACGATGAGGTGGTGACGGCGCTGCGCAACGCCGTCGCCGCCGTCCCGGCCCGCCGGCTGTGGGTCAACCCCGACTGCGGCCTGAAGACGCGCGGATACCCGGAGACCGAGGCGTCCCTCCGGCGCCTGGTCGCGGCCGCCGCCGAGGTGCGCGGCAGCTGACCATCCTGGGGTCAGGAGAGACGGGCGGCTTCGGCGGCGGCGAGCAGGAATGCGCCGACGCCGAAGTCGGCGGTGGACGAGGCGAGGACCGGCTGGCTCGATTCCGGCGCGTACCCCACGCCCTGCACATATCCGAGAAGACCGTCAGCGCGGACCGCGGTGGCGACCATGCCGTTCCAGGCCCGAGCGACCACCGGCAGATACGTCGCACGGTCGATCACGCCGGTCCGGATGCCGTGGGCCAGCCCGAACACGAAGAACGCCGTCCCGCTGGTCTCCGGGCCGCCGAAATGGCTCGGATCGGCCAGGTTCACGTTCCAGAAGCCGTCGGTGCGCTGCGATTTCGCCAGCGCACGGGCCAGGCCCTGGATGTTGTACCGGTACTCCGGCCAGCGCGTGCCGAGATCCGGCCGCAGCGCCAGCACCTTCGCATGCGCCGCGATCGCCCAGCCGTTGCCGCGCGACCAGAACACCGGTCTCCCGGCGGGCGAGACGGCCTTCTTGGCGTCGCCGTCGCGCCACCACAGTTCGTTGCTGTAGTCGTACAGAACCCTGGTCTTCTTGGTGTGTTGATACAGATTCCAGAGCTTTTGCAGGTACGGGTCACCGCCGACGTATCCGGCCGCGCGCACGAAGACCGGCATCGCCATGTGCAGTGCGTCCACCCACCACCAGTCGTCGATCTTGGTGCCGGCCACCATCCGGCGGATCGACTCGTTGATGGCCGCCACCTTGGCCGGTTCCGGGGCGATGTCGTGCAGGTCGTAGTAGACCTGTCCGGCCATGTGGTCGTCGGCGTGCCGGGTGGCGACCCCGTTGTGCAGCCCGTAGCCGTTCTGCTCGGCCCAGGTGCGCGCGTATTGCAGGTAGCGGGCTTCGCCGGTCGCCCGGTGCAGGGCCATGTTCCCGCTGAAGTAGGCCGCCCGCGCCCACTGGTTGTCGCCCGGGTTGGTGTGCGCGCCGATCCAGTGATCGTTGACCCTCCGCGCGACGGCGAGGATGTCGTCCCGGGACGGAAGCACCGCCGATGGGGCGGCGACCGCGGGACGTGCCGTGGTCGCGGCGATTCCCGCTCCGGCCAGTCCGGCGAGCAGGACTCGGCGGTTGATCTCGCGGACCATCCCGGCTCTCCTTTCGGTACGACCGGCACGGCCGCGTGGGCCGTGCCGGTGGGCGGGATCAGCAGTACAGGTTGGTGCCGGCCGGGACGCCGAGGATCTGGGTGAACCGGTTGTACGCGTCGACGCGGCTCTGCACCTGTCCCGGGTTGGCGCCGTTGCATTCGAGGCTGCCGTTGATGGTGCGGATCGTCTGGCCGAATCCGGCGCCGTTGACCATCGCGTTGTGGCCGGTCATGCTGCCCGCACCGGTGGAGGTCATCCAGAACCACAGGCCGGTCTTCCAGGCGACCGCGGCGTCGTTCTGCACCAGCCACGGGTTGCCCAGCAGGTCGATGCCGAGCGCGTCGCCGGCCGCCTTGTAGTTGAAGTTCCAGGACAGCTGGATCGGGCCGCGCCCGTAGTAGGCGGCCTGCCCGGCCGGGCACCCGTAGGGCTGGCCCCAGTCGCAGTAGTGCGGGTAGTTCGCGGTGTTGATCTCCACGATGTACCGCAGGCCACCGGTCTCGTGGTTGACGTTGGCCAGGAACGCGGCGGCCTCCTGCTTGCGCACGGTGTCGCTGCCGGTCTTGGCGAACTGGCCGTACGCCCCCATCGCGGTGACCAGGCCGCTGTAGCTGTAGAAGCCGTTGCGGCTGGGGAACATCTGGTTGAACTGGGCCTCGGTGACCACGAACCCACCCGGGTTGGTCGGCGGGGTGCTGCCGGTGGGCGCGTTCCACTTCTGGTTGGCGCCGCCGGTGCAGGTCCAGATCTGGGCGAGGGTGAAGTCGGCCGAGGAGTTGCCGGCCAGGTCGAGGCACTTGTTGGCGTTCGGGTTCACCAGATCCCGGGCGCTGCTGTACACCCACTGCTGGGCGGCCGAGCCGTTGCAGTCCCACAACTGGACCTTCGTGCCGTCGGCGGTGCCGGCCGACGCGACGTCCAGGCACTTGCCGGCGGTACGGATGGTGCCGTCGCCGGGGAAGGTCCACTGCTGGGTGGCTCCGCCGACGCAGGAGTAGAGGTCGATCGCCGTACCGTTGGCGGTGTTTCCTCCGGCGGAGCCGATGCATTTTCCGGCGAGTCCGGTGATCTGGCCGGTCACCGCGGCCGAGGCGGCCTGGCCGGACAGGGCGAGAAGGCCGCCGGTGACGGCCAGGGCAAGGGCTGCTGACAGTACGCGCAAGCGAGAGCTCATCGAGGGGATTCCGTCCGTCGGTCCGTGGGGGCGGTGGGGCGTCGACGCTTGCCGCTACTCAAGTTCATCGAAGGGCGCGAGTGCAATAAAGTTTGTTTAGAAATCGCGGACCGGCGGTGGAAGTTCATGAAACACCGCAGCGCGCGGGAGCGTCGCCGTCAATCCGGCGGGTGACCATCGCCGCGGCCGGACTCGCGGGCCGCGTAGTCACGGGGCGAGAGGTCGTGGAAGCGGGTGAAGGCGGCGCTGAAGGTCGGCAGGTGGGCGTAGCCCACCCGGCGGGCGACGGCGCTCGGCTTGGCGCCGCCGGCGAGCAGGTCGCGGGCTATCCGCATGCGGGCGGCGTAGCGCCAGCGGGCGAAGCTCATGCCGGTCTGTTCGCGGAAGGCGCGGTGGGTATCGGCGGGCACGTCGAGCTCCGACCCGCCACCGGACGTGCCGATGCCGCGCAGGTAGTCCATGGCCGCCGCCCGGGCCCGGGGGTCGGCCGGCATCGGCACCGACAGCGCCCGCTGCGCGGCGACCTGCTCGGCGAACAGGTCGACGACATGGCTGGGGTCGTAGTCGCCGGGGCGCACCGGGGTGCGGGCGCTGATCGAGCAGAACATCAGGTAGTCGTCCCAGGCGGGCGAGAACTGGGCCTGTAGCGGCTCGGTCAGTTGCAGGTCCCCGGCGCCGGCGTTGCCGAGGGGCAGCGAGATCGAGTTCTCGTGGACCCCGGCGGTGTGTTCCGAGCCGGCCGGGATCCAGGTCGCGACGCCCCGTTCCTGCTGGTAGCGGTGGTCGCCGATGTCGACGTACCCGCTGCCGCGATACGTCCAGATGAGCACGTGGACGTGGTTGGTGTGCAGCGGTGTGCGAGCCGCGGGCAGCGCTCCGGGCACGGCGGGGGTGTCCGCCGCGCGCATGATGCGCAGCAGGTCGTCGGTCCGGTGTGCCGGCCCGCTCGCGGCGGGCCGGGTGGTGATGCTCCGGCCGAACTCGTGCGGGGTCTGCCGGAACTGCTGTTTGAAGGCGCGAGTGAAACCGTTCCGGGTGGCGAAACCCACGCGCGCCGCGACCCGTTCGGCGCTGTGGCCGGCGGCCAGGTGCTCGACAGCGGCGTTCAGCCGGCAGCGCAGTCGCCACTGCTCGAAGGTCAGGCCGGTGTCGGCGCGGAAGTCGCGGAGCAGGGTGCGCGGGCTGGACAGCACCTTTTGCGCCCATTGCGTGACAGTGAGGTCGAGCGCGGGATTGCGGAGCAGTTCGGCGGCCACTTCCCGGGCTCCGCGGGCTTTCGGCATGACCGGCCGGGTGTCCTCCGCCGGCCCCGGGGGGCGCGATCCGGGACGGCGCAGCAGATCGGCGAGCGGGTCCTGGGAGTAGCCGTGGCCGGCCAGCGGCGTGACCGTGAGGTTGAAGTTCTGGATCAGCCAGTCCTGCCAGCCGCCGGGGACCGCGAACCGTCTCGGCTCGGACAGTGCCCCGGCCGCGACGCTCGGATGTGTCAGCAGAGGGAAGGCGACCGTGCCGGGCTCGGTGGCGATCGTCCAGTGGTTGCCGACGTCGGCCGGAATCCAGACGCCCTCGCCGGCGGCCAGGCGGAACTCCGGGCTGTCCGCCACCTGCACACACGCCGAGCCGGTGCGGACCCAGAGCAGCAGGTGCTCGCTCTGGTCCCAGAGGCCGCTCGACCGTACCGGAGGGATCGGCGGAGGTGGATCGATGCCCATCACGTCCTAACCATATGGCGATCGGCGCACACCTTTGAAGGTTAGGCTCACCTAACTTGCCGCCTCGAAGGGATCCACCCCGGAATGCCGAAGACCTCACGCCGGATCACCGTGCGTCCCTTGACCCTGCGGGAGGTCGAGGTCGTCGAGGTGACGGACCTGACGTCGGGGATGCGCCGGATCACCCTGTCCGGGGCGCAGCTGGGTGAGTTCACCTCGGCGAACGGCTTCCCCCAGCCGGCATTCGAGTCGACGGGCTTCGACGACGACATCCGGCTGGTGTTCTGCTATCCCGGCCAGAGTGAGCCGGTTCTGCCCGTACAGACGGAGAAAGGTGTTGATCTGCCGCGCGCCCCGCGGCCTCTGTCGCGGATCTACACCGTGCGGCGGTGGGACCCGGGAACGGGCCGGCTGGATGTCGACTTCGTCAAACACGGCATCGGCGTGGGTACGACCTGGGCGTACCGCGCCCAGGTCGGGGACCGCATCCACTTCTACGGGCCGAGCGCGTCCCGTGCGCTCCCCGGCGACGCGGACTGGCTGCTGGTCGCCGGCGACGACACGACCATCCCGGCGATCGCCCGCCTGCTCGAAGAACTGCCCGAGGACACCAGGGCCCAGGTGTTCATCGAGATCGCCGGGAACGAGCTGCGCCAGGAGTTGCGTGAGCTGCCCGGTGTCGAGGTGACCTGGCTGCTGCGTGACGGCGCCACCACGCTCCTGGTCGACGCGGTCCGCGACTGCGGCTGGTGGGACGGCAGGCCGTACGCGTGGCTGGCCGGGGAACAGACGACGGTACGCGACCTCCGGCGCCATCTCGTCGAGGACCGGGCAGTGCCCAAGGAGGACGTCGGGTTCGCCGGGTACTGGCGTCGCGGCGAGGTCGTCGCCCTGGAGGACGACGCCGCGGTGCCCGACCCCGGGAAGACGAGAACCCCGTTCGAGAGACTGCACGATCTGACCGAGCTGATCGCGCCGGTGGCGATCCGCACCGCCGTCGAGCTCGGGGTGCCCGAGCTGATCTCCCGGGGCGTGACCGGCGTCGCGGAGCTGGCCGCCAAGGTGGGCGCCGACGAGCGGGCGCTGGGCAAACTGCTGCGTTACCTGCACACCCTGGACGTCCTCACCCCGGCCGGCCCGAACCACTACGACCTGACGCCGGTCGGTGAGGTCCTGACCGTCGAGTTCGTCGCCGGCGCGCTGCATCCCGCCGGGGTGGTGGGACGCGAGATGCTCGGCATCCGCGGGCTCACCGAGTCGATCCGCACCGGCCGCGCCGCCTACGCCTCGGTCACCGGGCAGACCTTTGCCGAGGTTCGCGCCGAACAGGACTACGAGGACCGCTACCTGGAACGCCTCGCGTTGTTCCAGGCCACGCTGGCCGAGCCGATCGCCACCTCGGACATCCTCAAAGGAGTACGGCACCTGGTGCTGCACTCCGGCGGCGCGGCCGCCCAGGCACGCGAGTTCGTCGCCGCCCACCCCGACCTGCGCGTGACGATCTGCGCGCTGCCCGCCCAGGCCGACTGGCTGCGCCGCGACCTGCCCGCCACCATCCCCGACGAGCAGCAGCGCGCCCGGGTCGGCGTGGTCGAGCAGTCCGTCTTCGAACCCGGCCCGGCCGCCGACGCGGTGTTCATCATCCGCGCCTTCAAGGCCCTGCCCGACGCCGACGCCGCCCACGCCCTGCGCCGGGCCGCCGAGAACCTCCTCCCCGGAGGCCGGGTGCTGCTGGTCGAAGACCTCTTCGACACCGACGACCTCGACGAGCACGACGGCGAAGCCGACCTGCTCGCCCTCGCCGTGCACGGCTCCGGGCTGCGCACCGCCGCCGAACTCGACGCCGTCATCACCCGGGCCGGACTGACCCGCAGCGCCACGCACTCCGTCGGCTGGGGCGCCACCGTCCACGAACTCGCACCCTCACCCCGACGGCTTGCGCCCTCACCCCGAAAATAGAGAAAGAGAACACCTTGATGACTGAAACCCGACGACGCGGTACGGCGCTGGCCGCCGCCCTGATGGGTGTCGCCCTCGTCCTCACCGCCTGTGGTGGCAACGACAGCGAGAGCACCACCGACACGGCCGCGGCTGCCAAGACCCGCACCGTCACGGCCGGCAACGGTGCCGTCGAGATCCCCGCCGCCCCGCAGCGGGTGGTCGCGCTCGGCAACACGACCCAGCCGTTCATCGACATCGGCGGCAAGCCGGTGGGCGTGACCGAGCTCTCCGCGTCCGAGCTCGACCCCATCCCCGCCGAGCAGAAGGCCACCTACGAGGCCGCCACCAAGCTCGGGGCTGACACCGCTGAGGTCGACCTGGAGAAGCTCGCCGGCCTCAAGCCGGACCTCATCCTGGTCCAGGTGCCCGACGACGAGTTCGAGGGCATCAAGAAGCAGCTGGAGGCGGTCGCCCCGACGCTCTTCTGGGGACTCGACACCGAGTGGAAGGCCTTCGCCGACGCGCTCGCCACGGCCGGCAACCTCACCGATTCCCTGAGCCAGCAGAAGACGCAGTTCACCGACAAGATCGCGAAGATCAAGGCGACCTACCCCGCGATCATCGCCGACACCAAGTTCGTCGCGGTCGACCGCTGGGACAACTCCGACCCCGGCACGTTCGTCATCAGCGACTTCGGCTGCATCGAGATCGCCCAGGGTGACATCGGCCTGAACGCCCCCAAGGCGGCCGCCGGCGCCGATCCCCTGGGCTGGACGAACCTGCCGTTCGAGCAGATCGCCGGGCTGACCAAGTACGACGTGATCCTGTACCCGGTCGACGCCGCGGGACAGCCGAAGAAGGCCTTCGCGCCGGTCGTCGAGTCCAACACCTGGAAATCCCTGTCGACCGTGACCTCCGGCCACGCGCTCGGCGTCTTCTGCCCCGGCAACAACTCCTACGGGCCCGTCCTGCAGTACCTGGACTCGCTCGACCGGGCGCTGGCGGCCCTGCCCGCCAAGAAGTGACAGTCCTCGCCCAACAGCACGACGGTCCGGGCGCCACCACGGCGCCCGGACCGCGTCGTCGTCTGCTCGGCCTGGTGACGGCGCTGCTGGTGCTCTCGGCCCTGCTGGTGCTGAGCGTGCTGATCGGATCGACCGAGATCTCCCCGTCGGTGGTGTGGAACGCCCTGTTCCATCCATCGGCCGACATCGACCAGTTCGCGATCCGCGACTACCGGCTGCCGCGCACGATCATCGGCCTGGCCGTCGGCGTCGCGCTCGGCCTGTCCGGCGCGCTGATCCAGGCGATCACCCGCAACCCGCTGGCCGATCCGGGTGTGCTCGGCGTCCATGCCGGCGCGTCCTTCGCGGTGACGGTCGCCGTGGGCGTGCTCGGTATCCGGGAGATCCAGGGCTACATGTGGTTCGCGTTCGCGGGAGCGCTGATCGTCACGCTCATGGTGCTCGCCCTCGGGTCGACGCGGCAGGGCCAGTCGCCTGTCGTCATGGTGCTCGCCGGGGTCTGCGTCGGCGCGGTGCTCGGCGGCGCCCGGGAGGCGATCCAGCTGACCGACCCGGAGGCCTTCGACGCGATGCGCTCCTGGAACGCCGGTTCGATCGTGGGCCGCCCACTCGACCTGCTGTGGCCGATCCTGCCGCTGCTCGCCGTGGCGCTCGTGCTCGCCCTGGCCGTGTCCGGCCCGCTCAACGCCATGGCGCTGGGCGACGATCTCGCCACCGCCCAGGGCGTCCACCCGGCGCGCACCCGCATCCTCGCGGTCGTCGCGCTCACCCTGCTCGCCGGCGGCGCGACCGCGATCGCCGGGCCCGTCGCCTTCGTCGGGCTGATGGTCCCGCACGTGGCCCGCTGGATCGTCGGCCCGAATCAACGCTGGATCTTCGTCTACAGCATCCTTCTGGCGCCGAGTCTGCTGCTGGCCTCCGACATCGTCGGCCGCATCGTCATGCGCCCCGGTGAGATCCCGGTGGGCATCGTGACGGCCTTCATCGGCGCCCCCGTCCTCATCATCCTGGTCCGGCGGAACAAGGCGAGCGGCCTGTGAGCGCGCGCAGTGTGCTGGTGCTGCGGCGCCGGCGGGTCGCGGTCCGGCTCGAGTGGCGCTCACTGGTCGTCTGCGCGGTCCTCGCGGCCGCGATCATCGCCGTGGCGGTGCTCGCGCTGATGACCGGCTCCTATCAGCTCGGCCCGGATCAGGTGGTCTCCGCGCTGACCGGTGGAGAGAGCGGGCTGGTGCACACCATCGTGGTCGAGTGGCGGCTGCCGCGGGTGACGGCGGCGGTGGTGTTCGGCGCCGCGCTCGGCGTGAGCGGGGCGGTGTTCCAGTCGATGCTGCGCAATCCGCTCGCCGACCCCGGCATCATCGGGTTCTCCCAGGGCTCGTTCACCGGCGCGCTGATCGTGATCCTGGTCGTCAACGGCACCTACCTGCAGCTCGTCGGCGGGGCTCTGGTGGGCGGCATGGCCACCGCCGTCGCCGTGTACCTGCTCGCCTACCGGCGCGGGATGCAGGGATTCCGGCTGATCGTCGTCGGCATCGGGGTCTCTGCGATGCTGGAGTCGATCAACACGTGGCTGATCCTCAAAGCCGACCTGGAAGAGGCGATGGCCGCGGCCGTGTGGGGCGCCGGGTCGCTCAACGGCGTGTCCTGGGGGCAGGTGGCCGTCGGCGGCGTCTGCATCGGCGTGCTCCTGCTGCTTGCGGCTTCGTTGAGCCGCCCGATGCGGCAGCTGGAACTGGGCGACGCCGCAGCCGCCTCCCACGGGGTCCGTGTGTCGCCGACCCGCCTCGGGCTGATGGTGGTGGGGGTGGCGCTGACCGCGACGGTCACCGCCGCGTCCGGGCCGATCGCGTTCATCTCCCTGGTCGCGCCGCAGATCGCCCGGCGGCTGGCCCGTACCGCCGGGATCACCCTCGCACCCGCCGCCTTCGTCGGCGCGCTGCTGTGCCTGACGGCGGACTACCTCGCGCAGCACGTCGCCCCGACTCCCCTGCCGGTGGGGATCATCACCGTCATCCTCGGCGGCGGATACCTCGGCTGGCTGCTGTTCAGCGAGGCCCGGCGACGTCTCTGAAGACCCGGTTTCCTGCCTGTGTCGGAACGGCCGCGTGCGGGTTTCCGGAATCGATTTCGGCATGACACACCTCTCATTTGCTTGATCCGAGCGGATGCCTGACGAAAACATTGCCTTCGATCTATTCAGGAGAGCTCGTCGCGGCCACCCAAAGGTGGCCGCCCATCCGAAGGTGATCCGGTGACTCACACCCGTTTCGAATCGATTGGCGCTTATCTTCCGACTGCCGTCGTCGCCACCCGGGACCTCGTCGCACAGATGAGCTATCAGCCACCGTTCGATCTCCAGAGCATTACCGGAATCGCGGAGCGGCGAGTCCATGACAAGCGGCCGGACTCGTTCGAGGACTCGTTCGTGCTGGCCCGGCGGGCGGCTGAGGACTGTCTGTCCCGCTCCCGGTACGCCGCCGGCGATCTTGACGTGATCGTCTCGACCTCGATCACACGTTTCAAGGACGGTGACGACTTTCATTTCGAGCCGTCCTTCGCTCACCAACTGGCCCGGGTGCTGGGCGCGCGTCAGGCGATTCATTTCGACGTTTCAAACGCGTGTGCGGGAATGATGTCCGGTGTCGCGATCCTGGATCGTATGGTCAAGGCGGGCGTCGTACGAAACGGAATGGTGGTGAGCGGTGAGCGGATCACCGCGATCGCCGAGACCGCGGTGCAGGAGATCAGCGAGCGGTACGACCCGCAGTTCGGCTCGCTGACCGTCGGCGACTCCGGCGCGGCGGTGATCATCGATGAGTCCACCTCGGCGGACGACCGGATCCACTACGTCGAGCTGATGACCTGCGCCGAGTACTCGCACCTGTGCATCGGCAAACCGAGCGACCGCAACCAGGGCATCGCTCTTTACACCGACAATCATCAGATGCACAAGGAGGAACGCTCGGCGCTGTGGACCCGCTTCCAGAGCGACTTCCTGGCCAAGCGTGGGTCGACCGTCGCCGCCGAAGGCTACGACTACATCATCCACCACCAGGTCGGCAGCAGGTTCATCGGCAACTTCAACGCCCATGGTGAGGCCGCCTTCGGCACACCGATGCCCGAGTCGCTGTCCGTGGTCGAGAAGTACGGCAACACGTCCACCACCTCGCACTTCCTGGTTCTGCACGACCACCTGCGCAGCCCCGCGGCACGGGCCGGCGCGAAATACCTGTTCGTCCCGGCCGCTTCGGGTGTCGTCACCGGCTGCGTGTCCGCCACCATCAGCTCGCTGGAGGTCTGAGCATGCCCGCCGCCATCATGTCCACGGCCGTGAGCACGGATCCGGACCTCGGCGGATCCATCGCGCACGCCTCGGCCGCCGCGACCGCCTGCATCGAGCGGGCGGGCCTCCACCCGGACCAGGTGGACCTGCTGATCAACGTCGGGGTGTACCGCGACGAGAACATGGCCGAGCCGGCGATGGCGGCGCTGATCCAGAAGAACATCGGCACCAACCTGGACTACCTGCGGTCGGGCCGGCCGACCCTGTCCTTCGACCTGATGAACGGGGCCTGCGGGGTGCTCAACGCGGTCCAGGTGGCCGGCGCGTTCCTGGACACCGGCGACGCCGAGTTCGCCCTGGTCGTCTCCGGGGACGCGCATCCGTCCGGGCGCCCGGATCCGTCGTTCGGGTACGCCACGGCCGGTGCGGCGATGCTGTTGTCGCGGGCGGCCGGCGCCGGCACCGGGTTCGGCCGGATCGGTGTCGCCGCCGACGACGGTGACACGCCGGGTGTGGTCGGCTACCTCGATCTCGACGCGGTCGGCACCCGCGGGCGGGAGCTGGTCCGGGTGGACCGGGACGCCGGCTACACCGAACGGCTGGTCGAGTTCGCGGCCGCCGAGGCGGCCCGGTATGCCGCCGAGGAAGGCCTCGACCTCTCCGACACGCTGCTGGTCGCGTCGCAGCCGACGCCGGAGTTCGCGGCCGAGCTGGCCCGGCGTCTGGGGATCGCCGCACCGGCCGTGGTCACGGTGCGCGACGTCGACGGGGACCCGCACTCGTCCGCGCTGACCTTCGCCTATCACCAGGCGGTCGGTGCCGGGCAGGCGGCGGCGTACCCGCAGGCGTTGTTCGTGGCCGCGGGCGCCGGCCTGTCGGTGGCGTGTTCGGTCTACCGCGGTGGCCGCTGATGGCCGCTTCGACGATGGTCGGCGCTGCGGCCCGGCTGGCCGCCCACGCGGAGGCCTTCGGCGCCCGGGACGCCGTGATCTGGCCCGGCCACGGCCGGCTCACCTTCCGGGAGCTGGACGAACGCTCCGACGCGTACGCCGCCGGGCTGGCCGCCCGGGGTGTCGGCTGGGGCACGAAGACCGTACTGATGCTGCGCCCGGGTCTGGAGTTGTTCCCGGTGCTGTTCGGGCTGGTGAAGCTGGGCGCGGTGCCGGTCGTGGTGGACCCCGGCATGGGCGTCCGCCGGATGCTGCACTGTTACCGCAGCGCGGGCGCTGAAGCGTTCATCGGCGTCGGGGTCGCCCACGTGGTGCGGCTGCTCAACCGGCGGGCGTTCGCCGGGGTGCGCACCCTGGTGACCGCCGGGCGGCGGTGGGGCTGGGGCGGGACCACGCTGACTGAGCTCGCCGGGCACCGCGGTACCCGGCCGGACGTCTCGCCGGACCCGGACGACCTGGTGATGATCGGCTTCACCACCGGCAGCACCGGCCCGGCCAAGGGCGTCGAGTCGACCCATGGCGCGCTGGACGCGATGATCGAGCAGGTGATCGCCGGGCACGGCCAGTCCCCGGACGACGTCGGGCTGGTCACCTCGCCGATGTTCGGTGTCCTGCACCTGTTGATCGGCTCCACCTGCGTGCTCGCCCCGGTCGACCCGACCCGGGTGGGTGACGCCGTTCCGGAGGCGATCGCCGACACGATCGAGGAGTACGGCGTCACCGCGATGTTCGCCTCCCCGGCACTGCTCGACCCTTTCGGGCGGTACCTGCGTGACACCGGCCGGCGGCTGCCGGCCCTACGGACGCTGGTGTCCGGCGGCGCCCCGGTCGCCGACCGGATCGTGCGGCTGTTGCACCGGGACGGCCTGCGGTTCGACACCACGTACGGCGCGACCGAGGTGCTGCCGATCGCCTCGATCGAGTCGCGCGAGATCCTGCTCGACACCGGTGCGGGCAGCCGCGCCGGGGCGGGCACGTGTGTCGGCCGGCCAGTGGACGGGATCGAGGTGCGCATCGTGCGTACCACCGATGAGCCGATGCCGGTGTGGGGTGACGACCTGCTCGTGGCGCCGGGTGAGATCGGTGAGGTCACCGTCGCCGGTCCCACCGTCAGCCCTCGGTACCACCGGCTGCCCGAGGCCGACGCGGCCGCCAAGATCTCCGACGGTGACCGGCGCTGGCACCGGACCGGTGACCTCGGCTGGATCGACGAGCACGGCCGGATCTGGTTCTGCGGGCGCAAGAGCCAGCGGGTCGGCGACCTGCACACCGTGCAGTGTGAGGGGGTGTTCAACGCCCACCCGGACGTGCGCCGCACCGCGCTGGTCGGCGTCGGCGGCCGCCCGGTGGTCTGCGTCGAGACGCGCCCGGGCTTCGACGGCCATGACCGGCTGCGCCGCGAGCTGCGCGACCTGGCGTTGAGCCGGCCGGTGACCGAGCCGCTGGACACGTTCCTGTTCCATCCGTCGTTCCCGGTCGACATCCGGCACAACGCGAAGATCAACCGGGAGTCCCTGTCGGTGTGGGCGGCGCACCGGCTGCGGCCGCGCCGCCGGCGTGCGACCTGGTGGCGGGGGCGGCCGTGAAGGTGCTGGTGACCGGCGCCTCCGGATTCCTCGGCGGGCACCTCGCCGAGGCGGCGGTCGCGGCCGGCGACGACGTCCGGGCCCTGCTGCGCCCGGGGGCGGCCCTGTCCGTGGACGCCGGTGTGGATCGCGTGGAGGCGGTGCCCGGGGATCTGTCCGACCCGGTGTCATTGGACGTGGCGACGCGGGGAGTGGAGGTCGTCTACCACTCGGCCGCGCGGGTGACCGACCACGGCAGCCGGGCACGGTTCCACGAGACCAACGTCGCCGGCACCGAACGGCTACTGGCCGCGGCCCGGGCCAACGGCGTGCGCCGATTCGTGTTCGTCAGCAGCCCGAGCGCGGTGATGGACGGTGGTGACCAGGTCGCCATCGACGAGAGCGTGCCGTACCCGGCCCGGTATTTGAACTTCTACTCGGAGTCCAAGGCGGCGGCCGAACGTCTCGTGCTGGCCGCGGACACCCCCGGGTTCACCACCTGCGCGCTGCGGCCGCGCGGCATCTGGGGGCCGCGCGACCGGCACGGCTTCCTGCCCCGGATGGTCGCGAAGCTACGCGCGGGCCGCCTGCCCGACCTGTCCGGCGGGCGGGTGGTGCACGCCTCCCTGTGCCACGTCACCAACGCGGTCCGGGCCTGCCTGCTCGCCGCGGGTTCGGACCGGGTCGGTGGCCGGGCGTACTTCGTGGCCGACGCCGAGATCAGCGACGTGTGGGCGCTGACCGCGCAGGTGGCCAGGCTGTTCGACGCGGCGCCGCCGACGCGCCGGGTGCCGCCGGTCCTGCGTGACGCGCTGGTAGCGGCCGTCGAGACGGTGTGGCGCATCCCGTACCTGCAGGACCGGCACTCGCCGCCGCTGTCGCGGTACTCGATCGCGCTGCTGACCAGAACCGGCACGTACGACACGGGCGCCGCGGCCCGCGACTTCGGCTACTCCCCCGTGATCGACCAGCCGACCGGGCTCCGGCAGTTGCGGGCGTGGGCCGACGGCCTCGGCGGCGTCGACGCGTTCACCAGGCACGTCCGGTGAGCCACTACCGGCGGCCGGTGTCGCCGAACGAATGGCTCTACCTGGCCGGTGAGCGCGCCATGCCGCCGCTGGCGATCCAGCTCGTCGTCGAGGGCGAGGGAGATCTCCAACCCGAGACCCTCACCCAGGCGGTACGGGTGGCGTCCGCCGCCTGCCCCGGGGCGCGGCTGGCCCGGCACGGCCGTACCTGGGTCGACACCGGGCGGGAGCCGCCGGTCACCTTCACCGGGCAGTGGTCAGATCATCTGTCCACTCCGTTGCGGCGCGCCTGCGAGGTGGTGGTCACCGAGGGCGCGGTGCTGTTCCGGGTGTCGCACACGGTGATGGACGGCCGGGGCGTGCTGGCGTGGGTGGCGGACGTGTTCCGGGCGCTGCGCGGCGAGCCGCCGCTGGGCGCTGCCTCGGTTCTCACCGACTACGGCCTGGTCGAGCGGCTGGGCGCGCCCGGCCGGCGGCCCCGGGCGAGTGTCGGCTGGCGATCTCCGCTGGCCGGGCCGGCCGGGTTGCAGCAGTGGGCCCGGCGGACCGTCGACGGCCATCATCCCGGGCTGGTCGCGAAACTCGCCGTGGCGGTGGCCGGGTTCACCGGCGCCGGACGCTCCCGCTTCATGGTGCCGGTCGACCTGCGCCGGCACGACCCTGCGCTGCGCAGCACGGCCAACCTGAGCCTGCCGCTGTTCCTCACCGCGGGCCCACGGGACGGGTGGCAGACTCTGCACGAGCAGATCCTGCGCGGTCTCGCCGAACGCCACGAGGTCACCGGTGGACTGGCGGAGCGGGTCGCGTACCGGATGCCATTGGGTCTGCTCTCCGGTTTTCTGCGGATGACCCGTAGTCAGTTCCTGTGCTCGGCGATCCTGTCCCACCTCGGCCGTGTCGACTTGGCCGAGTTCAGCGGCGGCGGGTTCCGGGCATCGACGGTCTTTTCGCTGCCGACCCACGCGCCGCTGGCCCCATTGTCGATCGTGGCGACGGCGCCGCCCGGGCGTACCGAGCTGACCGTGGCCCACCACGGCGCGCCGGACCGCGCCGAGGAACTGCTGGACGCGGTGGAGGCGGCGTTGTCGCCGCATCGGCATTGGGCCGGCAACGACACCCGCCGCGACGTGCCCGCCGATACCCTGACCAGTCTGTTCGCCCGGCGGGTGGCGGCGGACCCGGACGCCGTGGCGCTGATCGGGCCCGCGGGCGAGGTCAGCTACGCCGAGCTGGACCGGCGAGCCGACGCGGTGGCGCACGCGCTGCACCAGCGGGGTGTCGGCCGCGGCGCCGTCGTCGGGCTGCTCGCCGACCGGACGGTGGAGGCCGTCGCGGGGCTGTTCGGCGTGCTCAAGGCGGGTGCGGCCTATCTGCCGCTGGACCCGTCGCACCCGGACGCCCGGATCGAGCGGCTGCTGAGCGACGCGGGCGCCCCGCTGTGCCTGGCCGGGCGCCGCCACGCCGGCCGGGCCGGCGGCGACCACCTGATCCTCGAGGATCTCCCCACCACCGGAGCGCCACCGGCGGCCGACCTCAACACCCCCGGCGACCTGGCGTACGTCATCTACACCTCGGGCTCGACCGGGCAGCCCAAAGGGGTGCAGGTCGAACACGGGAGCCTGGTCAACTACGTCACCTGGGCAACCGAGCTGTACCGGGTCGGCACCCGCACCCGGTTCGCGTTGTTCACCTCGCTGGCGTTCGACCTGACCGGCACGGCGATCCTGTTGCCGCTGCTCGCCGGCGGCAGCGTGGCCCTGGTTTCCGGCGAGGTGACCCACGAGAGTCTGCCCGAGATGCTGGACCGCTCCGGTGCCAACGCCCTCAAACTAACCCCGGCACACCTTGATCTGATCGTACGGCTGAGGCTGTCCCCGACCGGGTTCACCGTGCTCGTCGTCGGCGGCGAGCAGTTGCGCTCGACAGTCGCGGCGGCGGCCCAGCGCGTGTTCGGTCCCGAGTGCCGGATCGTCAACGAGTACGGTCCGACCGAGGCGACGATCGGCTGTGTCACACACGTCTTCGACGCCGGCCGGGACACCGGCGCGGCGGTGCCGATCGGGCGGCCCGTGGCGAACACGGCGGTGCACCTGCTCAACGCCGACGGACGGTTCGTCGCGCCCGGCGAGACCGGTGAGATCCACCTCGCGGGCCGGCAACTGGCGCGCGGCTACCGGGGGCGGCCCGACCTCGACGGCGAACGGTTCCGCCGGCTGGCCGACGGCACCCGGGTGTACCGGACCGGTGACCTGGCCCGGATGTCCGGCGGGGTGCTCGAATACCTGGGCCGCGCCGACGGCCAGCTCCAGATCCGCGGGCACCGGATCGAACCCGCCGAGATCGAGACGGCGATCGAGACGCATCCCGGTGTCGACCGGGCGGTGGTGGTCGCCCGGACCGGGCACGCACACGCGGACAGGCTGCTCTGCGCGTACGTCCTCGGCGCCGGCACGGCCGGCCGGGACATCCGCCGGCACCTGTCGGAGCGCCTGCCGGCGTACATGATCCCGTCCGCGGTCGTCGTCGTCGACGACCTGCCGCGCACGGTGAACGGGAAGATCGACCTCGATTCCCTGCCGGACCCGTTCGCCGATCGCGACGCGCCGACCGGGCCACCGCGCGCCCGGGACGACCTCGAGGAGCACCTGTCGAAGATCTGGGCCCGGATCCTGCGGGTCGACCACGCGCTGATCGGGCCGGACAGCGACTTCCACGCCCTCGGCGGCGACTCGCTGTCGATGCTGGAGATGCTCGCGGCGGTCGCCGCGGAGCTGCCCGGAGCAGCCACCGGGGACGCGCTGGCCGTGCCGGTGATCCGCAACCCGACGCTGGCAGCGGTCAGCGCGGCGATCCGCAACGCCACGAACGTGACGACCTCACCCTCGACGTGACTCGGCACAACGGCCCAGGCACCGCGGGGTGCGGCTCGGTGCCGTGCCCGCCGTGACCGGCGTCGCCCGCGAGCTCTGACCGCGGTACGCCCGCCGTGACGCCGCGGTGATGTGTGCCGTGCGAGGTTGGCCCGCAAGCGGTGAGAGGGGGCCGGCAGGGATGGCGAGCACGAGCATCGCGGAGCAGTTGGCGAAGCTGAAGGACCGTCGCGACAAGCTGGACAAGTCCCGCCGGGACAAGGCCGCGAAGATCGAGACCGCAGCCCGCAACCTGGAGACGGACCGACGGGCCCTGGAGGATCTCGACACCGAGCAGCGGGGCCTCGACGCGGACGTGGACGCCACCGCCCGGCTGGAGACCGACCTGGCCGGCGCGGCCAAGGCCCGCACCGAGGCGCACGACCTCGGCGCGGACGACGTGACGAAGATCGGCCAGGCGCAGACCGCTCTCGCCGCCCGGATCGAGCAGGAACTGTCGCAGGCGCGGCGGGACGCGCTCGCCACCGAGATCGACAAGATCGACGCCGCGATCGCGAAGGCGGCCACCGCCGCGGACGCCGCCGCCGCCGGGCTCGCCACCGCCGAGAAGGCCGCAGCCGACGCACGGGTCGCCGCGGACGCCGCCGCCGCCGAGCATGCGGACGTCCTCCGGCAGCTCGTGGCGGTGCCGCAGCGTACCGAGGCCGCGCGGGCCCGGGTCGCCGCCCTGCACGCGGCCGCGAACGCCGCGGTCGACTCGGGCCGGACCGCGGAGGCGTTCGTCCGCAACCGCGACCTGCAGAAGGCCCTCACCGACCTGGACGCCGCGGTCAAGGATCCTCAGGGCGGACAGCTCGCGGACCGGCTGCCGAAGCTGTGGAGCGACAACCTCGCCGCGGCGGCGGCGCTGACGTCGGCCAGGGCCGCGGTCGAACCGCTGCGGGCGAAGGCGACCGAGGCCCGGCAGCAACGCGACGCACTGGCCGCCGCCCGCGACGAGAACATCGCGGCAGCGCTGAGCAAGCCGGGCGCGTGATGATCTCGCACGCCCTGCGGATCGTCGCGAACGAACTGGAGCAGCACCTGACCGGGCTCGGCGCCGGCACCGGCCAGGTCGAGCTGGCCAACGTCGGGGAGGTCGGCAGCACCGGCGGCCCGAAACGCGGGACGATCCTGCTGTCGGTCGTCAACGTCACGCCGGAACGGACTCTGCGTAACGTGTCCGGCAACGTCCGCGACGATTCCACGCTGCGGGTGAGCCATCAGAACCCGCCGGTCTTCCTCAACCTCACCGTGCTGGTGACGGCGACACACACCGACTACGGGGACGCGTTGCTGGCGCTGTCCCGGGCGATCGCGTTCTTCCAGTACCACGACGTGTTCACGCCGGAGACGGTCGCCCCGGCCTCGCTCACGGCCGGCGCCCCGATCAATCCGGCCGACCGGCTCGCCGAGTTCAAACTGATCTTCAGCCTGGCGTCGCCGAGCATCGAGGAGGTCAACCACCTGTGGGGCACCCTCGGTGCCAAACAGTTCCCGTTCGCCCTCTACTCGGTGCGGATGCTGGAGATGCGGTTCGCGGCAGCGTCCGGCGAGAGTGGCCTGGTCACCGAGGTGATCAGCACCTTAGTGGGGCGGTGAGGACGGTGCCCGACCGGATCCGTACGGCATACCGCCGCCTCGCCGAGGTGCGGCTGCTGCACCACTACTGGCTCGACGACGGCGCAACCGGCTTCGACGACCTCCCGGAGCCGGACCGTACGTCCCGGCTGCTGCGCTACGACGTGCGGAAGGTCCTCGCGGTGACGCCGCAGTTCACCGGCCCGGTGTTCCGGGCGACCGGCGCCGGGTTCGTGCTCGCGGTGCCGGAGGACGCCGTGCTGGACACCGGCGCCGTGTTCGACATCCACGTCACGGCCGTCGACCCGGACCTGCTGAGCTACACCGCCGCCTGGCTGCGCCCGCGGCCGCCGGTGATGCTGTCCAACCTGACCGGCGTGACCCGTACCTTCGGTGGGCGTAAGCACCTTTTCCTGTCCGCCGAGTATGCGGCCGGGCCGGGCGGGCAGGTCGAGGATCTCGTGGTGACCGGCGGGGTGTTGCGCCAGCTCTCCGCCGACCAGCCCGGCGCGCCGGAGCGGAGCCTCGGCCCGGTTGCGGACCGTCCCGTCTACCTGCACCAGGGCGACCTGCCGGCCGGGGCGGGACTGCCGGCCGGCGTGCTGGCCGTGGTGCGGCTGGCCGCGGTGCGCCCCGGCGACCCCGATTTCAGCCTCGTCGGTCTCGACGGCCGGCCGCCGGCCACACCGCCACCGGTCTTCGAGGTGCGCCTGAAGAACCGGGCGACGGTCCGGCGTTACCGCAAGCGCAGCGACGGCACGGTCACCCTCACCGAGGCCGATCCGAGCCCGTTGACCTGGTTCGGCAACGCCGGCCCGCGCCGCAAGCCGGCCGCCGCCGGGGTCGTCGCCGAAACCGACCCGAACTCGCCGGGCCGGGTGGCGCGGCTCGTCTCCGACATCTTCATCTGATCAGTCGTAGGAAGGACGAACCGCATGGCCACCTACCGGTCGCCGGGTGTGTACGTGGAGGAGATCCCGAAGTTCCCGCCGAGCATCGCCCCGGTCGAGACGGCCATCCCGGCGTTCATCGGATACACCGAGTTCGCCGACGACCGGGCGGCCGGCGACCTGGTGCTGGTGCCGAAGCGGATAACGTCGCTGGTGCAGTTTCAGCAGTTCTTCGGCGGCCCTCAGCCGGAGAACAAACTCGTCGTACGGGTCGAGGAGGTGACCAGGGAGACGCCGGGCAAGACGGTCGGGATCACCGCGACGGCCGACCTGACCGAGGCCAACCGCTCCCGGCACATCCTCTTCTACGCCTTGCAGATGTTCTTCGCCAACGGCGGCGGGCCGTGCTGGATCGTGTCGGTCGGTAAGTTCAAGGCCGTCGGCGCGCTGCCCGAGCTCGCCGACCTGCAGAAGGCCCTCGATCCGCTGAAGAAGGTGGACGAGCCGACCCTGATCGTGGTGCCCGAGGCTCAGGCGCTCGGGCTGACCGATTACCTGTCCATGTCGGATCAGGTGCTCGGCCAGTGCGCCGCCCTCCAGGACCGGTTCGCGATCATGGACATGCACGGCGGCACCATCTCGATGTCCGACGCCAAGGCCGACCTGGTCACCGCGGCCGGGCTGTTCCGCGCCGGCGGGCTGACGAAGAATCTCACCTACGGCGCCGTTTACACGCCCAACATCGAGACCGTCCTCGACCTCGCCGCCGATGAGACCCAGGTCGACGTGAGCTATGTCAAGGACGGCGGGGCCGCGACCACCGGCAAGCTCAACACCCTGCAAACCACCAACAACCAGCGGTACGAGCTGGCCCGCGCCGCGATCCGCGACTTCCCGTGCCGGCTGCCGCCGAGCGGGGCGGTGGCCGGCATCTACGCCGCCACCGACAACTCGCGTGGAGTGTGGAAGGCCCCGGCGAACGTCGGGCTGTCCGGAGTGGTCCGGCCGTGCGCCGACATGACCAACGGAGAGCAGGACGTGCTCAACGTCGACCCGACCGCGGGCAAGTCGGTGAACGCGATCCGGGCCTTCACCGGCCGCGGCACGCTCGTGTGGGGCGCGCGCACGCTGGCCGGCAACGACAGCGAGTGGCGTTTCGTACCCGTGCGGAGGTTCTTCATCTTCGTCGAGGAGTCGGTCCGGAAGGCCACCGCGCAGTTCGTCTTCGAACCGAACGATGCCAACACCTGGATCAAGATGCAGTCGATGATCGAGAACTTTCTGACCGTGCAGTGGCGGCAGGGCGCGTTGCAGGGGGTCAAACCCGAGCACGCCTTCTATGTCGCGGTCGGGCTGGGCAAGACGATGACGCCGATCGACATCGTGGACGGCAAATTGATCGTCGAGATCGGCATGGCGGCGGTGCGCCCGGCCGAGTTCATCATTCTGCGTTTCTCGCACAAGATGGCGCAGAGCTGAGGGCGAGGAGACCGGCAATGACACAGCCCTATCCGCTTCCGCGTTTTCAGTTCCAGGTGCACTGGGGCCCGGCGAGACTCAGCTTCACCGAGGTCACCGGCCTGGTACTGGAGCGGGAGAAGATCGAGTACCGGCACAGCGACTCCCAGGGCTTCAACCGGATCGCCATGCCCGGCCTGCTGAAGAACAACCACATCACCCTCAAGAGCGGCAAGTTCATCGGCGACATCGACGTCTACCTCTGGTTCGACGCGGTCACCACCGAGCGGGTCGCCGAGCGGCGCGAGGTGCTCATCACGATGCTGAACGAGAGGCAGCTGCCGGTCGCGGCCTGGAAGGCCCTGCGCTGTTTCCCGGTCAAGATCACGGCGCCGGATCTCAAGTCGGACGCCAACGAGGTGGCGATCGAGAGCATGGAGATCGCGCACGAGGGCCTGAGCAGGGCCGACCCGTGACCGACTACTACCCGCCCTGGGGTTTCCACTACAAGGTCGAGTTCAGCATCAGCCGGGAGCGCAACGACGTGCGGTTCCAGACGCTGTCCGGGCTCACCGTCGAATACGACATGGAGGAGTACCGGGAGGGCGGCGAGAACCGGTTCGTGCACAAGCTGCCGGTGCGCACGAAGTACGCGGACCTCGTACTCAGGCGGGGCATGCTCACCGGGCCGGGCACGCTCGACGGCAACTCGGTCGTCAAATGGTGCCTCGACGCGTTCCGGGAGCGGGTCTTCACCGCCGCGGACGTCACCGTGCTGCTGCTCAACGACAAGAGCGAGCAGGTGCGCACGTGGAAGGTCGCGCACGCCGTGCCGAAGAAGTGGACCGTGAGCGACTTCAACTCCGGTGAGAGCTCACTGGTGATCGAGACCTTCGAACTGTCGTACCAGTACTTCTCGGTGCAGTAGGGAGGCAGGGCCGTGCCGATCGAGATCAGGGAGTTGCACATCCGGGTCGCGGTGACCGCCCCGCAGGAGGCCGTTCCCGACAGGCCCGCGCCCGCCGGCGCCGGCGGGGATCCCGAGCAGATCGTGGCGCTCTGCGTCGAGCGGGTCATGCGGCTGCTCGCCGACCGGGCGGAGCGCTGACCGATGGCCGGCAAACTGGAGAAGATGCTGATCCTGGCGTTCGACTCGGCCAAGGACGCCGAGACCGGCAGCCGGGCGAACGCGGCCGACATGTTCGAGGCACTGATCAACCCGGAGACCTACACCCTCGAATACAAGGTGAAGACGGCCGAGGGGCAGGGGCAGGGCACCAGCGGCGCGCAGGCCAAGTTCCAGTACACGCTGCCCGATCAGCTGAACTTCGAGTTCCTCTTCGACAGCACCGGGCTGATCGACGGCACACCCAAGCCGGACGGGATCTTCGACGAGGTCACCCACTTCCGCAAACTGCTCACCGCGTACCAGGGCAAGTCGCACGAGCCGTACCACCTGAAGCTGGTCTGGGGTGCCCTGGTCTTCAAGGGACGAGCTCTCGAGGTCGGCATCACCTACAAGCTGTTCAACCCGGACGGCAAACCGATCCGGGCGGTCGTCAAGGTCAAGTTCGGCGGAAGCATCGAGGAGAGCATGCGGGCGGCGCGGGAGGCACGCAGCTCGCCCGACATGACCCACCGGCGGGTGGTGAAGGCCGGCGACACCCTGCCCTACCTGTGCTTCCAGGTGTACGGCGACCCGCGGCACTACGCGCTGGTCGCCGCCCGCAACGGGCTCACCGACTTCCGCCGCCTCGACCCGGGCCGGGAGCTGTACTTCCCGCCGCTGCCCGCGGAGGTCGCCCGATGAGCGACACGTCGACGATCCCGACGCCGGCCACCCCCGACGTCTGCTCGGTCGTGGTGCTGATCGACGGCGCCGAGATCTCCGGCGAGTTCCACGTGCTGTCGCTGACCGTCTCGGCGGAACTCAACCGCGTCCCGTCGGCCCTGCTCGAACTACGTGACGGCGAGGCCTCGAAGGCGACGTTCGAGGCGAGCGACACCGACCACTTCGTGCCGGGCCGCGAGATCGAGCTGCGGCTCGGCTACCGCGGCCAGGTCGACCGGGTCTTCCAGGGCATCGTGGTGCGCCAGCGGATCCGGGTCCGCCGCAACGAGAGCGTCCTGGTGGTGGAGTGCCGCGACAGAGCGGTGAGGATGACCCGTGGGCGGCGCAGTCGCTACTTCACCGGCCAGTCCGACAGCGACATCATGACCGATCTGATCAGCGGTCACGACCTCACCGGCGACGTCGCGTCCACCAGCGCGAAGTCGGCCGAGGTGGTGCAGTACGACGCCACCGACTGGGACTTCCTGCTCTGCCGGGCCGAGGCCAACGGCCAGGTGGTCGTCGTGCGCGACGGCAAGGTCACGGTCGCCGCCCCGGACACCGGCGCCACCTCGGTGGTGACCGCCCACTACGGCGCGACCGTGATCGAGCTGGACGCCGAGATCGACGCCCGGGTGCAGCCGCCCGGCCGCACCGCGACCAGCTGGAGCGCCGCCGACCAGGACGTGGTGTCGGCCGACGCGGCCGAACCACACGTGACCGCGGCCGGCAACCTCGACGCCACCGACCTGGCCGGGGTGCTCGGCGGCGACCCGGATCTGCTGCGCCACGGCGGCCAGCTCAGCCAGCCCGAGTTGCAGGCCTGGGCCGACGCCCGGCTGCTGCGCGACCGGCTGGCCAAGGTCCGCGGGCGGGTCCGTTTCCAGGGCTTCGCCGGCGTCACCCCGGGCGCGGTGATCGAGGTGACCGGCATCGGCAAGCGCTTCGCCGGCCCGCAGTACGTCTCCGGCGTCCGGCACACCGTGGCCAACGGCGACTGGGACACCGACGTCCAGTTCGGGCTGTCACCACAGACGTTCGCCTCGACCTACCGGATGAGCCCGCCACCGGCCGCCGGTCTGCTGCCCGCCGTGCACGGCCTGCAGACCGGAGTCGTCACCGCGCTGCAGGACGACCCGGACGCCGAGGAACGCATCCGGGTGCGGCTGCCGATGGTCGACCCGGCCGAGGACGGCACATGGGCCCGCATCGCCACCCTCGACGCCGGTCGGTCACGCGGCACCTTCTTCCGGCCGGAGATCGACGACGAGGTGGTGGTCGGCTTCCTCGACGGCGACCCGCGGTTCCCGATCGTGCTGGGCATGTGCCACAGCAGCGCCAACACGGCCCCCGAACCGGCGAGCGACGACAACCACCACAAGGGGTACGTCAGCCGCTCGAAGATCAAGCTGCTCTTCGACGACGACAAGGTGGCCGTGTCGATCGAGACTCCGGGCGGCAACCGGGTCACCCTCTCCGAGGACGAGAAGAAGGTGACGATCGCCGACCAGAACGGCAACTCGATAGTCCTCGACGACAGCGGCATCACCCTGGACAGCGCCAAGGACCTGATCCTCAAGGCCACCGGCGACATCACGGTTCGAGGCAAGAACGCCGCGCTCGAGGCCGACACCGCGGTCAAGGTGTCGGGCGGTTCCAGCGCCGAGCTCAGCGGCTCCAGCACCAAGATCACCGGCGACTCGGCCACGGTGATCAAGGGCGGGACCGTCAACATCAACTAGGAGTGCGAACGATGCTTCCAGCCGCGCGGGTCACCGACCAGATCGTGAGCGCCGCGACGCAGGGTGCGCCCCTCCCGATCGTGCCGCCCGGCGCGCCGACGGTGCTGATCGGCGGCCTGCCCGCGGCCCGGGTCGGCGACGGCTGCGGCGCCGACACGATCCTGAAGGGCTCGGCGACCGTACTGATCGGCGGGATGCCGGCCGCGCGGGCCGGCGACCAGAGCGCCGGCGGTGGCGTGGTGCTGCCGCCGGGTGAGCCGACGGTGCTGATCGGTGGCTGAGAACCCCGGCGACCGGCCGTTCCTCGGGCGCGGCTGGTCGTTCCCGCCGGCCTTCGACACGGCCCTGCCCGGCGTACGCATGCTGGAGCAGGAGGACGACATCGCGTCGAGCCTGCACGTGCTGCTCACCACCGGGCAGGGCGAACGCATCATGGTGCCCCTCTACGGCTGCTCGATGGACGAACTGGTCTTCGAGGAACTCGACACCCGCACCCGCACCCTGATGGCCGACAAGATCGAGGCGGCCATCCTCTATCACGAGCCGCGCATCGAGCTGGAAAGCGTACGGCTCGACGAGAGCGAGGGCCTCGACGGCGTCGTGCTGATCGGCGTGATCTACCGGGTGCGGGCGACCAACTCACGGTTCAACTTCGTCTTCCCCTACTACCTGCGCGAGGGAACCGACATCAACCTCACCACATCGGTGCGGATGCTCCCCGAGGACCGGCGATGATCCGCGACGGCACCGCCCAGGACCAGCGGGCTCCCGCCGCCCTCGACCCGGCCTCGGCGCCGGTCGACGAGCACGGGCTCGCCGACGCGATCGTCTACGCCCGCGCCTACGCCGCCTTCCTGCGCTACTACGGCGAGGACGACACGGTGACCGGCGGCTGGCAGCCGTTCTTCGACCGGGACGTCTCCGTCCAGCTCGCGGTCGCCGCGATCGCCGACGTGACCGACTACGGCGCGGTGCTCAAAGGCCTGCTGACCACTCTGGACGGCCGGCAACCGTCGACGCCGGCCACCGTGCAGATCCGGGCCGCCGGGGCGGTGATCGGCGCGATCGGGTCCCTCGCGGCCCGGCTCGACCAGCTCAAGGAAACCCTGCCGGACAGCCATCCACTGCGCTCGGCGCTGGTCAACCTGATCCGCACCCGGCTCGCCCCGGCGCTGCGCACACTCATCGCCATCGACAAAGCTGGCCGCGGCCTCGGCGTCGTCGGCGACGCCGTGCCCGACCCGCCGCTACGCATCCTCGGCCGGGCCGCCACCACCTTCTCCGCAGTCCTCGCCGGCGGCCTCTCGGCCGACTGGATCACCGCACCGGGCACCGGCTGGGCCGCCTACCACGCCGGCATCGCCGCCGACACCGAGGTGTACGGGGCCGGCCCCGACGTCGACGACCGCCTCAATCACCTGGTCAACCACCACGCGTTCACGGCCGTCCGCACGGTGTTCCTGGCCGGTTACGCCCGCGTCGCCGGGGACGCGGGCACCGCGCTCGCCGCCACCCTCCAGCAGACCGGCCACGAACCGCACTACGCGCTGTTCCTCGCGTTCGTGCGGCTCCTCGATCAGGTCCGCGCCGAAACCAACACGCTGACCGCCCGGCACCTGGACTTCTACTACCGCGACATCCTGCGCTTCCGGGAACGGCCGCCGGTGGCGGGGCACGCGCACCTGCTCCTGGAACCGGCCCGCACGGTCGGCACCCACCTGGTCGCGGCCGGCCTGCCGTTCCGGGCCGGTCGGGACGTCGTCTTCACCGCCGACCGGGATCTCGTCGTCAACCAGGCCCACGTCGCCGACCGCCGCACCGTCCACCGCGGCGACGACGGCCGGATCTTCGCCGCACCGGTCACCGCCGGGCCGGACGGAAGCTGGGATCCGTTCGTCGCCGGGACGCCCGCCGAGATCGGGTTCGCGGTCGCCTCGCCCTACCTGGCGCTCGCCGAGGGCACGCGGGCGATCACCGTCGACATCACCACCAGCGGTGGCACGGCCCTGCCCGACCTACGCGACGCCGTCGTCTGCCGGCTCACCACCACGAAGGGCTGGCTGGAACGCCGCCTGTCGCAGCTCAGCCGCGAGGCCGGCGGCCCGATCAGGTTGCGCGTCGATCTGACCGGCGACGATCCGGCTGTCACCGGCTATGTCCCGGCCACTCACGGCGGCACACTGGCCACCATCGAACCCGTGCTGGCGATCAGGCTCCGCGCCCCGGTCCTGGGCGGCCTCGTCGTCACCGGGATCCGCCTGCGCGTCGACGTGCAAGGCGTCCGAGGGCTCACCCTCGCCAACGACCTGGGCCCGGTCGACCCGACGAAGGCCTTCCAGCCGTTCGGCCCGGCCCCGATCGCCGGCAACGCGCTCGTCGTCGGCTGCGCCGAGATGTTCCGCAAACAGGTCGGCGCCGCCACCCTGCGGGTCACCTGGCCGGTGACGCCAAAAGCCCACGACTCCACCCCGAAACTGATGATCGACGTGCGGACCGGCGGAGAGTGGGTGCCGTCGGCGATCACCGCGGCGACGCTCGGCGCGGCGAGCTACGACCTGGCGGGCCGCGCCGGGCTGCGGGCCGTCGCCGAGGTGGACGAACGGTTCAGCCCGTCGTCGCGGGGCGGCTTCGTCCGGCTGCGCCTCGACGCCGGGTTCGGCCTCGACAGGTACGCCGTGGCCCTCGCCATCAAGATCAAGGCCGGCCAGCCACCACCCGATGTGCCGGTGATCCCGGTGATCCGCGACCTCGCCCTCGACTACCGCGCCGACCAGCAGACCGGCGCCCGGCTGTTCCACCTGGCCCCGTTCGGCGCGGTCGCGTCCGGCATCGGACAGACGCTGCTGCCGCAGTTCCCCGACCAGGCCGAGTTCTACCTCGGCATCGCGGGGCTGCGTCCGCCGCAGAACCTCGCCCTGCTCGTGCAGGTACTCGACGGCACCGCCGACCCGCTCACCCGCAAACCCGCCGATCACGTGCGCTGGAGCTATCTGCGCGACAACGCGTGGCAGGATCTGGCGGCCGACGCGGTCGACGACCACACCGGCGGGCTCCTCGAATCCGGTGTGCTCACCCTGGCCGTGCCGGGCGACGCGACCAGCGACAACACCCTCCTGCCGGGCGGCCTGCACTGGGTACGGGCCGCGGTGCGTACCGCGAGCGACGCGGTCTGCCGGCTGCTGCTCGTCGAGGCGCAGGGCCTGCGCGTGACCGGCCCGGCCGGGGTGCCCGACCTGCCGCCCGCGACGATCGGCAAGCCCGTGCGGCCCGACCCGGCGATCAAGACGATCACGCAGCCGTTCGCCGGGTTCGGCGGCGCGGGCGCCGAGTCGCCGGCCGCGTTCGCGACCCGGGTCAGCGAGCGGCTGCGGCACAAGGACCGCGCGGTCGCGCTGTGGGACTACGAGCGGCTCGTGCTGGAGGCGTTCCCGGCGATCCACCGCGTGCGCTGTCTCAACCACACGCTCTACGAACCGGGTGTCTATCAGGAACTCGCGGCAGGACACGTGACCGTGGTGACCATCCCGGTGCATCGCGACGGCGATCGACGGGACCCGCTTCGTCCGTACACCAGCCTCGGTCTTTTGAATCGCATCCATGAATTCCTCGCCCGGCGGATGTCCGGCTTCGTCACCCTGCATGTGAAGAACCCGGATTTCGAGGCGGTGCACGTCGACTTCAAGGTGCGGCTCCGCGACGGCTTCGACGAGACGTTCCACCTCGGCCTGCTGCGCGAGCAGATCACCCGTTTCCTGTCGCCGTGGGGTTTCAGTGATGCCGCCAACCCCACCTTCACCGGCCGGTACGCCACATCGGTGCTGATCGACTTCATCGAGGAGCGGCCATACGTCGACTACGTCACCGACTTCCGGATGTTCCACCACCACCCGGGCACCGGCCCGGACGGCGAACCGGCCGACCTGATCACCGGCTCGCGGGCCGTCTCGGTGCTGGTCTCCGCGCCCGCCGCCCGCCACGTGATCACCGCGATCCACCAGGCGGCGACCGGATGAGCGCGGGCGACTTCTACGAGCTGCGGCGGCAGGGCATCGGCTTCATCGCCGAGATGGGCAGCGACCACTGGACCGACTACAACACCCACGATCCAGGCATCACGATCCTGGAGGCGTTCAGCTATGCGATGACCGAGCTGTCCTACCGGACCGCGCTGCCGATCGCCGACCTGCTCGCCTCCGCCGCGCCCTACTCCGACCAGGCGTTCCCGACCGCCCGGCAGATCCTCACGATCAACCCGGTCACCCCGGACGACCTGCGCCGCCTGCTCATCGATCTCGACACGGTACGCAACGCGTGGCTCGACTGCCGGCCTGGTGGCCTGTACGACGTGGCACTCGACCTCGACGGTGACGAGGAGGCCGGCGACCTGGCCGACCGCACGCTGGCGGCCCGCCGCACCGTGCCCGACCCGGCCGGCGTCCCGCACGAGCTGACCCTGGAGCTACGGTTCCCGGCGATTCCGTTCCCGGACGGCCCGGCGCTGTCCACGATCACGGTGACCCTGCCGGTCGACGACGACACCCTGCGTGGCTCCTGGCGCGGCGTCTTCGACGTGGGCCTGCAGATCGGCCTCGCCGACGGCTCCACCCTGGCCGTGGACGCCGCGCTGCGCGTCTTCGGCGACCGCGAGGCCCGCGCCGGCACCACGGTCGCCGCGATCCGCGACGTGCTCGCCGACACCGGGCCCGGCGGGCTCGTCGACCGCTACCGGCGCCGGGTGCTCGCCGCCGGCCGGGCGGTCGCCGCCGCCAGGGCCGTGCTGCACCGGCACCGGGCTCTCGCCGAGGACCTCCATCGGGTCCGGCCGATCGAGGTCGAGGACATCGCCGTCTGCGCCGACGTGGAGATCCGCGCCGACGCCGACGTCGAGGCGGTGCAGGCGGCCGTCTGGTTCGCGATCGAGCGCTACCTCAACCCACCGATCGCCTTTCACACCGTCGCCGAACTGCTGGCGGCCGGCCTCGGAGTCGAGGAGATCTTCAACGGCCCGCAGATGTCCAACGGCTACGTCACACCGGGCGACCTGGCCGCGGCCGCGCTGCGCACCGACATCCGGGTCTCCGACCTCATCGACCTGCTGATGGAGATCCCGGGCGTACTCACCGTCGAGAACGTCCTGCTCACCACCTACGACGACCGGAGCCGCCCGGCCGGCGGGTCCGCACCGTGGCTGCTGCCGGTCTCCCCCGGCCGCCGCCCGAACCTCTACCGCAGCATGTCGCGGTTCCGGTTCACCGCAGGCGGCCTGCCGTTCGTGCCGCGCACCGACGAGGCCGAGAGCATCCTCACCCAGCTGCGCGGCGCCGCGGCCCGGCCGAAACTGCCCGCCGACGCCGGTGACCTGCCGCCACCGGCCGGAACCGCCCGCGACGTCGGCGCCTACCTGCCGATCCAGCATGCGTTCCCGCTGACCTACGGGATCGGGCCGGCCGGGCTGCCCGCCACCGCCCCACCGCCACGCCGGGCTCAGGCGAAGCAGCTCAAGGCGTACCTGCTGGTCTTCGACCAGATGCTGCGCGACCGGTACACCCAGCTCGCGCACCTGCCCGACCTGTTCTCCCTGGCCGCCCAGGAGCACACCTACTTCACCGAACCGTTCACCGCCGCCGACCTGGCCGGATATGCGGACCTGACGAGCGGCCTCGATGCGGCGACGCTGGCCGGGCTCGCGGAGTCGGCGCCCGAGTTCGCGGCCCGCCGCAACCGGTTCCTCGACCATCTGCTGGCCCGCTTCGGTGAGCAGTTCGCCGAGTACGCGCTGCTGCTCACCAGCCTGGAGGGGCAGCGGACCGCCCAGCTCGACCTGATCGCCGACAAGGCCGCGTTCCTGCGGGCCCACCCGCGGATCAGCCACGACCGGGGCCGGGCCGCCAACCACGCCGAGGCGCCCTGCCTGCCCGGCAACGTCGCCGGCCTGCAACGCCGGGTCAGCCTGCTGCTCGGCCACCCCGACCTCGCGCTCGTCTGGCACGCGAACGCGGCCGGCGAGTCCCTGGTGCTGCGTGGCCCGGACACCGCCTTCCCCGTACCGGCGACCGTGACCACCGCCCTGTCGGCACTGCTCACCGCCCACGCGCCGCTGCCCCCGAACTGGGCGATCACCCAGACCGGCGGGCAGCTGTGGTGGCACACCGGCGACCCCGTCGACGATGTGGCGCTCGGTGACGCACTCGCCGACGCCGAACGTGCGATCCTCGCTCAACTCGTGCTCTCCGCAGACCGGACACTGGCCACCTGGAGCGCCAACGAACGGGCCGTCCTCGTCGAACACCTGCTGCTGCGGCCCAAGTTCCCCGGCGACGTGACCGGCTGTGACGACTCCTACGCCTTCCGGCTCACCTGGGTGATGCCCGGCTGGACCGCGCCGTTCAACACCGACATGCAGATGCGCGACTTCGCCGAACACACCATCCGGCAGGAGACTCCGGCGCACCTGATCGTGAAGATCTGCTGGGTCGGCAACGACGGCTACGTCCCAGATCCCTGCGACCCGGTGCTCGACGAGTTCGCGGCGCTCCTCGGCGACGACTGCTCCTGCGCCACCGCCGTCCGGGACGCCTTCGGCACCGCATTCGAGACCTGGTATGCGGGCAAGGAACTTCAACCCCACCAACCCGATGCGGTACGAGCGCAGCTCACCACCGCACTGTCGGCCGTGGACCTGTCCGCAGCCAGCTGCGCCAACCCGATCGACGGCGACACCGCCACCGCCCTGCGCGCCGTGGCCGTCGACCACTTCGCCGAGATCGCCGTGCACGGCCGCCAGTTCGAACGCTTCGAGGACGCCTGGTGCCGCTGGTGGCGCGCCGACGCCCGGATCGACTGGACGACACAGGACCTGACCGAGGCCGTCGAGTCGCACCTCGGAGCCGACCCGACCGAGATCCTCACCCTCGCCGGCACCGCGTTCGCGCAATGGCGCGACACCCACGTCGCCGAGGGCCGGGCGTTCACCGACTTCCCGCCGTTCGACCCCGGACCGCTGCCGGTCGGCGCCGCCCTGCGCGCGCTGCTGATCGACCGCTACACCGCCTACGCCGAGGTCTCCTACCGTCTGCGGCTGCTCACCGACGCGCTCGACACGCTGCGCAACACCTACCCCGGCGCCCACCTGCACGACTGCGACCAGGGCGGCGACCGCAACCCGATCCGCCTCAACCGAACGGCACTGGGGAGCAACACGCCATGAACACGGTCAACGACACGTACGCGGTCTACCAGGCCAACCAGGTGCTGACCGAGGCCCAGCTCAACGAGACCCGCGACTACCTCGACGAGCAGGAGCGCCTCACCCGGGCCGACCTGATCGGCATCGGCATCCTGTGCGGTCTCGACGCCTCACTCGCCGGCACCACGGTGAGCCTGACCAAGGGATGCGGGGTCACCTCGCAGGGTTACCTGATCGTCGAGCCGAACGACGTCGACCTGCTCTTCTGGAACGACTACACGCTGCCCGACCAGCTGCCCTACCCGCCGCTGCACGACGGCACCGGCAAGCAGTTCCCGCTCTGGGAGCTCTCCCCCACGAAGGAGACCGGCAGCCGGCCACTGGCCGCGGGCGAGCTCGACCTCGGCGACAAGGCGATGCTGCTGCTGCTCGAACTCCGCCGGCAGGGTATGCGGACCTGCGCTCCGGACGACTGCGACGATCGCGGCTCGGCGGTCACCGCAACCGTGCGCAGGCTCCTGATCCGCACCGCCGACCTGACCACGATGCTCGCCGCCGCCGGCGCCGACCCGGGCACCGAGGCCGGCGTGCTCGACCGGCTCACCCTGCCCGACCTGCGAATGCCCCGCGTCGACGTGCCCAACTCCGGGCCGGTCACCTCGGCCGACGTGCTCGCCGCGTTCCAGCGGGCGTTTCGCGACCACACCCTGGTCAACCACGTGGCCACCGCACTCGGCGAGGCATACCGGATCTTCCGCCCGCTGCTCGCCGCCGCCTTCCCCAACGACCCGTTCACCGACGTCGAAACCCGGTTCGGGTTCCTGGACACCGTCCCGAAGACCATCGGCCAGGTACGGTTCCTGCAGTACTACTGGGACCTCTTCGACGACCTGATCCGGGCCTACGACGACTTCCGCTGGGCCGGCACCGAACTGCTCGCCGTCTGCTGCCCGCCCGCCGGCCTCTTCCCCCGGCACCTCGCCCTCGGCGTGCTCGATCCCACCTCGGTCGCCGAACCGGCCGGCTACCGGCACCGGTTCCTGCCCTCCCCCGCCACGGCCCGCTGCGGCGACCTGCTGGTGCTCTTCCGTCGCCTGGTCGCCATGCTCGACCGGTTCACCGACGAGCCACCGCTGCCGAAACGCGACCGCGGCCGCTTCGACTCGCAGATTCGGATAACCCCCAGCGTGTACGGGCCGGGACCGCTCTCCGCCGCAGCCATCCCGTACTACTACGAGTCGGACGGAACGACCCCACTGCACCAGGTGTGGAACCCCGAACAGACCCGGCGGCGGCGCGCCGACCGCAACCTCGGCTACCGCGCCGACAAGTACGGGACGGCCCCCGACTTCGTCCTCGACCCCCTCGCGTACGGGCTGGAGCCCTACAACTTCCTGCGCGTCGAGGGGCACCTGGGCAAGGCGCTCGGCACCACCATGGCCACTCTGCTGCACCTGCGCACGACGTACCGGCTGCCGATCGAGGTGGTGGCGCTGCGTACCGGCGCGTTCGACGAGAGCATCCCGGTCGACCTGACCGGGCAGGACTGCCGTTTCGACGACCTGGAAGCCCTCTACGCCACCCTGAAGGCCGAGCTGATCTGCTTCCTCTGCAAGCAGGTGCAGTATTTCTACGGCCTGCCGTCGCCGGGAACGGCCGCGGGTACCGTCGCCCGGGAACCGATCCTGTCGCTGCTGCGCGCGTGCGACCCCGGCTTCCGGGTGCAGCCCGAGACCGTCGGGCGGGTCATCGAGAACATGCTGGCCCGGACCGGGTTCTTCGCCGTCGGCCAGAGCGGGGCCGGCACCAACGTGGAGTTCCTGGCCCAGACGTTCAGTCTCGTCAACGCGATGTCGGCACTGTTCGGCGAACTCACCGCGGACGTCCGGCACCTCGACGCCGCCCGGTTCGCCACCGGCTACGGAAACCTGGTCGAGTCGGCGACCGCCTTCGAGGCCGCCCGCGCCGCCGTCCGGCCGGGCACCGACAACCTGTTCACCTCGGCGGGGCTCGCCGACCGGCTCACCGACATAGTGTGGCGCTGCCGGCTCGAACCCTTCCGCGCCCTGCAGGCCGAATACCGGCGGCGGTTCAAGGAGGCCCAGCAGGCGCAGCTGCTCAGCACCTTCCTGGACCGGCACCCGGGCGTCCAGCACCACGCCGGGGTGCCGCTGGGCGGCACGTTCATCCTCGTCTACCACGAATCCACCAACCCGTCCTCCGCCCCGGCCCCGCCACCGAGGGTGACGGACGGTGACGCTCTCGCCGCCGCGCTCGGCCGGCTCCGGTTCGACCCCACGCTCACCGGGAACGCGCAGATCCAGGAGGTGTATCAGCTGCTCACCGGTACCGTCCTGGTCGGCCGGAAACCGCCGGAGGACATCGGCGAGCGGATCTATGTCGACGCCGAGGCCGAGCTGGCCGACGGCACGGTCATCGCCGACTTCTTCCTGCCGTACAGCCTGCACTCGGAATGCCCGCCCATTCAGTTCACCCTGTCCGCCGACCGGCCACGGCTCACCCTGCGGCGCGGCTGCACCAACGCCGACGGCAACGCCGAGGTCACCCTCACCGTCGAAGGCGGGACGGGCACCGCCGCCGTGCGGGTCGACAACGGGACGTTCACCGAGTTCACCGGCAAGGTGCTGCTCCCGGCCGGGTCGCACACGGTCGTGGTGCGCGACGCCGCCGGCAGCGAGTCGGCGCCCACGCCGATCGTCGTGCCGGCGGCCCTGGCCATCGGGCCCGCGACCATCACCGAGGACACCAAGACCGGCACCTACCAGGTCGGATTCACCGTCTCCGGCGGCACGGAGCCCTACCGGGCGGATCCCGGCACGATCGTCAAGACGGCCTACACCAGCACGCCGATAGCCGGTGGCGACAAGGTGACAGTCACCATCGGCGACGCCAACGGCTGCACCGTCTCGCAGGACTTCCAGCACAACGTCGACAAGGTCTGCACCCTGCCGTTCGACGGCAAGGCGATCCGCGCCGGCCACCGCTTCTGGGTGCCGGAACCCACGTCCGGTTTCCCGATCAACGACTACACCGCCACCGACATCCGGTTCCTGCTCGGCGACCCGCAGGGCGCCACCATCGACCTGACCGCCGAGGTCACCGCCGTGGTCAGCCAGGCCCCGAACCCCTTGCCGAGCACCCGCTTCGCCACCGTCGTCGCCAAGTGGCTCGACCAGATCAACGGCATCATCGCCGCACGGGTCGGCTCGCCCGACTGGCTGCGCCTCGACTACGTCCCGCCGGCCGCGGGTTTCACCACCGGCACGCTGCTCATCGACCGGCTGATCGGCATCGAGCTGCAATTCATCCTGACGGTCAGATTCAGCCAGGCCAAGCGGACCCAGGCGATCCAAACCACCTATGACGCGGCGAAGGGCACGTCCGTCGTCCTGCTCGAGGGGTCGGGACGCGCGTTCCTGCCGCCCTCCGACCCGGTCACCTCCAACAAATGCCGGCCCAAGGAGGAACCGGTCGAGGTGTGCAAACCCGGCCTGACCATCGACTTCACCGCCGACGTCGGCAGGGACCGGGTGACCCTGCTCGCCAAACCGTCGGGCCCGGCCAAGGCCGAATCCTTCGTCTGGGAGGTGCAGGACGGGACACTGGGTATCACCAACGGACTCAGCACCAGCATGGGCTTCGATCCGGCGGAGCCCGCCGAGAAACTGGTCCGGCTGACCGCATACACCGCGGAGGGCTGCTCCGCGAGTGTCGTCCGGGCGATCAAGACCGGGGGGTGAGCGATGACCGACCTGATCGGACGGCAGATCGTCGAGGTCACGCTGCACGGCACCGAGGCCGACGGCCTGGACCTGCAGCGGCGGCTCAGGCGGATCTGCGCCGACGCGGTCACGCCCTCGCTGGAGCGCACCCTGGCGCTGCTCGGGCCGCCGGAGGGCCGGCTCGTCATCGACCGGTTGGAGATCGACCTGGGCACCCTCTCCTGGGACGGGCTCGCCCGCGAGCTGCCGGAGGCCGTCGCCCGCGAGGTGACGACCTTCCTCAGCCGGCCCGCAGCTCCCCCGGAGCCCTTTGGCGAGCCGGCGGCGGACATCCGGCATCGAACGGAGCGCCAAGCGGTGGCCGAGGCCCTGCTCACCTTTCTCCGTACGGGACGGTTGCCCTGGTCGTACCGGGTGCCGGCCGGGCGGCACCTGTCCGACGAGGTGCTCGCCGCGTGGGCGCCGGACGCGGGTGGGGCACCGTCGGCCGCATTCCGTGCCGAACTCGCCGGCATCCTCGCCGCCGAGACTCCTCGACGGCGGCTTCTCCGGCAGTTCCCGCCGTCGTTTCACCGGACGCTGCTTCGCGAGTTGTCGGCGGCCACCGCCGCAACCATGGACCGCTGCCTAGACATCACCGGAGTCGGCGCCGACCGGCCCACATCCGCCACCGCGGTATCGCCGCCGGCCGCCGCCGACCTGCTACGCGAGGCACTTTGGGAGGCGGCCTTCGCTGGCCTCACGGCAGCGGTGCCGCCGGGGCCGGCGCAGCTGCTGGCGACCGCCTGGCGATCCGTGCCGGTCGACGCGCCCGGCCGTACGGACCTGCTGAGCGCCATCGAGGCGACGGAGAACATCGACCTTGCAGCCGGGCCGGTCCCGGCCCCCGTGATCACACCCGGCACGACCACTCCGAAAAACACCGCATCCGGCACGACCGCGTCCGGCCGGCCTGCGTCCGGCGGCGCGCAGGAGGACGGTGAGTATGTCGTCAACGCCGGGGTTGTGGTGCTCCACCCGTTCCTGCCACGGTTCTTCGAGACGCTCGGCGTGGCCGACGGGGACCGCCTGCTGCAGCCCGACCGGGCACTGTGCCTGCTGCACCACCTGGCCACCGGCGAGACGAGCGCACCCGAATACGACCTGAGCATGGCCAAGGTGCTGTGCGAGGTGCCGAGCGACGAACCGGTGACGGTGCTCGAACTCGGCGCGCACGACCTCGCCGAGGCGGACCTCCTGCTGCGCTCCGCGATCGGGCACTGGGACGTGCTGCGCGGCACCGGGCCCGACGGCCTGCGCGGCACGTTCCTGACCAGAGCCGGGAGTCTGCACGACCGGTTGCTACGGATCGAGACGGAGTCGTTCGACGTCCTCCTCGACCAGCTGCCGTGGGGCCTCTCGATGATCCAGCTGCCCTGGATGAGCCGCCTGCTCCTGGTGGAATGGCGGTAACGGGGAAGCCATGGCCGCCACCGCCGAGAAGACGTCGAAGCCCGCCGGCACCGCCACGCGGGCTCCGGCCGAGGCGTTCTTCGGCAAGGCCCGCGGTGGCGGCTTCTTCGCGCCCGCCCGCCCGGCGGTCCAGACCAAACTGACCGTCAGCAAGCCGACCGACAGCCTCGAAGCCGAGGCCGACCGGACCGCCGAACGGGTGATGCGCTCGGCGTCCCCGACCGCGATGTCCAGCACCGCCCCGGCGATCTCCCGCGCACCCGCCGCCCCCAGCGGCCCCGTCGCTGCCCCGGCCGTCGAATCCGCGGCCACCGGCGGACAGCCGCTGCCCGCCGACCTGCGGGCCTTCCTGGAACCACGGCTCGGGGCCGACCTGACCGGCGTGCGGGTGCACGACGACAGCCTCGCCGGGAGCCTGAGCAACCAGCTCTCGGCGCGGGCCTTCACCTACCGCAACCATGTCTTCTTCGCCCGCGGTCAATACCAGCCGGGCACCCGCGAGGGCGTGCAGCTGCTCGCGCACGAGCTGACCCACACCATCCAGCAGGGACAATCGAAGCCGCTCACACCGGACGCCGCGGTCCGGCCGGCAGCGACTCCGGCGGTGCAGCGCCTGGGCGTACCGGATGCGCTCGATTATTTCGCCGGCAAGGCCGACAACCTTCCCGGCTTCCGGATGCTCACCCTCATGCTGGGCGTCAACCCGATCAACCGGCGCGCCGTGCCGCGGACCGCGGCAAACCTGCTCCGGGCAATGATCGAGCTGATACCGGGCGGCGCGCTGATCACCCAGGCACTCGACGCCCACGGCGTGATCGACAAGGCGGCGGCCTGGGCCGGGCAGCGGATGACCGTGCTCGGCGACATCGGCGGCCGGGTCGTCGACGGGCTCAAACGCTTCGTCGACTCGCTCAGCTGGAGCGACATCTTCGACCTCGGCGGCGTCTGGGACCGCGCCAAGCGCATCTTCACCGACCCGATCGGCGCGCTGATCGCGTTCATCACCGGCGTGGTCGGCGACATCCTCGCCATGGTGCGCGACGCGACCCTGCGGCCGCTCGCCGGGCTCGCCGCCGGCACCCGCGGCTGGGATCTGCTCAAGGCCGTCCTCGGCCGCGACCCGATCACCGGGGAGGTCTGCCCGCGTACGGCCGAGACCGTGATCGGCGGTTTCATGAAGCTGATCGGCCAGGAGGAGGTCTGGCAGAACCTCAAACGCGGCAATGCGGTAGCCCGTGCCTGGTCCTGGTTCACCAACGCCCTGACCGGCCTGATGGGGATGGTCACCGCCGTGCCGGGCCGGATCCTGGCGATGCTGCGGTCGCTGACCTTCGCCGACGTGATCACCGTCGCGGGCGCGTTCCGCAAGGTCGCCGGGGTGTTCGCGGGGATCGCCGGCGACTTCCTCGGCTGGGGTCTTCGCCAGGTCCTCGGCCTGCTGGAGATCCTCTTCTCGGTGGTGGCGCCGGCCGTCCTGCCGTACGTCGCGAAGGCGCGGACCGCGTTCCAGACGATCGTCCGGGATCCGGTGCGGTTCGTCGGCAACCTGGTGCGGGCCGGGCGGCTCGGCTTCGAGATGTTCGCGAAGAACATCGGCACGCACCTGAAGAACGCGCTCGTGAAGTGGCTGACCGGGCCGCTCGGCGAGGCGGGCGTCTACATCCCGACCGCGTTCACGCTCCTGGAGATCGTCAAGCTGGTCCTGTCCGTGCTCAGCCTGACCTGGCAGAACATTCGCGCCAAGCTGGTGAAGATCATCCCCGAGCCAGTGCTGGCCGCCCTCGAGAAGACCGCGGCGGTGCTGGTCACGCTGGTCACCCAGGGTCCGGCCGCGGCCTGGGAGCAGATCAAGGCCGAGCTGACCGAACTGAAGGACCAACTGATCGGCCAGGTCACCCAGATGATCACGACCGAGGTCGTGAAGGCCGCCGTCGTGAAGCTGGTCAGCATGCTCAACCCGGCCGGCGCGGTGATCCAGGCGATCATCGCGACCTACCACACCGTCACGTTCTTCATCCAGAAGATCCAGCAGATCGCGGCAGTGGTGGCCGCGTTCGTCGACTCGATCGCGGCGATCGCGTCCGGCCAGGTCGACGCGGCCGCGAAGAAGGTCGAGCAGACCATGGCCGGCACGCTCACCGTGATCATCGCGTTCCTGGCGAAGTTCGCCGGCCTCGGCAATGTGCCGGAGAAGCTCGTCGGCATCGTCAAGAAGATCCGGCAGCCGATCGACAAGGGACTCGACCGCATCGTCGCCTGGCTCGGCCAGCTCCTTCAGAAGATCAAGGCCGGCGCCGCGAGGCTCCTGGAGTGGTGGAGGGCACGGATCCCGATCAGCGGCGGCGACGAGGAGCACGTACTCACCTTCGAGGGCGCCGCGGCCTCCGCCACGCTTGTCGTGCGCTCCACGCCGGAGAAGCCGTCGGTCTTCCTCGACAAAGCCGGAAAGAAAGCCGGGAAGACTGACGACGAACGGGCAAAGCCGGTCGAGACCGCCGAACGCGCCCACGCCCAGATCACCGAGCAGCAGGCCGTCCTGCGCGACATCGACGCCAAGGACGGTGACGCCGCCGCCGGAAAACAGGCCACCAAGGCCGACGCCGCGGCGCGAGAGCTCGACGTGCGTCTCCGGCGGCTCGCCTCGCACATCGCCCGTCACCTGGTGAAATGGAAGGTCGCCGACGACGAGGTCAGCGGCGTCACCGTTCCGCGTGACGAGTTCACCGTCGCGCAGAAGCGAGCGATCGCCGAAGAGCACCTGGCCCAGGGCGGCGACCCGAAGGATCTGGTCGCCGACTCCCAGGGCCGCAAGATCAACCTGCGGCCGAGCCGGGAGCTGGATCGGCGGCACGTCGTCTCCGCCGACGACATGAGCTCGCACTACGAAGAGGTACTCAACAAGAAGAAGATGACCTGGTCGCGTGCCAAGCTGCTGATCGAACAGCGGGGCTCGACCGGATCCGACCCCATCGTGGCGGTCACCCCGGTCGGCACGCCGCTGAGCCTCGCGGCCATCCAGGAGGCCGCCCGGAAGCGCTACGCCAAGTTCTTCGGCTACGCCAAGAACATCTTCCTCGGCGACAGCGAGGAGAACCGGTCGATTCAGGAGCACCTCGACGACGGCCATCCCGACCTCGCCGACGGGAAACTGCGCTTCCACGTGCGCCGGATCAAACGGTCGTGGGCCCTCGACGGCACCTTCCAGGAGACACCTGTGAAAAAGCCATGAACGCCGACCACCTCACCGAGGACCTGCGGCAGCTGGCGGCCCTGATCGCCGCCCGCCTCGACGGCGGCCCGGACACCGAACCCGAACTCGACGGCGCCTGGCTCGCCGAACTGACCGGCGGCCCGAAACCCAGCCACGACGAGTACGTGGTGGTGCTGCTCGCCCTCGTCCCGCACCTGATGCCGCACCTGTTCAGCCGCGTGATCGCCGAGCACCTGCCGGAGGGCGGCGACCTGCCCGAGTTCGGCGGTGTCAAGGCCGCCAACCACCGTGGCGTGCTCCCGACCGGCGAGACCGCACAGTTCGTGCTCGCCGGAGACGACCTCACCCGGCGCCGCGACGTGCAGCGTCTCTTCGCCGGCCGGCACTTCTTCGCGGTCCGGCATCTGCTGTGGCTCGACCCGGTCCCGGAGGGTGAGCCGCTGATGAGCGGGCGCCTGGTCCTGGATCCGGAGTTCGTCGAACGGCTCACCACCGGCGAGGTGAGTCCACCCCGGTTCAGCAGCGAATTCCCCGCCGAACGCATCGAGACCGCGATGGAGTGGGACGACCTGGTGCTGCCTCCGGAGACGACCCGGCAGATCCGCGAGATCGAGAACTGGATCGCGCACGGCGGCACGCTGCTGCGCGACTGGGGGATGGGCCGGCGGCTCAAACCCGGCTTCCGCGCGCTCTTCCAGGGGCCGCCCGGCACCGGCAAGACTCTCACCGCCACCCTCCTCGGCAAGCAGACCGGACGCGACGTCTACCGCATCGACCTGTCCCGGGTGGTGTCGAAATACATCGGCGAAACCGAGAAGAACCTGTCCCGGCTGTTCGACAAGGCGCAGAACCGCGACTGGATCCTGTTCTTCGACGAGGCGGACGCCCTGTTCGGTAAACGCACCGACATTCGCGACGCGCACGACAAGTACGCCAACCAGGAGGTGTCGTATCTGCTGCAACGGATCGAGACGTACGCCGGCCTGGTCATTCTCGCCACCAACCAGCGCGGCAACATCGACGAGGCGTTCCTGCGCCGCTTCCAGTGCGCGGTGCCGTTTCCCATGCCCGGGCCCGAACAGCGCCGGGCGATCTGGGCCGCCGCCTTCCCGCCCCAGCTCACGACGGACGTCGACTGGGACAGCCTGGCGCACCGGTTCGAGCTGAGTGGCGCGAGCATCGTCAACGTCATTCAATACTGTGCCGTGCAGGCCCTCGCTGACGGCTCGCCCCGGGTCGGCCGCGCCGCCCTGGAGGCAGCGGTCCTGCGGGAGTACGTCAAGGAAGGCAAGATCGTCTAGGGTTCTTCGATCGCGGTGTACCACTTCCGGATGACCGCGACGAGATCGTCCCAGCCGGCCACGACGACGGTCTGCGGCCGGATCACGTGGGTGCCGTCCGCCCGGTCGACGCCGAACGTCACCCGGATGCGTGCGGGAGTCCCTGGCTGCGATTCGCGCCAGGCGCGGGCGGTCAGCACACCCCACTCGGCCGGAGGTGGCGCGTCAGTGGACACACGTCGATTCTGTGCCGCGGGGTGTCACCGAGGCATCACCGGCCCTGTACGCCACCGGTGACGCGACGGTGACGCCGTCCTCCGAAAGATGCGGATGGTGGGTCCGAAGGGTGACTCACCGTGGACTTCCACGCGGCGCCACGACACCCTGGTGAGCGTCGTCCTCCTCGATGAGGGGGTTACACATGCCTATTCCGCCCTCCGATGTGTGGTTCGAACCGGGCCGGGCGGCGCGCACCGCGCCGTTCGGGCTCACCCTGCTCGACTGCTTCCGGCTGGAGTGTCAGGGCCGTGCGCTCGCCGCACCCCAGGCGGTCTCCCGGCTGCTCGCCTTCATCGGCGTACGCGGCCGGGCCAGCCGCGCCGAACTGGCCGGAAGCCTTTGGCCTGAGGCTTCCGAGAGCAAAGCCCACGCCTGCCTCCGTACGACGTTATGGCGGTTACGGCAGGTCTGCGCCGACCCGGTGGTGATCGGCAGCCAGGTCCTCACGCTGGCACCGGAGGTCGAGGTCGATGTGGTGGAGTTCGTCGGCACCGCCCGCCGGGTACTCTCGCCGGCCGGCGCCCCGGCGCTGATCACGGCCGGCGAACTGCTGCCGGGCTGGTACGACGACTGGGTCCTGTTCGAACGCGAACGCCTGCGCCAGCTGCAGATGCACGCGCTGGAGGCGGCCGCCACCAAGCTGATCGCGATGGACCGGCACGCCGACGCGATCGAGGCCGCGCTCGCCGCCGTCCGCCTGGAACCCCTGCGCGAGAGCGCCAACCGGGTGCTGATCCTGGCCCACCTGGCCGAGAACAACGTGGTCGAGGCGGTCCGCTGCTTCGAGGGCTTCCGGGCGAGCCTGCTACGCGAACTGGGCGTGGCGCCGACCGCCGGCTTGCGACACCTGGCGCTGGGCGGTCTCGTCCCGACCAACCCCTGAGGGGCTCGCCGGGGGCGGTGCGGCGGATAGAGTCCCGGCATGGTGGTCGGCGTACCGGAACGGCTTGTCGCGCGGGTGCGTGAGACGCTGCACCCGGAAGGTTTCCATGGTCTCCGGAAGAGCCGCGGCTTCTTCGAGGGCTGGTACATCAAGCTGGTGAGCGCGGACCGGGCCCATCGATGGGCGGTGATTCCGGGACTGTTCCTGGGAGTCGACGGTGACGCCGAAGCCTTCGTCCAGGTGCTCGACGGCACGAGCGGGCGGTCGTGGTACCAGCGTTACGAGCGGTCGGAGTTCACCGCCAGCCCCGGCTCCTTCGACGTGACCGTGGGCCCGAACCGGTTCACCACCGGAGGGGTGACCCTCGACGTCGAGGAGGCAGGACTGCGGGGCGAGGTGCGCTTCACCGGGCCGCTGGATCCCTGGCCGGTCCGGGCGTGGGCGCCGGGCAGCATGGGCTGGTACGCCTGGGTGCCCCGGATGGAGTGCTACCACGGTGTCCTGTCGTTCGGGCACGGGCTCGCCGGAACCGTCGACACCGACGGCGGCCCGGTCTCGTTCGACGACGGGCGGGGATATCTGGAGAAGGACTGGGGCCAGGCCTTCCCGTCCGCCTACATCTGGATGCAGACGAACCACTTCACCCGGCCGGACACCTGCCTCACCGCGTCGATCGCGATGGTGCCCTGGCTGCGCGGTGAGTTCCGCGGCATGGTCGTGGGGTTGCGGCACGCCGGACGCCTGCACCGGTTCACGACCTACACCGGCGCCCGGACCACCTCGCTGGAGCTCGACGACGACCACGTCCGGTGGAGTCTGCGGTCCCGGCGGGGCGCCACCCTGGACATCATCGCGGACCGGCGGCGCGGAGGCCTGCTGCACGCCCCGATCCGTACCCAGATGCACCGCCGGGTCGAGGAGACACTCGACGCCCGGGTCCGGGTGCGGTTCGCCGACCCGGCCGGCCGGACGCTTCTGGACGACGAAGGCCACTGCGCGGGCCTCGAAGTCCACGGCGACCTGCAGCGGCTGCTCGCCGCCCACTGACCCATGGTCACCTCGTTGCCGGCTGTCGTGGAGTTCGGGCGGCGGCTCGAAGCACTGGGATGGGTCACCGACCTGCAGGTCGCGGGATCCCTGGCCACCGGTGATTACCTTTCCGGGGTCAGCGACCTCGACCTGGTCGCCTTCGTCGACGGGCCGGTCGACGCACCCCGGCAGTCGGCGCTCGTGGATCTGCACCGGCACCTCGACGCCGGCGCGGCCGCAGGCATGGACCTCGGCTGCGTCTACGTCGACACCGGACAGGCCGCCGACGCCGGTGTCCCGCATCCGACCTGGACCCATGGGCTGCTCGTGCAGCGCATCCTGTCCGGGATCACCAGGGCCGAGCTCGTACGGCACGGGTATCCCGTCTTCGGACGTCCGCCGTGCGAGATCCTGCCGGCGATGACCGACGACGACGTCCGCGAGGCCGCCCGCGCGGAACTCACCGGGTACTGGGCGTGGGCGGCACGGCGTCCGTGGATGTGGCTGAATCCGGTCATCGCCGATCTGGGTCTGACCTCCATGGCCCGCGGCCGGCACGCCCTGCGCACCGGCGAGCTCCTCACCAAGAGCCAGGCGATCGAGCAGGCGTACGCCCCCGCGTGGCTGATCGACCAGCTACGGGCCCGGCGGCACGGACACCAGGTCGCTTCACCCCGGCTGCGAACAGCTCTCGTCGCCTGGTGGGACGCCCGCCGCACGACCAGCCGAGCCGCAACTCCGGCACCTCACCGGTAGGCCTCGAGGGCGGACAGCTGCCCGGCCGGCCACCCGGAGTTCGCGGTCGCCGTGACCCGCAGGTATCGGGTGGTGGCAGCCGGGAAGGTGACCGTCACCGTGTTGCCGGTCGTGGGGCTGAAGGTCCACCCGGCGCCCGGGGAGAGCGTGGTGAAGGTGGATCCGTCGGTGCTTGCCGCAATGACGAGGGTCTGTGTGCGTGCGCCCCACGACGGCGGCACTCTCAGGACCACGCGCCCGACCGTGACTGCCGCGCCCAGGTCCACCTGGATCCACTGCGGGAACGCGTTGTTCGCGCTCTCCCAGTAGCTGTTCGGGTCCGCGTCGACCGCGTTGCCCGGCCCGTAGACCTGGACCTGGCTGCTCGCGCTCACCGCCTTGCCGGCGGCGAGATCACCTGCCGGTTGCGGCGGCGGGGTGGTTGCGGTTGTCGGCTGCGTTGGGCGTACGGAAGACAAAGGGATCTGGCCTTTGAGCATTTTTGCGGCGTCCGTGGTGATGCGCAGGTAATAGTCGGCGGAGCAGAAGGTGCCGTCCTCGTCGAGGGCGCGGATCCCGGCGCCGGCCGGCACGGACGCGGCCGTCTCCGCGGTCTTGGCGATCTGGTTGCCCTCGTTGAACTCGTCGAACATGGACACGTAGAGGCCCTGGGCGCCCAGCCGGACCATGTTGTAGACGCTGCGCCAGTAGAAGTCGCCGTGCCGGCGGTGCCCGGAGGACAGGTCGCCGGGTAGCACACAGGGCTGGTAGTCGATGCCGTTCGCGGTGCAGTCCGCCTGGTCGGCGGTGTTGACGTTGGTGGCGAACCAGTCGAGTCCGGCGAGGTCGCCGGTGCGGCCGACCATCCACGGCGACAGCATGTGGAAGGCGTGATAGACGCCGAGGAACCCGGCCCGGCTGTCGTTCCTGCCCTCGCGCCAATACGTGGGCACGCCGCCGATGACGTAGCAGCCCTGGGCCTTCAGCCATTCGACCACGTCGAGGCACTGGGCCGGGGTGAACGGGCGGCCGTCGTCGTTGAAACCGAACCCCCAGACGCAGACGACGGGTTTGCCGTTCTGCCGCGCGTACGCGCTGGACGCGGTGTGTGCCGACATCTTCGTCGTCCAGTCGGTCTTCAGCTCGGATTGCATGTTCGTCCAGCCCGTGACGTCGTACATGATGTAGAACTTGCGGCCGGTCCGCTCGGCCGCGGCGCGCACCTTCCGGGTCATCGCGTCGCGGGTCGGGCCCTCGTCGCCGGCCGGGTTGAACCTTTGCAGCGCGGCGGTGTCGATGCCGTAGGTCCGCATCCAGTCGAAGTGGGTCTCCACGGTCTGCTGGTCGTAGGACGAGAAGAGGGCGGCGGGCCGGCCGTCGCCGAGATTCGGGTACGCCGTCGGGTAGGTGCGCGTGAAATCGCGCAGGTCGGGCCAGGACACGATGGTGGTGTTGGCAGGTGACGGCGGCTGGAAGCGGTCGCGGCTCCAATGCCACCAGCCGCCGATCGGCGCGCCGTCGCCCGGGCAGGCGAACCAGCCCTGGTAGCCGACGCTGACCTTGCCGACCACGTCACCGACGGGCGACGCGGCCCGAGCCGGTGCGGCGGCGGCGAGGGCCGCGGCGGGCGGGCCGAGGGCGGCCGAGGACAGCAGGGTACGACGAGTGACTGCCATGGGGACTCCAGCCGATCCGGGGACGGGGAGGGATCGACGGTCATCGTGACAGCATCGGACATGGAGTCGCAACAGTTGGATGGCTTTCTGAAATAAGTTGAACACATGATGGAAAAGACTGAATAGGAGCCGCGCGCGTGCGGGACGGCGCCGGCTCGCGTGCGAGCATCAGGCATGCGGCCGGGAGAGATTCGCTACCACCCGCACCGGGAGGACGGCTTCCTCGTGGTGTCCGCGGCGGCGTTCAACGTGTTGCCGGGCAACCCCGTCGTGTGGGGCGTGCCGTACACCTCAGCCGGCTACGACCCGATGCGGCTCACTCATCTGGACCGCACGCTGTTCACCGACCAGGCCGATTCGCCGGCGGATCCGTCCAGCCTGCGGCAGGTGCTGCGGTTCGTGCACTGGGCCTTCGTCGGTGATCAGGCGTTCTGGGACGCCACCCCCGCGCAGCGGCAGGCGCACGAGGCGGCACTCGGCGAGAGCGACGAGGTCGATCAGGGCGACGTGGTCGTCGACGACGACGGCATGTCGATGGTTGTCATCTCCGGGCCCGGCTTCAACAGCACGCCCGGCAGCGATCTGCTGTGGACTGTGCGGGTCGAATCGGACGGCACCGTGCACCCGCATCTGGTGATGAACCGGACCCGCCAGGAGTTGCGGGCCACGCCGTTCACGATCGGCCCCGACGCGCTGCGCCGGCAGCTGGTCATCATCGAACGCGACATCCTCAACCTGCCGCCGCTCGCATGACGACATACCGGTGATCCGTACCTACCCGGAACGAGTCACCCGTCACGCCACCGCCACCCCGCCGTCCGCCGATACCGGCCTCAGCCCGAACCCGATACCCAATCCACCTCCAAGGAAGCGGAACGCAAAGAAGCGCGAGTCAGAACGCGGGCTCATCATCGTCGGCCGGCCTCGTGGTTTTCACCACATGCCGACGCGCTCTGCCGATCAACCAGGGACGGTTTCCGTCGCCAGGGCCAGCCAGCCGCGTGCGTGTCGGACGTCCTCGGCGGGGTCCGTGCCCGTGGCCATCGTGGAATGGATCTCGTCGACTGCCGTCTGGATCCGCCGGATGCGGGCGTGTACCGGAGCCTGATCGTCGTCCGGTGCGTCGCGAGCTGCGGTGATCCGACGCCACGACGAACTGACGCCGACACGCCCGACGGCTTCCGCCACGAACCATCCCGCGATGACCGCCATCACGATGCTCACCGGCTGGCCCGGTTCGGGAACCAGCAGGAGCACCCCGGCGGAGGTCAGGATGAACGCTGCCGAACTTGCCGCGGCGACGGTCAGCGCGCTTCGCCCCGGTGACTCCACCACGCCGAGGGCCTTCGCGGCCCGGTGCAGGTGTCCGATCGCCCGGGACAGGTTGGCGATCTCCACGTCGAAGGCTTCGCCGCCGGCCCAGGACCGGCGCTGCAAGTCAATGATCAGTTCCCGCGACCGGTCGGCGATCTGCTGGAGCCGCTCGGCGATCTCACTGTTGGCAGGTGGATAGTCCGTCAACTGCTGATCACCCTCTCGGAAACTCGGACCAGAGCCGGATGGCGTCGGACGCCTGCCGCAGCGACAGGTCGGCCATGGCGATGGAGCGCCATTCCAGATCGCGGTCGCGCATCCAGACGAACGCCGGTGTGGTGGCCGGCACTGGCCGTCGAGTCGACAGGTAGCCGGTGGCCAGCGCGGCCACCCTCGATCGCGCCACCGCGATCGCAGCCCGAACGTCGTCCATCCGGACGTCGAGAGGAGCCAGGACGCCCGCCGGTTCGGTGACCGGCAAAGCGTCGGCGACCGCTCGACCACGCCGGCGCAGGAGCCACGCCACCGTCCACGAACCGAGCCAGGTCTCGGCAACGCTGGTCAGGTGGATGATCGGCCAGGCGATGGCCGCGAACCCGACGACCGCGCCGACGATCGTCCACGGCGTGGACCCGCCCGAAACCGCACCGGCCGCCCGCGCCCCGAGCCAGCAACTCGCCGCCAGCAGGCCGACCTGAATGACGACCCCACCGGGACGCAGCGCCCCCCAACCGCCACGGAAGAGGCTCACCCGCCGGTGCATCGCCGCGGTCAGCGCTTCCCTCGCACCGGCCAGCAACTCGCGGGCCTCGACTACCCGCGGATGCCCGATCCCCTCGGTGTTCTCGTCGAGCCGGGCGGCGGCAATGGCGACGGCGGTCCGGGCGCCGGCCATCGCCGCCAGCAGACTGCCGCCGGGCAGGTTCGAGTCCGGCTCGGTCCGGACCGGTGCTTGCCGGTCGGGCAGCGTGAAGTGGAGGACGCCCTCCGGGGTCCGTTCGACGGTGAGCCCCAGACCCGTCAGGGCTGCCTCGGCTGCGTCGGTGGTTTCGGAAGTCGGCACGACGTACGCCCGCCCGTCGTCGTCCTCGCAGCAGCTCCGGGTGTCGCAGACCGGCCACAGCGCGGCGATGACACCGGCCAGTCCTTGGTCGACGCACGCCTGCTTGCCGGCGATCTCAACATGGACCTGCCGATGGCGTACGGCCACCAGCCCACCGTTGGTCTCCTGGCACCGTGGGCACAGCGGAAACGGCCCCAGCTCGACAGCCATCGACGCCCTCCCCTCCCGTCGGCGGACGGGCATAACTGTAGGGGTGATACTCGGGGGTCACAGCACCGTGGTCAGCACACCGCCGTCGACACGGACCGCCGTTCCGTTGATCGCCGACGCACGCGGGCTGGTGATGAAGGTGACCGCGCTCGCGATCTCGTCCGGCTCGATGAAGCGGCCCAGCAGCGTCGTCTGGTTGGCGCCGATGATCGCCGCCTTCATCTGCTCCTCGGACAGGGACTGCGCGTCGGCGATCATCTGGACCGTCCGGGCCACACCGTCGGAGTACGTCGGGCCGCCCAGCACCGAGTTGACGGTCACCGCCGTACCCTTCGTGAGCTTCGCCAGGCCGTTGCCCACCGACAGCATCGCCGTCTTGGACGTGCCGTAGTGGATCATGTCGGCGGGGATGTCGACGCCTGACTCGCTGCTGACGAACACGATCCGGCCCCACCCCCGTTCGAGCATGGCCGGCAGGAGCCGCCGCGCGAGCCGGACGCCGCTGAGCACGTTGACCTCGTAGTAGAGCCGCCAGTCGTCGTCGGTGATCTTCTCGAACGGCTTGAGCTCGAAGAGCCCCACGTTGTTGACCAGGATGTCGACGTCCGGGAGCTGATCGCACAGCCGGTCGACGTCCCCGGTGACCGAGAAGTCGGCCGGCAGACCACTGACCGGCGCGCCGGGCACCGCACGTCGCAGCGCCTCGACCGCCTCCGCCAGCTTCCCCGGGTCACGGCCGTTGAGGATCACGGCGGCGCCCTCGACGGCCAGTGCCTTCGCGGTCGCGTACCCGATGCCGCGGCTGGATCCGCTGATGAACGCGGTCTTGCCGGTGAGCTGTAGATCCATGGTCTCTCCTCATGTGCGGTGACCCGGCCGGAGCCGGGCCTCGAGACCTGCCGGGACATCCGGCAGCGCCTCGACATGAGGTTGCCGCGCGCCGATGAGCAGCCGATGAGCAGACCGCGCGCACATTCACCTGCGGGACTCATCCGCGCCGGAGACCTGACCGCCGGTCCGGGTTTCGACTACGACGCCCGTGCCGTCACCAGCCAACAGGCCGCGGTGAAGCGCACGTCGGCGCCGTCGACGAACGGGTCGAACGCGGGCCGGACGACGTCGATCACCCTGGCCCGGGTGTCGGCGTCGACCCCGTTCAAGGCCAGGCCGACCGGGCCGAACCGGGTGAAGTAGCCGACCAGCTCGCTCTCCGGCAGTCGGCACACCTCATCGACGGGGTCGACGCTGATGCCGGTCCAGCCGCTGTCACGCAGGATCCCGTTGACGACATCCGGGTCGGACAACCCGAACTGGCCGGGCGCGCGCAGATCCCGGACCGGCATGTCCGGCAGCAGCGGCCGAGCGGCGGTCTCGGCCACGCTCATGTACGGGTTCTCCGTGATGTCGCGCCAGACGATCATGCGTAGGCCGGCGCCCGGCGCGCCGGACCGGCGCAGGTTGGTGAACGCGCGCACGAAGTCGGAGAAGAACATGACGCCGAAGCGCGACATCACCGTGTCGAACGTTCCGGCCTCGAACGGGTGGTCCTGCGCGTCGGCCTCGACGAAACCGACCTCGCCGGCAACCCCGGCACGTTCGGCGCGGGCCCGCGCGGCGGCGAGCATCGGGGCGGAGATGTCGATGCCGGTCGCGTGGCTTCCCCCGCCCGGCCGCTGCACGGCCGCGACCGTGGTGCTGCCGGTTCCGCAGCCGACGTCGAGCACGTGCCCCGGCGGGAGGGACTCGACCAGCAGGCGCTCGATCGGGCGGAACAACTCGTCGACCAGCTCCTGCGAGTCGGCCCAGGCGTTGCCGGCGGGCCCGTTCCAGCGGGCTGCCTGACTCTCGGTGTCGTTCATGGGAGCTAGGCTTTCACTTCAAGCCGACTTGAGGTCAAAGTGACACACCTGGACATCGGCGAGGTGGTCGAACGCACCGGCGTCGCCGCCTCGACACTGCGTTACTACGAGGAGAAGGGCCTGATCGCCGCCGCCGGCCGGCGAGGGCTGCGCCGTCAGTACGACCCGGGGGTCATCGACCGGCTGGCGCTCATCGCGATCGGGCGGCAGGCCGGTTTCTCCCTCGATGACATCGCCGGCATGTTCGCCCCCGACGGAACACCGCGTATCGACCGCCTGCTGCTGAGCGACCGCGCCGACGAACTCGACCGGACCATCCGGCGGCTGCGCGTGCTGCGCGACGGCCTCCGCCACGCCGCCGCCTGCCCCGCCACCAGCCATCTCGAATGCCCGACGTTCCGGCGCATCCTGAGCAACGCGCACCGCCGATCGCCGACGGCGCCCCGGGGCAGGTCTTGAGAAAGACGCTGCTGCGCCGCAGGCACCCGGCCAGTACGGTGATCGCGGCGCCACCCTTGCTCCGCCCGATCCGCCGGACGCAGGAGGCATCCGCGATGACAGACCCGCAGGTGGACACGACCGTGCCGCACTCGGCGCGCGTCTGGAACTACCTACTCGGCGGCACGGACAACTTCGCCGTCGATCGCGAGGCAGCCGAATACGCCGTCGCGCTGATGCCCGAACTGGTGCTGTCGGCCCGTGCGAACCGGCAGTTCCTCGGGCGGGCCGTCCGGTTCCTGGCCGGCGAGGCACGCATCCACCAGTTCCTGGACGTCGGCACCGGGCTGCCCACCGCCGACAACACGCACGAGGTCGCTCAGGCCGTCGCCCCCGAGGCGAGGATCGTCTACGCCGACAACGACCCGCTGGTGCTGATCCACGCCCGGAAACTGCTGACCAGCACCCCGCAAGGAGCCACGACATACCTCGAGGCAGACGTACGCGACCCGCAGACCATCCTGCGTACGGCCGCCGGCACGCTCGATTTCACGCAGCCGATCGCCGTCGTGCTGTCCGGCATCCTCAACTTCGTCATCGACGACGCCGAGGCCCACGCGGTGGTCACCCGGTTCGTGGAGGCGGTGCCGTCCGGCAGCCACCTGCTGATCTCCCATCCGACCACGGTGGTCAACGGCCCTGCTGTCGAGGAGTCGATGCGGCAGTGGAACGAGAGCGGCGCCGCTCCGATCAGGACCCGTACCGTTGAGGAGATCAGCGCTTTCTTCGACGGCCTCGAAATTCTCGACCCCGGAGTCGTCACCTGTACGGCGTGGCGGCCGGACCCGCACAATCCCGGCATCACCGACGTGGTGTCGGAGTTCGTCGCGGTCGGCCGAAAGCCCTGAATCGACCCGGCCGGCGAGCTCTCCATCGTGCCGGGTCAGGGCAGCGGGATGACCGCCGACAGTCTGGTCCCGGGTTGCAGGTCGGCGATCCGGAACGTGCCGCCGAGATCCTGGCAGCGGCGCCGCATCGACTCCAGGCCGACACCGGCCGGCGTGCTCGTCGCGCCGCCCACGCCGTCGTCGTCCAACACCACCCGCATTTCTGCGCCGACCCGCCGCACGTGCACCCACGCGTGGCCAGCCGACGCGTGCCGGACGACGTTCAGCAGACCCTCGTCGACCAGCCGGAAGACGGCCACCGCGACGGCGGACGGCACGTCGGCCAGCTCGCCGTCGACGCGCAGGTCGATGACCGGCCCACCGGTCTCGTGTCGCCGGGCCACGAGGGACAGCGCCGCCGCGAGCCCCTGCTGCAGGGCCGGCGGCGGGTGCAGCCCGTCCACCAGCCGGCGGATCTCCTCCGCGGCGTCGGTCAGGCAGTCGCCGATCTGCTGCAGGTTGGCCCGGCCGTCGGCCGTCCCGCCACCCGCCAGGCCGGCGCTCACCAGCATCCGGGCACCGGACAGCGAGGGTCCGACCCCGTCGTGGAGGTCGTCCCGCAGCCGCACGACCTCCTCCTCCCGCGCCTGCACGAGACGCTCGCGGGCGGCCTGGAGCTCATGGGTCAGCCGCACCGAAGCGGCCGACGCCGCGAGCTGACCGGCCAGGTGATCGAGCAGGGTCCGTTCCCGCCGGTTCCACGGCTCGTCGGGGCCCTTGGGCTGGACCACCAGGCGGCCGGCCGGCGCACCTCGGTGGACCAGCGCGACAGTCGACACCGGCCAGTCCCGGCGGCGACCCGTCGTGCTCCGGGCCGGCGACCGGTCGTCGAGGTGGATCGCCACGTACGGTGCCCGGAAGCCGGTGCCGATCACCTCGACGGCGGCGCGGAGCACCTCGTCCGGCGTGCGGGCCGCACCGATCCGGCGGCTCAGGGCTTCGGCCAGCCGGTACGGGTCGGCGCTCAGCCCGTACAAGGCCCGGCGCACCAGGGCGTCGATGCGCTGGCGCAGCGGCAGCAGGGCGACCACCGCCACCGCCGCCACGACCGGGGCCGCGCCCGGCAGCAGCCGGGCAGCGACGGCGACGACGGCCGTGTAGCCGGCGATGGCCAGGCAGGCGAACAGGCCGTACGACACCGACCGGTGCACGAGCAGGTCGATGTCGTACAGGTGGTAGCGCACCACGCCGACGACTGTCGCGACCGGCACCGCCACCACCACGGCCAGCCAGGTCAGCGGGATCCCGGCGACGGTGTCCAGGACGAGCCCGGTCAACAGCAGGACGGCATTGCCGGCGGCCCAGATCAGCGGGCCGCGACGGCCGGCCGGCTCGCGGCGGAGCCGGGCCACCAGAAGGCCCGGCGCGAGCAGCGCCGATCCGGCGAGCACGAGCAGCGCGGCGAGCAGGACCGTGGTGTCCCAGCCGGGTGTCACCCGGACCGGGTCGTCGAGGAAACCGGCGGGCGCACGGGCCGCCAGGTGCGCCAGCGCCACCGTGCCGGCGACGGTGGCCGCGCCCGCGGCGCGGGCCGCCCAGCGCCGCAACCGGGAGGTGCCGGCACCGTCGGGAAACAGCAGGAGGATCAGGATCAGCAGGCCGGTGCTCGGCCACCACAGCCACTCCCGGGTCCAGAGCAGCGGGCCGGCGTCATCGACCGATGTGGCGAGGGTGCCCGAGGCGAGCAGGCCGACGCCGCTCAGCAGCCAGCCGCAGGGGTTGCCGGGCGCATACACCGCCACCCGCACCCCGAGCGGCGTGCAGAGCAACGCCAGCAGCCAGTCCGACCGCTCCGTGGGCAGGCCGGCGCCCAGGTCCAGCAGGGTGGCGGAGAGGCCGACGGCGAGCAGGACCGCGGACGCCGACGCCACCGCCCAGGCGAGCCGGACGGCCGGCCGGGTCACGGCACCGGTCTCGGTCAATGAAAGTCTCCGAGGAGGCTGTGGAGCAGGTTGTGGCTCCGTGTGCCCCGGTTGCCGGGGTCGCCGGGGTGCGGGTCGGCCACCGGGTGCCCGGGCGTGCCCAGCGGCGGGTACCCGTCGCTCGGTACCGACCAGGGCCGGCCGTCCATGACGAAGAAGCGCGCGATGGCGGAGTTCAGCTCGGACATGGTGATCCGGCTCGGCGGGATGGCCGGGTGCGCGTGCGGCCAGTCACCGACCCCGGACCGCGCCTGGACGACGAGGATGTCCACCCAGGACTGCGCCTCGTCGGTGCCGTCCAGGACGATGACGACATTCGTGGGTTTCGTTGCTTGTGGTTGCATCGGCTCATCCTCATGACGCGATGTGAGACGTAACAACGCATCGGTAAGCTTTCCGACCGATCGCGGGTCCGGCTGGGCTACCGGACCCTAGACTTCCGGACCATGTCGTCCCGCAGTGTCCTGGTTGTCGACGACCATCCCGTCGTACGGCGTGGCATGGCCGCACTGCTGACCCTGGAGCCCTGGGTCAGCGACGTCCGCCAGGCGGGCACCCTGGCCGAGGCCCGGCAGGCCGCCGACACGCACCTCCCCGGCCTGGCCATCGTCGACCTGCGCCTGCCGGACGGCGACGGCGCCGACCTGGTCCGCCGGCTGGCCCGGGCCAGTCCGGCCTGCCCCTGCCTGGTGTTGTCGATGAGTGCCGACAGCCGTGCGGTGAGTTCGGCGCTGGACGCGGGCGCCGGCGGCTACCTGCTCAAGGACGCCGAGCCCGAGATGATCGTGGCGGCGGCGCGGACCGTGGCGGCAGGCGGCAGCGTGTTCGGACCCGGCGTCACGCGCGGTGACTCCGGGCGGCCGCCGGCGCCGTTCGACGCGTTGAATCCCCGGGAGCTGCGCCTGCTCCTGCTGCTTGCCGACGGGCACAGCAGCCGGTCTGTCGCCGAGGAGCTCACGATCGCCGAGAAGACGGTGCGCAACCAGATCTCCGCCGTGCTGACGAAGGTTGGCGCCCGTGACCGTTCCCAGGCGGTCCTGATGGCCTACCGGGCCGGGCTGGTCCGGTGACCAGATCCACCAGGCCCGCAGTCAGAGGACGAGCGCGCCGTTGCGCGCTCGTCCTCTGAACGGTTTCTAGCCGGGGATGAGCCACTGCTGGGCGAGCTGCCCGTTGCACCTGCTGAGCCACGCACCGTTGCCGGCGGCGGGGAATCCCCCGGGCAGCTCGAGGCACTTGTCGCGGGTGCCGGAGATCCGCGAGATCAGGGTCGTGACGGCACCGGGCACCGAGGACCCCGACTCCCAGTTCAACTCGCTGTTGCGGTTGCACGGCCACTGGCTGGTCTGGATGTGGCCGGCTTCGGTGGGGACGTGGCCGGCGGAGAGGCACAGGCCACTGCCGAGGTTGATGTAGTGGAGTCCGTCCCGGGTCCAGCGCTGCGCAGCCGACCCGTCGCAGGGCGCCTGCAGGATCAGCACACCTCGATCCATCGACTTGCCCTGGGGCTCCAGGCAGACGGTCTGCATCGGGTTGGTGATCTGGGAGGGGTTGGCCGCCATGGCCGCCGCCGGGAACGCGAGGATGCTGGTGGCGAGTGCCACGATGCTGCCGAGTGCGGTCAGGATTGGACGCTTTCGCACGGGTGGTCCCTTCGTAGGTCGTCGTTCCGGCCTTCAGCTTTCGGGGCCGGATATCCCGGGACGAGGGCCACCGACCCGCCCCGGACGGGAATTCCGCCCGGCGCATCGACGCCATGCCACGCTGCTCGTTACGTGCTCCGGCAGGCCGGCGGATCCGTCACGAGTGAGGACTACATCCGGACGCCACGCTGCCGGGCCGGCTCAGGCCGCGATGTCGCGCCCTCGCGGCCGGTCGCCGAGCCGTCGTAGCCACGTCAGGACGGAGGCCGTCCTGATCTCCTCGAGTTCGGCGCGAGCGTGCCGGGCCGACACCACCGGCGCCGGGTCCAGATCTGGCGGCGATGGTGCCGACTGCAGCACTGCGAGACAAGCGGCCACGACGGTGTCGAAGGTCGCGCGGTCTCCCGCCGTCATGGCCAGCAACACGCGGTCGATCACCTCCGCCTCGCTCAGGGCCGGTGGCACCTCCAGCATCCAGGTCCGCTGCCGGCGGCGGCCCGCATCGGTCAACGTGCACACCCGTCGCGTACCCGGCGAAGCGACGGCCGCAGTACGGACGTAGCCGACCCTCTCCTGGCGATTCAAGACGATGCCGATCCGGGTCACGTCGACAGCCCGCCGCGAGCCGAAGGTCTGCAGGTGGCGTTGTTGCAGGTCGTAGGAGGTACCCGGCCGGTCAGCCAGGAAGACCAGCAACAGATCACCGAGAGTCGCCGTCATCGCCGGGCGCCCACATCCCTCGATCAGCCCACCAACTTCTACAGGCTGTAGAAGTTAGCACCTGTCGACCCGGTCCGGCTCCCGGCGGGGATGATCGTTCCCATCGAATCGATTAGCTTGACCGGATGTTTCGTCGTGCCATCGCCGTAGTTCTGTTGCTCGCCACTCTCCCGGCCTGCTCAGCGCCGGACGAGCATCCCGTGCTGACCGTGGATGCCGCGGTCACGCTCGCCGACGAGCGGGTAGGGATCCGGGTGACAGGTTTGGCCGCCGGCAGCGCCGTCACGATCCGCTCGGAGACCACCGACCGGAACAACATCACCTGGCGTGGCACCGCGGTGGTGCACGCCGACCGGACCGGCGTCGCCGACCTGGACGCGGCCCCCTCGACGGGCGGCAGTTACCAGGGCGTGGACGGGATGGGCCTGTTCTGGTCGATGGCGCCGGAGGGCGCCGACCCCGACACCAGCTTTCTGGCCCCGGCCCGCCCCGAGCTGGGCCCTTCCGAAGTGCGGTTGACGGCGACCGCGGCGAGCGGCGCCACCGCGACGGCCGTCGCGCGACGACAGTGGCTCGGTGCAGGCGTCACCCACCAGCGGGTGGACACCGACGGACTCGTCGCCGACATCTATCTGCCGTCGGCGGAGGGCCAGGTCCGGCGGCCGGTCCTGATTTTCGGTGGTTCGGAAGGCGGTAGCAGTCAACTCTGGGAGGCCGCCCAACTCGCCTCGCATGGGCACCCGGCGATGGCGCTGGCCTACTTCGACGCGCCGGGACTACCGGCGACGCTGGAACGGGTCCCGCTGGAGTATTTCGCGACGGCGCTCCGGCACCTGGCGGCGCAGACCGGCGGCGGACCGGTCTCGGTGATCGGCTATTCCCGGGGCAGCGAGGCGGCGCTCCTGGTCGGGCAGCACTTCCCCGACCTGGTGCACGGGGTGGTCGTCTACGCACCCAGCGACGTCGTCCATGCCGGCTATCCCTACGAGGACCGGCCGGCCTGGACCCATCGGGGCAAGCCGGTGCCGCAAGGGCCCATCCCGGTCGACAGGATCTCCGGCGGGCTGCTGGCGATCGCCGGTGGCGACGATCAGCTGTGGGATTCGGCCGGGTCGGCGAAACGGCTGCAGGAGCGGCGCCCGGACACCAAGATCCTGATCTATCCGAAGGCCGGACATGTCGTCGGCACCTTCCCGTACGTTCCCACCGGCGTCGCCACGGGACAGCTCCGCTTCGGCGGCACCCGCGCAGACGATCAACGCGCACGGGTGGACGGATGGCCCGCAGTGCTGGCGATGCTCGCAGCACCCTGACGGCCGGGCGGCGGGTGGTGGCTATTTGACGGCTCCCTTGACGGCGTCTCCGATGAAGTTCCGGGCGAAGAGCACGAACATCAAGACCAGCGGGAGTACGCCGATCAGCGCGCCCGCCATCAGCACCGAATAGTCCTGTTTGAGGCCTACGTTGAGCTGGGACAACGCCACCTGCAGAGTGACCTTGTTGGGATCGAGCAGGACGATCAGTGGCCAGACGTAGTCGTTCCAGGCGGCGATGAACGTGAAGATGCCGAGGAAGGCCAGGCCGGGGCGGATCACCGGCAGGATGACGCTGCGGTAGATGCGGAAGAAGCCGGCGCCGTCGAGTTTCGCGGCGTCGAGCATCTCGTCGGGGACCGCGCTGCTGATGTACTGCCGCATCCAGAAGATGCCGAACGCGTTGGCGGCGGCCGGGATGACGAGCGCTTTGAGGGTGCCCACCCAGCCGAGGTCCGCCATGATCACGAACTGCGGGATCAGGGCCAGCTGGGTGGGCACCATGAACATCAGCAGGAGCAGGCCGAACAGCACCTTGCGGCCGGGGAAGTCGTACTTCGCGAAGGCGAACGCCGCGAGCGAGTCGAAGAACAGCACCAGGATCGTGGTGCAGACGGCGACCAGGACGGTGTTCACGATGGGCGCGATCAGGTCGACGCTTTTCAGCACCTGCTGGACGTTATCGAGCAGGTGCGGGCCGATCGTCAGCTTCGGCGGGTTGCGGAACACGTCCTGTGTGGTGTTCGTGGCCATCACCACGGTCCAGTAGAACGGGAACAGCGAGAGCAGCACCGCCACGCCCAGGCTGGCATGAAGCAGGATCTTGCGCACAGCGCCCCCTCAGTCGGCCCGGCGCTGCACGAGGCGCCAGTTCAGGATGGTGAACACCATGACGATCAGGAACACCGCCCACGCGATGGCGGCGCCGTATCCGTAGTCGTTCTGCCCGAACGCGGTCCGGTAGAAGTAGAGGACCATCGTCAGGCCGGCCTGGCCGGGGCCGCCGGAGTTGGCGTTGACCGCCGAGTTGTTGCCGAACAGCACCTGCGGTTCGGTGAAGCTCTGCATGCCGGTGATGGTGGAGACCACCACGGTGAACAGGATGATCGGCCGTAGCAGCGGGACGGTGACCGAGAAGAACGCGCGTACCGGCCCGGCGCCGTCGATCTTCGCCGCCTCGTACAGCTCGCTGGGTATGGATTGCATGCCGGCCAGGTAGATCAGCGCGTTGTAGCCGGTCCACTGCCAGGTCATCAGCATCGCAATCACGATCTTGATGGCCCAGGAGTCGGTCAGCCACGGCACCCCGGGCAGGCCGATGCCTTGCAGAGTGATGTTGACCAGGCCGGAGTTGGTGGCGAACAGCGCGCCGAAGACGATGGCGACGGCCACGACCGAGGTGATGTTCGGGATGAACAGGGCCACCCGGTAGAAGCCGACGAGGCGTTTCGTGTTGTTCAGCAGGGCCGCGAGCACCAGGGCCAGGAAGAGCATCGGGACGGTGCTCAGGACCCAGATGATCAGGGTGTTGCGGACCGACAGCCAGAACGTCTGGTCGTCGATCAGGTACCGGAACTGGTCGAGTCCGACGTACTGCATCTCGCCGATGCCGTCCCACCTGTGGAACGCCAGGTACAGCGAGAACAGCGTCGGCCCGAGCAGGAACACCGTGAACAGCAGGTAGAACGGTGAGATGGCCAGGTACTGCGGCCAGGCCGACCGCAGTGCCCTCGCGCGTGTGGTCACTTGACGCCCTGTCGCTCGCCGATCTGCTTGGCTTCCTTGATCGCGGCGGCCCACGCCTCGTCGGCGTTCTGGCCCTGTTCGACGTTGCCGAGCTGGTTGAAGTACGGGGCGGAGACGGCGGCGTCGGCGGCTGCCTCGTACGCGATGGGAATCTTCTGGGCGGCCGGGCCGAAGACGTCGATGGTCTTCTGGCCGCCGAAGAACGGGTCGCCGGTGGTGAGGGCGGCCGAGGTGTACGTGGCGGGGCTGGCCGGGAACAGTGACGCGTCGGTGAAGTTGTTGGCGGCGTTCTCCGGGCTGAGGATCCACTTGACGATGTCGAAGGCGAGCTGCGGGTTCGCGGCCTGTTTGGTGATGGCCAGGAACGAGCCGCCGAAGTTGCCCGGCCCGCCGGGTGCGGAGGCGACCCGCCACTTGCCGGAGGTGTCGGCGGCGTTGTTGCGGATGTCGATGCCGGCCCAGGCGGCGCCGATGATCGACGGCAGGGTGCCCTTGGTGATGCCGGCCGTCCAGTCGGCGGAGCCGTCCTCGATCTTGGCGGAGATGCCCAGGGTGTGTGCCTTCACCGCGAGGTCCCAGGCGGCCTTCACGTGCGGCTGGTCGCCGATGAAGGTGTTGTTCTCGTCGATGAAACGCTTGGTGCCCTGCCCGATGACCAGGTTGAAGATGGCCCCCGCGTTGATCACCAGGAAGGTGCCCGGGACCTTGGCCTTGGCGGCGACGGCCGCGTCGTAGAAGGCGTCCCAGCTGGTGAGTTGTGCGCTGACCGCGGCCGGGTCGGTGGGCAGGCCGGCCTTGGCGAAGACGTCCTCGCGGTAGAACATGCCGGTCGGGCCGATGTCGATGGGGAAGCCGATGACCTTGCCGTCGGCGGTGGTGGCCTGCTTGACCTTCCACTCCAGGTACTGCGACGACAGGTCTTTGAACCCGTATTCGTTGAGGTCGGCGAACTGGTCGGCGTTGGCCCGGAAGTTGGCCATGTCCTCGCCCTTGATGCCGGTGATGGCGGGGACGAACTGCCGGGACGACAGGGTGGTGGTGAGTTTCTGCTTGAAGTCGCCGCCGACCTTGGTGGGTTCCAGGGTGGTCTGCGAGGCGAACTGGGTCTTGGCGGCGTCGACCACCTTGTCGCTGAGGCCGTCGCCCCAGTACCAGAGGGCGGTGGTCCCGGCGTCCGTCGAGCCGGTGGTGGCGGTGCTGGAGGTGCAAGCGGCGAGACCGGGAATCGCCACGGCGGCGAGGCCGGCGGTGCCGTACCGGAGGAAGTGGCGTCGGGAAAGGGTCATGGTGATTCCTTCCAAACTGAGGGACGACAAACTGAGGGGAGGATCAGAGGGATTCCAGAAAGCTGTACTCGTGTCGAAGATCAAGTGGGGCGGCCTGCCACCAGCGCCGCAGCCGGGGCCGGTCGGGCGCCGAGTTGGCGCCGCCCAGGCCCTGGACGGACAGGGCTGCGCAGAGGTTCGCGAAGCGGAGCCGGTCGGCGAGCGGGCGGCCGGCGAGGGTGGCGGCGATCATCGCCGCGCCGAAGACGTCGCCGGCGCCTGTGGTGTCGACGGCGTCGACCGGCAGGCCAGGGACTTCGGCGACCTCGCCGGTGGTGGCGTCGATCGCGAGTGCTCCCCGGTCGCCGCGGGTGACCACGGCGAGGGGTACGAGTTCGGCGATCCGGGCCAGGGCCGCCTGTGGTGTCGAGGTCCGGGTGTACGCCATCGCCTCGTGCTCGTTGGGCATGAAGGCGTGGCATTGGCGCAGCAGGTCGAGCAGTTCCTCGGGCCAGCGGCCGGCCGGATCCCAGCCGACGTCGGCGAAGACCAGTCCGCCGGCCGCGGAGACCGGCGCCAGCCAGCCGGGTGGGTCCTGGCCGAGGTGCACCATCGCCGCACGGCAGGCGGGTGGTTCGCCGATCATCTCGTTCAAGGTGATCGGCGTGGGCTGCTCGTGGGTGATCAGAGCGCGGTCACCGTCGTAGGCCAGGGCCGCGGTCACCGGCATCGGCCAGCCCGGGAAGCGGCGCGAGCGGGACAGGTCGATGTCCTCGCCGGCGCTGAGGGCGTCCCAGCAGTAGTTGCCGTAGAAGTCGTCGCCGAAGGCGGCGGCCAGGGTGGTGTGCAGGCCGAGGCGGCGGACCGCGACGGCGAGGTTGGCGATGCCGCCGGGGCCGGTGTCGAAGCCGGTCGCCCAGGTCTCGGTGCCCAGAGCCGGGGCTTTCGGCAGGCCGCTGAAGACGACGTCGACAAAGAGCAGTCCGGACAGGAACACGTCGGTGACCGGAGTGGACGCGGGGTGGGCTTCCACGACGGCTCCTTTCCGGGGTGACGGCCCGGGGTGACGGCCCGGGGTGACGGCCCGGGGTGACGGCCCGGGGTGACGACCCCGAGGTGACGGCCTGGGGGTGACGACCCCGAGGTTTCGCGCTGATGTCTGCAAAGGTAAGCACGATCGTGGAACAGCCGATCGTTTTTATCAATAGTCAATCAAAAGTGAGCATGGAAATGATCGAATCTGCTGTGTAGGCTCAGCGCATGCTTCAGCAGCAACGACACGATCTGATCTTGCGAGGCCTCCGCGACGGCCCGCTGTCGGTGGTCACGCTCGCCGACCGGTTGGGTGCCAGCCAGGCCACGATCCGCCGTGACCTGCTGATGCTCGACAACCAGGGCCTGCTGCGCCGGGTGCACGGCGGCGCCGCCCTGGTGCAGGACGCCGACGACCCGTTCGCCGAGGTCGCCGCCGTGCGCACCGTGGAGAAGGAGGCCGTCGCGCGACGGTGTGCCGAGCTGATCAGAGACGGCGAGACCGTGCTGCTGGACGTCGGCACCACCACCCACCAGGTGGCGAAACTGCTGCACGGCCGGTCGCTGACGGTCATCACCAGCAGCCTCGCCGTCCAGGAGGAGCTGGCCGACGACCCCACCGTGCAACTGATCCTGCTCGGCGGGGTGGTGCGCCGCGACTACCGCTGCGTGGTCGGTTTCCTCACCGAGGACAACCTGCGCCAGGTGCACGCCGACCGGCTGATCCTCGGCACCAGCGGCATCAAGCCGGACGGGCAGATCGTCGACACGACGGTGATCCAGGTGCCGATCAAGCGCGCCATGATCGCCGCCAGCGACCAGGTGGTGCTGGTGGCCGACGCGGCCAAGTTCCCCGGTTCCGGTGTGGCGCGCATCTGCGGGCCGGACGATCTGAACGTCGTGGTCACCAACCACGACGCCGACCCGACGACGTGTGCCGCCCTGCGTGAGGCCGGCGTGGAGGTGCTCACCGCATGAAACTGACGATCCTCGGGGGCGGTGGCTTCCGGGTTCCGCTGGTCTACCGGGCGCTGCTCGCCGACCACGAGCCCGGCCGGGTCACCCGGGTCACCCTGCACGATCTCGACGCGGGGCGGCTGGCCGCGATCGGCCGGGTGCTCGCCGAGCAGGCCGAGGGGGTGCCCGACGCCCCGGTGGTCGACACCACCACCGATCTCGACGAGGCGATCCGGGACGCCGACTTCGTGTTCTCCGCGATCCGGGTGCACGGTCTCGAAGGCCGGGTGATCGACGAGCGGGTGGCGCTCGCCGAGGGGGTGCTCGGGCAGGAGACGGTCGGCGCCGGCGGAGTCGCGTACGGCCTGCGGACTCTGCCTGTCGCCCTGCACATCGCCGAGCGGATCGCCGCGGTGGCGCCGCAGGCCTGGGTCATCAACTTCACCAACCCGGCCGGCATGGTCACCGAGGCGATGTCCCGCCACCTCGGCGACCGGGTGATCGGCATCTGTGACTCCCCCGCCGGCCTGGGTAAACGCGTGGCCCGGGCGCTCGGCGCCGACCCGCGGCGGGTCCGGCTGGACTACGCCGGGCTCAACCATCTCGGCTGGCTGCGGCGGGCCGAGGTGGACGGCGTCGACCTGCTCCCCCGGCTGCTCGCCGACGACACCGCGCTCCTGTCGCTGGAGGAGGGCAAGCTCTTCGGCGCCGACTGGATCCGCACGCTCGGCGCCATCCCGAACGAGTACCTGCACTACTACTACTTCGGACGGGAGGGGGTGGCCGCCACCAAGGGCGCCGCGCAGACCCGTGGCTCGTTCCTGCTCGATCAGCAGAGCCGCTTCTACGCCACGGTGGCCGGCTGCGACACCGGCGCCCTGGCCGCCTGGCAGTCCACCCTGCTGGAGCGGGAGACCACCTACATGGCGGAGAACCGGGACGCAGCAGGCGCCGGGGACCGCGACGAGAGCGACCTGGAGTCGGGCGGTTACGAGCAGATCGCTCTGGCGCTGATGCGGGCGATCGCGCTGGACCAGCGGGCCACCCTGATCCTGAACATCCGTAACCAGGGCGCGCTGCCCGGTCTCGACGAGGACGCCGTGATCGAGGTGCCCTGCACGGTCGGGGCCGGCGGGGCCCGGGCCACCGTCGTGGACCCGCTGCCGGATCACGCGGCCGCGCTGGTCGCCAGTGTGAAGGCGGTCGAGCGGGCGGTCATCGAGGCGGCGACCACCGGCAGCCGGCGGGCGGCGCTGCGGGCCTTCGCCGTGCACCCGCTGGTCGACTCGGTCGCCGTGGCCCGGCGCCTGCTCGACGAATACCAGCAGCAGCTGCCGCAACTCGGCTACCTGAGCTAGGGCTCGCCTCGCTCCTGCCCCCTCACGAAACAGACCCTAGGAGAACGGACATGCACGACGACCGGACCCTGGTCGAACGACGTCTCGACCGGGTGCTCAAGGAGCGCGTCCTGCCCGCCGCGTACAGCGAGCGGATCCCGCTGCGGCTGTCCGCCTGGCACGTGCCGGACGAGCCGGTCCCGGTGGCCGAGGCGCTGACCGCCGGCTACGAGCCGTTCACGCTCGGCAGCCCGTGGGGCCGGCCCTGGTCGACGACCTGGTTCCGGGCCGAGGGCGAGATACCGCCGTCGTGGGCCGGTCGCCGGGTCGAGGCCGTCTTCGACCTGGGCTTCGTCGGTGACTGGCCGGGCAACCAGGCCGAGGCTCTGGTGTACGCCGCGGACGGGACGCCGATCAAGGCCATCAACCCGCAGAACCAGTACGTCGTACCGCCGCCCGGGTCTTCGAAGGTGACTTTGCTGCTGGAGGCGGCCGCCAACCCGGACATCCTGGCCGACGGATTCAAGCCGACCCCGCTCGGCGACAAGCTGACCGCCGGGGACCGGCCGCTGTACCGGTTCGCCGCCGCCGACCTGGCCGTCCTCGACGAGGAGGTCTGGCACCTCGGCCTGGACCTGAGCGTGCTGCGCGAGCTGATGCTCGAACTCGCCGTCACCGATCCGCGCCGGCACGAGATCCTGCGCGCCCTGGAACGGGCCCTGGATCTGCTGGACGCCGATCCGGTGCCGGTGGCCGCTCCGGCCGCGCGGGCGGCTCTGGCGCAGGTGCTGTCCCGGCCGGCACACGCCAGCGCGCACACCCTGTCGGCGGTCGGGCACGCGCACATCGACAGCGCCTGGCTGTGGCCGCTGCGCGAGACGATCCGCAAGACCTCGCGCACCTTCGCCAACGTGACCGCCCTGGCGAGCGAGTACCCGGAGTTCGTCTTCGCGTGTTCCCAGGCCCAGCAGTACGCGTGGGTCAAGCAGCACTATCCGGCCGTCTACCAGCGGATCCGGGACGCGATCACGGCCGGCCAGTGGGTGCCGGTCGGTGGGCAGTGGGTGGAGGCCGACGGCAACCTGCCCGGTGGCGAGGCGCTGGCCCGGCAGCTCGTCCACGGCAAGCGGTTCTTCCTCGACGAGTTCGGGGTGGAGACCAAGGGGGTCTGGCTGCCCGACTCGTTCGGCTACAACGGCGCCTACCCGCAGCTGGCGCGGCTCGCCGGGATGGAGTGGTTCCTCACCCAGAAGCTGTCGTGGAACGAGTCGAACCCGCTGCCGCATCACACGTTCTGGTGGGAGGGCATCGACGGGACCCGGATCTTCACGCACTTCCCGCCGATCGACACCTACAACGCCGCGATGACCGGCGACGAGCTGGCGCACGCGGTCCGCAACTTCGCCGACAAAGGCAGGGCCACCCGGTCGCTCGCGCCGTTCGGGCACGGTGACGGCGGGGGCGGCCCCACCCGCGAGATGCTGGAACGCGCCCGCCGGTTCCGCGACCTCGAAGGCGCGCCCCGGGTGGAGATCGAGCCGCCGGACGAGTTCTTCGCCAAGGCGCAGGCCGAGTACCCGGACGCCCCGGTCTGGTCCGGGGAGCTCTACCTGGAACTGCACCGGGCGACGTACACCAGCCAGGCCCGGACCAAGGCCGGCAACCGGCGCAGCGAACACCTGCTGCGCGAGGCCGAATTGTGGGCGGCGACCGCGGCGGTACGGACCGGAGCGCCTTATCCGTACGAGGAGCTGGACCGGCTGTGGAAGACCGTGCTGCTGCACCAGTTCCACGACATCCTGCCGGGGAGCTCGATCGCCTGGGTGCACCGCGAGGCCGAGGCCACCTACGCCCGGGTCGCCGAGGAACTCGGTGTCCTGGTGGCGAAAGCGGCCTCGCAGATCGGCGGCGAGCCGGGACATCTGCTGCTGAACACCAGTCCCCGGCCACGCCGTGAGGTAGCGGTCGTCACCGGTGAGTCCGCGCAGGCACAGCAACTCGCCGATGGCCGCTGGGCCGTCGCGGTGGACGTCGCGGCCGGCGCTGCCGCCCCGCCCACCGCGGGCCTGTTCGCCGGCGCCCCGGTGACCACCGAACGTGACGGCGGCGGCATCGTGCTGGACAACGGCCTGGTCCGGGTGGTGGTGGACGAGGCCGGGCTGCTTCGCTCGGTCGTCGACCACACCAGCGGGCGGGAGGCCCTGGCCGGCCCCGGCAACCTGCTGCAGATCCACCCGGACCGGCCGAGCCAGTGGGACGCGTGGGACGTCGAACGCCACTACGCACACCAGTCGACCGATCTGGACAAGGCCGACGAGGTCACGCTCACCGACCACGGGCCGCTGCTGGCCGCGGTCCGGGTGGTCCGCAGCCACGGCGACTCCACCATCACCCAGACGATCCGGCTCACCGCCGGCAGCCGGCGCGTCGACATCGTCACCGACGCCGACTGGCACGAGCGGGAGAAGTTCCTGAAAGCGGCGTTCCCACTGGACGTGCACGCCGACCGGGTGGCCGCCGAGATCCCCTTCGGTCACGTCCACCGGCCCACCCACACCAACACCGGCTGGGACGCGGCCCGCTTCGAGGTCAGCGGGCACCGGTGGATCCACACCGGCGAACCCGGCTACGGCGTGGCGTTGCTGACCGACTCCACCTACGGTCACGATTCCCGACGGGAGACGAGGATCAAAGGCGGGACCACCACGACGGTACGGCTGAGCCTGCTCCGCGCACCACGCAGCCCCGACCCCGACGCTGACCAGGGCCGCCACCGGTTCACGTACGCCATCGTGCCCGGCTCTGACATCTCCACCGCCATCGCCGAGGCCTATGCGCTGAACCTGCCGTTGCGTGCCGCCGGCGGCGGCGCAGCCGTCGCGCCGCTGATCGAGACCAGCGGCGACGCGATCGTCGTGGAGGCCGTGAAACTGGCCGACGACGGTTCCGGTGACGTGGTGGTGCGCCTCTACGAGTCGCTCGGCGCCCGCGCGGCCGGCCGGCTGCGGACCGGGTTCGCGCTGGCCGGCGTGGTCCGGACCGACCTGCTCGAACGGCCTGTCGACGAACCCGTCACGCTCGACGGCGAGGAGGTCGTGCTCGGGTTGCGCGCGTTCGAGGTGCAGACCTTCCGGCTGCGCCGTGGCTGACCGCATCTGGGACACCCCGGAGATCACCGGCTGGCGGCGGGTCACCGCACACGCCATCCGGCGCGACCTCGACGGATCAGACCGGCGCCTTCCCCTCGACGGCACCTGGCGGTTCCAGCTCCTCGACCACCCGGAGCAGGCGGCCGGCGACGACTGGACCGGGATCCGGGTCCCCGGCGCGTGGACCGTGCAGGAGGCCGGCGGTGCCGACCTGCCGCATTACACCAACGTGACGATGCCCTGGCCGGGTGCGCCGCTGCGGCTGCCGGAACACAACCCGACAGGCGTGTACGAGCGCGACGTCGACGTGCCCGCCGCGTGGGCCGGCCGCCGGATCGTGCTGCACGTCGGAGCGGCGGAGAGCGTGCTGCTGGCCCGGGTCAACGGCGTCGAGGTGGGCTGGGGCAAGGATTCGCACCTGGCCAGCGAGTTCGACATCACCGCGGCGGTACGGCCGGGCGAGACCAACACGGTCCGCCTGACCGTGGTCAAGTGGTCGGACGCGTCCGCGATCGAGGACCAGGACCAGTGGTGGCACGCCGGGCTGACCCGTTCGGTGTTCCTGTACAGCACCGGCCCCACGTATCTGGGTGACCTGCGGACCGTCGCCGATCGGGACGGGAGTCTGCGGGTCGACGTGCGGGTCCTCGGCACCGGGCCGGTGCTGCCCGGCGGCTGGCGGGTCACCGTCACCCTCGACGGCCGGCCGGTGCCGCTGGACACCGCCCACGAACAGCGGCAGATCGACGTGGACCGGGTGTCCGACTGGTGGGCCGAACCGCGGTTCTCCACCGTCGTCCCGGATGTCGTGCCCTGGTCGGACGAGACACCGGCGTTGTCGACGCTGGACGTCGTCCTGCACGATGCCGGCGGGGCCGAGCTGGACCGTACACAGATCCGGATCGGTTTTCGGACTGTCGCCATCGCCGGGCGGGACCTGCTGGTCAACGGGGTGCGGGTGATGATCCGCGGCGTCAACCGGCACGACTTCGACCCCCGCACCGGGCGAACCGTCACCGCCGAGCAGATGCGCGCCGACCTGGTCCTGATGAAGCGGCACGGGTTCAACGCGATCCGCACCTCGCACTACCCGAACGACCCGGTGTTGCTCGACCTCGCCGACGAACTGGGGTTGTACGTCGTCGACGAGGCCGACATCGAGGCCCACGACCACGCCCACGAGATCGCCGACGACGTGCGCTACCTGCCCGCCTTCGTCGACCGGGTGGCCCGGATGGTGTCCCGCGACCGCAACCACCCCAGCGTGATCATCTGGTCGCTGGGCAACGAGAGCGACTACGGGGCCAACCACGACGCGGCGGCCGGATGGCTGCGCCGCGCCGACCCGACCCGGCCGTTGCAGTACGAGGGGGCGATCAAGGACGACTGGACCGGCGGGCTGACCGGCAGCGACATCGTCTGCCCGATGTACCCGACCCTGGCGCAGATCGTCGAGCACGCCCGCTCCGGTGAGCAGAACCGGCCACTGATCATGTGCGAGTACTCGCACGCCATGGGCAACAGCAACGGCACCCTCGCCGATCACTGGGCCGCCATCGAGACCACCCCCGGACTGCAAGGCGGGTTCGTCTGGGAGTTCTGGGACCACGGCATCCTGCAACGGCTCTCCGACGGGCGGCCGGCCGGTCCGTCCAGCAGCGAGCACTGGACGGATGGTGTGGCCGAATCGGGGTACCGCTGGGCCTACGGCGGCGACTTCGGTGACAGCCCGAACGACGGCACGTTCTGCGCCGACGGCCTGGTCTTCCCGGACCGGACCCCGAAACCGGCGATGGACGAACATCGGGAACTGGCCTCCCCGATCCGGCTGTCCGACGCCGGGGAGGGGAAGGTGCGGATCGTCAACCGCAGCGCCTTCCGTGATCTCGGCTGGCTGAACGCGGCCTGGGAACTGGACGGCTCGCTGCTGCCCCTGACGCTGCCGGAACTCGGACCCAGGCAGGAGGCGGTGATTCCGGCCCCGGCGAGCGGCGGCGACCCGGAGGCCGAGCAGTGGCTCACCCTCCGCGTGTCCGTCGGTGCGGACCAGCCGTGGGCGCCGGCCGGGACCGAGATCGCCCGGCCGCAGGTCCGGCTCCGGCCGGAGCAGCGGACGCTGGCGAGGCGGTCCGGCGCGACCGGGAACAGCAGGCCCGCCGAAGTGGACGACGACGGCCTGCTGGTTCATGCCGTGTTCGCTGCCGCGCCCCGGCTGAGCCTCTGGCGGGCGCCGACCGACAACGACCGGATCGGCGGGTCGGCCGCACGGTGGCTGCGGCTCGGTCTTGCCGACCCGGTGCGGCGGGTGACAGCGATCCGGCGGGAAGCGGACCGTACGGTCGTCGACGCGGTGTACGAGACTGCCGCCGGGCTGGTGCTGCACCGGCAGACGAGCCGGGATTTCGGGCCGGTCATCTGCGTTCAGGAGGAGGTGACGCTGCCCGTGGGGCTCGACGACGTGCCCCGGGTCGGGACGGTCTTCCATCTCGGACCCGGCCTTGAGTCGATGTCCTGGTACGGGCATGGTCCCCGCGACACCTACCCGGATCGCCACGCCGGCGGCCCGGTCGGTGAGCACTCCTGCCGGATCGACGACGCGTTCACTCCGTATCTGCGCCCGCAGGAGAGCGGCGGCCGGCACGGGGTCCGGCGACTGCGCCTGACCGGTCCGGACCTACCCGCCGTGGAACTGACCATGGACCAGCCCCGGCAGGTGAGCGTCACCCGTTTCACCGCCGCCGACCTGGACCGGGCGACCCACCACGACGAGCTGATCCCCCGGCCCGAGACCGTGATCCACCTGGACGCGGCCCACCGAGGCCTCGGCACCGCCTCATGCGGCCCCGACACCCTCCCCCAGTACCTGCTCAAAGCGGACACTTACCACTGGGAGTGGACCCTGACCTGACCACCCGCCGCGCGGTGGGGTCAGCGTTTGGTGAAGGCCGGCCCGGGTTCTTCGCAGGCCGACGTCTTCTTCGGGTTCTTGTTGGCCGGGTTGACGCCGGCCGGGCCGAGGAAGTCCTTGAACGTTGCCTCCCACGAGTCCTGCAGGAAGTCGTCGAGCGCCTCGTTGATCGCGCGGCACAGCTGCGGGCGGTTGTTCGGGATGCCGATCCCGTAGCGTTCCGTGCCGATGGCCTGCAAGTCGACGACCTTCCCCACCACGGGACTGCCGTTGTCGGCACGCCCCTACGACTGAAGGTCACCACCGGGCTCCGCCCGCTCGGTCGAGAACCGTAGAGCAGTCGCGGCCGAGTTCTGCCGGCGCGGTCCGGACCGAAACCGCCAGCCGTCGCTGAGCACCGGAATACGGGCGACTTTACCGAGCTGGGCGACGGCTGGCGGTTTCGGGCAGCTGCGGGTGGTGTGGGTTGGGATGGCAACGTTTACCAGCGCACACGTTGGCCGATCGTGTGCTCCGGTCATTGCCGGGGCAGAGACAGAAGCGCACGCACGGCCGAGCGTGAGCGACCATCCACGCCGGGACGATGACCCGGGCACACCCAACGCCAACGTGTGCTTGCATCACCGCTGCGGTGATGGCTACGGGCGGCGTTCGAGACACCGGGTGGCGAGCGCCTGGGTGGATGGAGACCTCAGCGGTCGGTCAGGACCGGTGGGGTGATCACGGACAGCTCCAGCACCGCGGGCAGCGCGGCCACGCCCGGCCCGCCGGACCTGATCCAGGCCACCAGATCGCTGACCACCGCATCGTCGAGGACCAGCCCGAACCACACCGGCCGTGCTCCCCCACGCCGGGCCGCCGAACCGGGCTGCACCACCATCACGTTGGACTGCGAGCACACATCAAGACACAGGCTGGTCCGCACCCGGTGAACAGGCTCCAGCGCCGCCCGTAGGCCGTCGAGCTGGGCGTCGTGGTCGACTCCCGGATGTTTGGTCCGGCTGCCGCAACAACAATCCCGGCACACCGTCACCGTGCAACCGTCGACCACCGATGTTCCTCCTCTGTATGGTCCACCACCGTAACCGGAGCCGATCACCCGCCAAGATCGCGGCGTGCCCGGCAGAGCAGGATGCCGTGGTAGCCGTGCGAGTCATGCTGGGCGGTCGGGACCACCTCGATCTTCTCGTGCAGTGGTTCGAAGCCGGGGCGCAGAGCCGCTCGGAGGTCGTGTTCGTCGATGTCGGCGCCGGGGAAGGTCTTGCCACCGACCGTGTAGCCACGGCACCGGCGCAGCGCCGCGGTGAGGAACAGGCCGCCCGGCTCGACCAGGCCGGTGATGTTGCGCATGAGCAGTTCCCAGGTGGCGCGGTCGCCGGTCGCCGATTCCGCACAGTAGGCGCTGACCACCGTCGGGTAGCTCCGGTGCACCGGGTTGCGTTTGCGGGCGTCCAGCCGTACCAAATCGGTGATCTTTGCTCTGGTCAGGTCTTCCCGTGCGGTCACCTGGTCGTCGGACGGATGGGGGTTGCCCTCGCATTGCAGGGTGTATCGGACGAACGGCCGCCAGTCGTGGGCGCCTGGCGCGCGCTCGATCCATCGCCGGATCTCGGCCAGGTTCTCCGGCAGGTAGTCGCCCAGATGGATCTCGGATGCCGTCCCGGCGCACGCGAAGACATGGTGGAGGGTCGGACCGGTCCCGACGTACAGGATCGGCTGACCGGGTTGGGCGTGGCGCATCGCGTCGACGAGGAACGCGATGGTGGCGAGTTCGTCCGGTTCGACGGTGCGGTAGTAGTCGTTGAGGTATTCGGACGGCACCCAGTCGATGTCGAACGACGCGTGACCACGGTTGCGGGCGAGGACGGCCCGGGTGAGGCGGGCGAGCGCGACCTCGTAGAACGCGGCGCCGAGGTTGGCGCCGCCGAGGAAGACCAGCGCCTCGTCGGTGGTGATCGCGTCGGTCGCGGCGGCGGCGCCGAACGCGGCCACGTAGTACGGCACCTCCTTGGCGACCTCGGTGCCGGTGTAGGCCACGGCGGCGGCCAGCCGGGCGGCGCGGCCGTCGCCGAACCGGCGGCGGGTGAGGTCGTACGCCAGTTTCGACAGCACGTTGGTGCTGGTGCCGGTCGCCGCCAGCAGGCTGCCGTTCGCTCGCAGGTTGGCTCGCAGCCCGAACACCCAGACCGTATAGCTCGCCAGCAGGAACGCCACCACCGATCGATGGTCGAGGTCGGCGAGCAGCCCGGTGGCGACCAGGCCGGCGCCGGCGGCGGCCGCGCAGGCGTCCAACGCGTAGGTGGACGCCGCGGTGGCGGCCAGACTGACGGCCCAGGCGGCGGGCGCCGACACCGGACGATGCGCTGTCCCCATCACTCCTCCTGAACGGAAGGGTCATGGTGAAGACAGCGGACGGCGGCCGGCTCGTACGTCGTGTTGCCGACAGCACGGGTCAGGAGCAGGGGCGTTCGAAGTTCAGGCCCGGTGCGTACGCCGCCCACTCCGCCGCCGTGAGGCCGCTGGTCTGCGCGCAGGCCGCGGGCAGCGGGTCGCGCAGCACCGCCCGGATCGGGACCAGGTCCCAGAGCGCCACCCCGGCCGGATCAGCGGTGACCAGAAGCGGCTGCCGGGAGCTGAACGCCGACCCGGTCGTCCGCCCGCCCAGCACCGCCAGCAGCACCGGATCGCTGGCGAAGCCGACGCTCCAGATCTCGGTGGAGCCGCCTGAGGTGACCGCGAGCAGCGACCCGTCGGCGGACAGGGCGAGCGAGTCGGGCCGGCCGAAGTCGGCGCGCCGGGCGGTCCGGACCGAACGGTCGTTGCCGTCCCGGTTGTTCCACACGGTCAGATCCTGGCCGACGGTGACGGTGAACGCGGGTCCGGCGACGAGCGCCGCCGGCCCGACGCTGCTCACCTCGAACGTCCCGGTCCTCGTCGGCGCGGCCGGGTCGACGAGGTCCCAGACGGTGACGTTGCTGCTGCCGCTCTGCTGGCCGGCGCTGCCGGCGACGGCTAGGGTGCCGCCGGCCAGGCCGAACCGGGCGGTGAACACGTTCGTGGCCGGGATGGTGGCGACCAGCGGTGGTGGCTGGTCGCCGGCCAGCCGGTGGATGCGGATCTGTTCCTGCGGGCCGCCGGCCAGGACCGCGATCAGCCCACGGACCGGGTCGAGGTCGAGGACGGCGCCCGCGTCGAGGTCCGGGAAGACGTTGCGCGGGACGCCGCCGGTCAGCGAGTAGAGGCTGCCACTGGTGTAGTAGAAGGTCGTGCCGTGGACCGCGTAGGTGCTGCTCACCAATGGCGCGCCGGCCGCCGGCGCGAGTTTCGCGGTACCGGCCGGCCGCGGGTTTCCGGCGTCGATGACGTCCCAGTAGTCGAGGTGCTCGGCTGATCCGGCGGCGACCACGTCCTCCGCCGACACCGAGACGGTCCGTGCCGGGATCACGGTGGCGCCCTTGAGGGTGGCCCGGCGCCGCGGCGTGAACCCGTCGATCTGCCACAGCATCGCCGACCTGGTCAGGCGCGGCCCGGGCGTCAGGATCCGGGCGCCGTCGGGGCTGAAGTCGATCGAGGTGATCCACCCGCCGGTCCGGGTCATCACCTTCGTCTGCACCGGGGAGTCCGGGTCGGCGACGTTCCACACCTCGACAGTGCCGTCGATACGACCGAGCGCGATGGCCGTACCAGAATGATCGAATTCGGTCGTTGACAACCGGTCGCCGGAGACCGTGATGGTGCCGCGGCGTTGTGGGTCGGCCGGGTCGGTCAGGTCGTAGAAGTGGATCGCCTTCTCGCCGTCCTGTACCGCCAGGAGCCGGCCGTCCGCACTGACAGCGACCGGGACGCCGGTCGAGACGCCGGTGACGATCCGGGCCCCGGAGGCACGCCAGAGCGTCAGCCGCCCGTCGGCGCCGGTGCCGGCGAACAGGGCGCCGCCGGCGCTCATCACGGTGGCGGTGCTGTTCCAGAGCGCGCGTGGCCGGGCCCGGTCGCGGATGTCCCAGAGGGTGGCCCGGCCCGCGACGGTGAACAGCCGCCCGTCGGCGCTGAACCGCACGTCGGTGACGGCCGGCCCGAGGTCCCGGGTGGTGAGCAGGCGTGGGTCGGCCGGATCGGCGACGTTCCACAGGGTGAGCCGGTCGGCGGCGACGGCCAGGATGCGGCCGTCCGAGCTGAAGGCCAGTTCGTTCACGTTTCCCAACCCGGAGGGCAACGCGGCGGTACGGGCGGAGGCCGCCCACAACTCGGCCGTGCTCTCCCCGCCCACCGCGATCACCTTGCCGTCCGGCCGGAACGCGGCACTGACCACCGGCGAGCCCGTGGTCAGCTCCCCCGCGTACCCGGTGGCCAGGGCCGCCATCACCGCGGCGCCGCTGCGCGCCGACCGGTCCATCCCGTAGGCGCTGACCGCCAGCCGCGACGCCAGCCCCGGATCCGCGGTCAGCGCGGCCGCCGAGCGAGCCAGCAGATCCTGCTGCACGAGCTCACGTTGCTGCTGTTTCGCCTGGTCAGAGGCACGGTCGGCGTCGGCGCGGGCCTGCACGGCGGCGAACCCGGCGGTGCCCAGCAGCACGGCTACCACAGCCGCGGTCAGCACCCGTCGCGGCCATCGGCGCAGCCGGGAGCGGGCGCGGGCGGCGAGGGCGGCCTCCCGCAGCTCGGGGGTGACGTTCGAGGACACGTCGGCGGTGCCCATGCTGAGCAGCGAGTCGAGCAGCTCGCGGGCGGTGGGCCGGCCCGCCGGATCCTTCTCCAGGGTGGTGGCGACCAGGTCACGCAGCGAGCCGGGAATGCCGCTCAGGTCGGGCGGCTGGGTGAGCATCCGGCCGATCGTCGCCATCGGGGAGTCACCGCGGAACGGGGTGCGGCCGGTCGCCGCGTAGCCGATCAGCACACCCCAGGCGAAGACGTCGGCGGCCGGACCGGCCTTCCCGGAGCCGCCCAGGCTCTCCGGGGCGACGTAGCCGATCGTACCCATCACCTGATCAGGACCGGTCAGCTCGGCGCTGAGCTCGGCCCCGCGGGCGATCCCGAAGTCGATCACCTTCGGCAGGCCGACGGCGAGCAGGACGTTCGCCGGTTTCAGGTCGCGGTGCACGACTCCGGCGCCGTGGATGGCGACGAGTGCGGTTGCGACGCCGACGGCTACGCCGTACACCTCGGAGGGGTTGAGAGGTCCTCGCTCTCCGACGACGCCGGCCAGGCTGGGCCCGTCGACGAACTCGACGACCAGATAGGGCGGATCGTGTTCGACGTCGGCGTCCAGGACCGCGGCCGTGCAGAACGGCGGAACCTCCCGCGCCCGTTTCACCTCGCTGCGGAAACGCGCCAGGAAGGCGGGGTCGGCCGACCACTCGGGGCGGATGGCCTTGACCGCCGCCCGCTGCCCGTCCGGGCCGGCGCCGAGGAAGACGGTGCCCATACCGCCGGCGCCGAGCCGGCCCAGCAACTCGTACTGCCCGAGCCGATCGGGGTCACCGGGCCGCAGCGGCGTCATGGTCACTGCGCTGCCACCCATCGAACTCGGCCGTTGCGGATCTTCGGGCCGAATATAGAGCATGCCGGAGCTGCCGACTCGGTTTTGTCGTAGCCCATCGATACTGTGCCGCCCATCGTCCATCAAGTTGGGGAGACACAGGGTGCGCAGTTTCGAGGTCGAGCTTCCGGACGAGGACACGTTCGTCCTTCCCGACGCGTGGGTGCGCCGGATCCGGCCGCGGCGCGGCGGACGGCCGGCTGGTCGTCCGCCCTCCCTGAACGGTGCGGCGGCCAAGGCCGACGACATCCTGGCCGAGACACGCGATCATCGTGAGCGGGTGCTGGCCGACCGGAGCAGCGAACCGGATCTGGTGGCCGCCGCGGTGGCGTTCCTCGACGGGAGCCGGATCACCCCACTCGGCGCGGCGGCGGCCGCGTGGGCCTCCTGGGACGTCTTCGCCCATCGGCATGTCAAGGCGGCGGTCGCCGACGGATGGGCCGCGGCACACGGACTGGACTTCGCCGCACGGGCCGTCCTGGAGCTGAGCGGCCTGCAGAACGGATATGGCGGCCACCTCGGCCGCAACGAGCGCATCTCGTACTGGCTGGGCGCCCCGTGGCGGCTGGCGGCGGAGCGTGTGCGGGCCCGCCTCGCCTTCGCCGACGACGCGGCATACGAGCAGGCCCGGCAGGCGATCGAGCCCTACCGGTCCACGAAGCAGCACATGCTCGCGGCGTTCCTGCTCCCCACCGAACCCGGGTGGCTCGGTGCGGACTGTCCAGCCGAGCTGCGCGACGACTCGCTGGCCGCGTTCGTGGTGTCCACCCCGCAGGAGTGGGAGCGGATCAGCCACCGCGTCCGCGACTTCGACCTGGCGCCGGCGCTCGGCCTGCTGGCCACGGCCCTCGATGTGATCGGGCCGATCGTGGGGGCGCGCCTGCTCGATCTGGCCGGTAAGAACGGCTCTTCCGAGCAGCGGCGTGCGGTGTTCAACGGCCTCACGCTGATTCCCACCGACGAGGCGTTCGAGGCGCTGCTGCGCCACGTCGACGACGACCTGACGGAACCCGCGCTGATGGAGGCCGCGGAACGGTTCCCGGTGCGGGCACTGCGCCTGCTCGGGCTCGCAGCCGATACCCCGGGCAGCCACCGGCGCGTCACCGAGCTGCTGCACCGGCGCGTCACCGCGAGCCCGGAGATAGTACGAGCGGCGCTGCCCATGCTGCCGGAAGCGTCCCGCCGGCAGATCGAGCCGATCCTCGCGTCGCTGACCACGCTGCCGCCCGCACCGGCCGAGTCGCTGCACCCGTTGCTGGCGACGCCGCCGTGGACCCGGGCACGCACGGTGGACAAGCCGATCGTCGTCGACGGCCTCACCCCGCCGGACCTGACCCGGGTGTGCTGGCTTCCCGGTGAGCGTGCGGCGCAACTGGCGCAGTTCGCGCAGGAAGCGCCACTGAGCGGCCCGGAACACTGGGAGCGGACGGCGGCGAACCTGCGCGACGGACGCCCGCAGCATCCGGTGGACGTGGAGAGGTTCTTCACCGATGCGCCGCGTTCGATGACGGACGAGTTTCTGGCGGACTGGCGGCCGACGGATTTCTGGTCCCCCCGGACCCTGCCCCGCCTGCTCGCCAGGTTCGATGTGGAGGCGCTGCCGGTGCTGGTGCACAACGCCCGCCGCACGGGCGGGGCGGACGTCTACGGTCCCCTGCTGCTGCCCGCCGAAGGCCTCGACGTCGCGACCCTGATGGCCACGTGGCTCGGCGGCGGCAAATCGGTGCGGCGGATCGCGGTGTCCTGGCTGCGCCAGCACCCGGAGTCGGCAGCCCGCGAACTGGTGCCCGCCGCGGCCGGTCCGGCCGGTCCGGCACGCCGGGCCGCGGAGCAGGCGCTGCGGACCGTGGCGGCGGCGGGTCACGAGGACGTCGTCCGCGATGCCGCGGTCGCCTACGGGCCGGCCGCCGCCACCGCCGTGGACGCGCTGCTGTCGATCGACCCGGCCGAGATCCTGCCGAAGCGGATGCCTGACCTGCCGGCGTGGGCCGATGACACCGCCGCACTCGCCCCGATCCTGCTGCACGGCCGCCGCCATGCGTTGCCGGCGGCGGCCGTCCGGCACCTGTGCACCATGCTGGCGTTGTCCCGCATCGGCACCCCGTATCCGGGCGTCGCGATCGTGCGGGAGACCCTCGACCGGGCCTCGCTGGCCGAGTTCGGCTGGTCGCTGTTCCAGAGCTGGGAATCGGCCGGACGCCCGCCGAAGCAGAGCTGGGCTCTGGAGGCTCTGGCGCTGACCGGTGACGACGACACGGTCCGCCGGCTCGCGCCGGTCATCCGCGCCTGGCCCGGCGAAGGCGGTCACGCTCGTGCCGTGACCGGGCTCGACGTGCTCCGGGAGATCGGCACCGAGGTGGCGCTCATGCACCTGCACGGCATCGCGCAGAAGGTGAAGTTCGCCGGGCTGAGACATGCCGCGCAGGAGCGGATCGACGTCGTCGCCGGGGAACTGGGCCTCACCGCCGAACAGCTGGCTGACCGGCTGGTCCCCGACTTCGGGCTGGACGCCCGGGGCCGGCTCACCCTCGACTACGGACCGCGCCGCTTCGTGGTGGGCTTCGACGAGCAACTCAAGCCCTACGTCGTGGACGACGACGGCATGCGGCGCAAGGACCTGCCCAAGCCCGGGGCCCAGGACGACGAGGCGCTCGCCACGGCGGCCCACAAGAGGTATGCCGGGCTGAAGAAGGACGTCCGTACGGTGGCCGCGGACCTGATCCACCGGCTGGAGACGGCGATGGTGGTCCAGCGGCGGTGGACCGCCGACGAGTTCCGGCGGCTGCTCGTCGAGCACCCGCTGATGCGGCACGTGGTGTCGCGCCTGGTGTGGGCGACGTTCACCGCGGAGGGGACGGTGGGCACCGCGTTCCGGGTGGCCGAGGACGGCAGCCCGGCAGACGTCGACGACAAGGAGTTCGTGCTGGCCGGCGATGCCTCGGTCGGTGTCGCGCACCCGCTGCACATCGAGGCCGACCTGCCCACCTGGACGCGGTTGTTCGTCGACTACGAGATTCTCCAGCCGTTCCTGCAGCTCCAGCGGCCGGTGCGACGGTTGACCGCGGAACAGGCCGCCCAGCAGCGACTGACCGAATTCGTCGGGGCGAACGTCGCGGTCGACCGGCTGCTGAAACTGGAGCGGCGCGGATGGTGGGAGCGGAGCACGCCGATGGACGCGGGCATCCAGGACACCCTCGAGTGCCACCTGCCGGGCCGGGGCGGGCTGACCTTTCCCCTCGACCCGGGGATCAGCGTCCAGTTCCCGGCCGAGGACCCGGTGCAGACCTTCCGGGACGCGCGCCTCTCCGGTGCCCCGAACTTCGCGGCCCTGGATCCGGTGATCCTCTCGGAACTGCTGTGCGACCTGCACTATCTCGTACACGGCGGAACGATGCGCTGACGAGCACGGGCCGGGGCCTCAGCGCGTGTCGACGGCGTCAACGGTGTTCGAGTCGCTCGACCAGCAACTGCCCCGGCCATTCTCCGACCCGGAACGTCTCGGTGGCGGTGAATCCCTGCTGTTCGTAGTACCTGACGAGCGCGCCATCCGCCCCGGCATAACAGTCGACCCGCAGCAAGCCTGCGCCACGCTCCCGCGCGATCCCGCGAGCGTGGTCCAGCAGCCGCGCTCCGATTCCGGCGCCCTCATGTGCCCGGTCGGTGACCAGCAGCCGCACGTACAACTCGGGCTCGGCCACCGCCGGGACGTAATCCATCGCGGAACCCACCCCGAGCACACCGGCCACCTGGCCGGCGACCATCGCGACGTGCAACTCGCCCTGCTCGGCCATCGCGGTGAACCGGGCGATCCGCCCCGGATCGCCGGACATCGGCTCGGTGCCCCACTGTCCGGCGATCCCCCGGGCCACCAGCCATGCCACCGCACCGTCCATCAGCCGGAGCACCGCGCCGACATCGTCCGTCGTACCAGCCCTGATCCGCATCTCACCGAGTCTGCCCGATCTCCGCCCAGCGCCTGTCGTCTGATATCACTCGATCTCATGAGCCTCGTGGTCGGAGACGCGTTCGGAGACCTTCTCAAGCAGTGCTGGGCCGGGCAGGCCGGTCCAGGCGTTGCCGCGGAGGTGATCGAACGTGACGACGGGTTCACCGGCCACGGGGACGCCGCGCGTTACTTCCAGGGACCGGAGTTCTGGCCGGACCGGGAGGTCGCGTTCCTCGGCCGGGCCGCCGGGCGCATTCTCGACATCGGTTGTGGAGCAGGCCGTCACATGGCCGCGTTGCGTGACCGAGGAGCGGAGGTACAGGGCATCGACCCGTCCCTCGGTGCGGTGACTGTCTGCCGGGAGCGCGGGCTGGCTGCCGACGTCGGTGACATCGACCATCTACCGACCGGAGTGTTCGACACGTTGCTGCTGCTGGGCGGCAACCTGGCGCTGCTCGGTTCGCCGGAGGCCGCTTCGCGACGGCTGGCCGCGATGGCGGCGGCAGCTCATCCGGAGACGGTGATTCTCGGATCCAACATCGATCCGTACCAGACTGAGAACCCGGATCACACCGGGTACCACCTGCGGAACATCCGGGCGAACCGGCCGGGCGGACAACTACGTGTCCGCGTCCGCCACGACGAGACGGTGACCGACTGGTTCGACTACTGGCTCGCCAGTGTCGCCGAGTTCGACGACGTGGTCGCGGCATCGCCATGGCGTTTCGAGGAAGTCGACGGCGGCCGGCCAGGAGATCCCCTCTACTGCGCTGCTCTCAAGCTGCGCTAGATCACTTGGCATACTGTGCGCGTGAGCGACCCGGGCGAAGATCAGATCAGTGGCGCGCGTGTGCTGGAGTCACTTCTCGGAGCCCTCGCGCGCTGGCCGGATCTCGGCAGCCGGACTCGTCTCGACATCGAGCAGTGGAACAACCTCACCGCACACGAGGTGAAGGCCTACCAGGACAAGAGCATCGCCGCCATCCGTGCTGTCGATGACTGGCGGGCGGTGACCGACCAGATCCGCGAGCTCGGGCGGCTGCGGTATGAGCCGGCCGTTCCGGCCCTGATCGAGCTGTGGGAGCGGTGTCTCGTCCAGCCGGTCACGGTCGCCGCCGCCCACGCGCTTTTCGGGATCGGAACCGCCGAGGCTCGCGACGCCCTGCGGCACGGGATCCATGACCACGACCACCTGGGCCGGTTCATGGCGGTGAAGGTCATGTTCACCGACGACGGAACGGCGTGGGACAACCTCGGCCATCTGTTCTCCGGCGAACGTCTGGCGACCACGGCCGGCCTGGCGGCTGCGAGCGAGGCGCTCAGCTTTCTGACACCGCGATCCTTCTCCGCATCCGGCCCTGAGTGGCACGCGGAGGGACTGCGCGATCTGGTGTCGCAGGACCACCGGTGGCTTGATCTGTGCGTGCAGCTCCGTGATCACGAAGACCTGGGCTGGGTGGCCCGCGAAGTGCTCACGCATGCCGATCCGGCCGTCACCGGCCCGGCGCTCGACGCTGCCCGGGCCCTGCGGGCAGCGCAGACGGCGACACCTGCCGGCCGGGAGCTGCGACCGGGTGAGCTCGTCGCACGCTATCTCGACGGGGACCATCGAGGAGTGTGGCGCGACCTCGGCGCCGTCGCCCACCTCGACGACGTGTGGCGCGCGGAAGCCGAACAGGTGGCCGCCCTGACCATGGACCGGGTCCGGCAGAACGCCGCCAACCTCACCGCGGCTCTCATCGCCCGCGGCTGGCCGGTCGGTCTCGAGCAGGCACTGCCCGGCCCCGACGCGGACATCGAGGACCGGCTGCGCGAACTGGAACAGATCACCGGATCGGCGGTGCCGCCGGCGCTGGCCGCCTTCTGGCGCATCGTCGGAACGATCGACCTCGTGCCCCGCGGCACCTGGGACGGCCCGTTCCCGCCCGATGTGCCCGAACATCTCGCCGTCGCCGACCCGCTGGAGGTCATCGACCTCGACACGGCGTGGTCCGAGGTCGAGGACTGGGTGGACGAGTCGGCGGACCTGCATCCGGAACTCGCCGGGCCACTGGCCGTCGTCATCGCCGCCGACTACCTGCACAAGGCCAACATCAGCGGCGGCGGCCCGTACTCGGTCTGGCTGCCGCACGCCGGCGCGGATCCGGTCGTCCGGGAGGAGGAGCACGGCCTGGCCTTCACCGACTACCTGCGGCGCGCCTTCGCCGCGAAGGGCTTCCTCCGGCTCGACGACCAGGAGGAATGGGTCGCCCACGGCATGACCGGCGACGAGGTGGCGGAGCTGACCGGCTGGCTGGACGGCGTCGAATACCAGCACCTGGACTTCTGACCCGCGGGCATACCGCGGATCCGGCCGACGTTGGAGGGCCCTCGTGACCATCGCCGAGCGAGTGTCGCTGATCGGATGAGCGAGGTGCTCGACGAGGCCGCCGCCCGGGTGGTGGCGTGGGCGGTGGGCCGGCCGGCTCGGGCCGGAAGCCGGCGGGTGCTGGCGGTGGAGGGCCGGTCCGGGGCCGGCAAGACGACTCTGGCACGGGCGGTGGCGGCCCGGCTCGGCGCGCCGCTGATCCACATGGACGACCTGTACGCCGGATGGGACGGCCTGGACCAGGGCGTCGCCGCGCTACGGGACTGGGTGCTGACGCCGCTGGCCGAGGGACGCCCCGCGGTGTGGCGGCGCTGGGACTGGGCGGCCGGCGCGTACGCCGAGGAGCATCCGGTGCCGGACGCCGGCTGGCTGGTCGTCGAGGGAGTCGGTGCGGGTGGGCGCGCGCTCCGCCCGTACACCAGTGGGTTGATCTGGGTTGACAGCCCCACGGTGATCCGCAGGCGGCGGGCGCTGGATCGGGATGGGCAGACCTATGCCCCGCATTGGGCCCGATGGGCCCGGCACGAGGACGCGTTCTACGCGGCCGAGGAGGTCCGCGAGAACGCGGACCTGATCATCGAGAACGGGGAGTGACCCGGCTGGGACGTCAAGCGATCGAGGTACTTGCCTTCACGGATCGAAGTGCGGCAGACACGATGGGTGAGAGCGGCCGATCTCGTCGGCCGCGACGCTGGTGCGGCGACATCGCTGGTGGCCGGAGGTTCTCGTGGATGCTGATCGGTCGGGTCACCCAGCCGGCCTTCCGGGCAGGTCGACGATCCCGGACCTGTTCGCGGCCCGGGTCGCGGCGGCGCCCGGCGCGGCGGCGGTCGTCGAGGGTGACCGGCACATCACCTACGCCGAACTCGACCGCTGGTCCGACGGCCTGGCCGCCCGCCTGCTCGAGATCGGGGTACGGCCCGGCGACCCGGTGGGACTGCTGGGCGACAGGTGTCTGGAGGCCCCGGCCGGGATGCTCGCCATCCTGAAGGCGGGCGCGGTCTATGTCCCGCTGGATCCGTCGGATCCGGTGGCGCGGTTGCAGACCCTGATGGACGAGATCGGCATCCGGCACGTGGTCAGGCTGCCGGACACCGCCGGCGTCCTGGCGGGCTGCGCCGGAGTGACGGCCACCGACCACCGGCACGTGGACCCGCTCCCGCCCGGCGTCGCGACCGGCCTGGATCCGGCCTACATCATGTTCACCTCCGGCTCGACGGGTGTGCCGAAGGCGGTCGCGGTGCCGCACCGGGCGATCGCCCGCCTGGTGATCGGCGCCGACTATCTGCAGGTCACCGCTGCCGACCGGGTCACGCACACCGGCCACCCCGCGTTCGACGCCTCGGTCTTCGAGATCTGGGGCGCGCTGCTGAACGGCGCCCGCCTGATCATCGTCGATCAGGCGACCCTGCTGGACCCGGTTCGGCTGGAGGAAGCGTTCACCACGCACGCCGTCACGGTGGTGTGGCTGACCGCCGGGGTGTTCCACGAGTGCGCCCGGACCCGTCCCGGCATGTTCGCCGGGCTGCGCTGCCTGATCGCGGGCGGCGACGTCCTGGTGCCCGCCCACGTGCGCTCGGTGCTGGCCGCGGGACCACCCGGGCGGTTCCTCAACGGGTACGGGCCGACCGAGAACACCACCTTCTCCACCACCCACCACATCGTCGACGTGCCGGACCGGACGACCCGGATTCCGATCGGGCGGCCGGTGTCCGGCTCCACCTGTCACATCCTCGCCGACGACGGCGATCCGGTGCCGGTCGGTGCCGAGGGCGAACTGTGGGTCGGCGGTGACGGTGTCGCCCTGGGCTACGTCAACGATCCGGAGCTGACCGCCGTCCGGTTCGTGCCGGACCGTTTCTCCGGCCGTCCGGGCGCGCGGCTGTTCCGTACCGGCGATCGGGCCCGTTGGCTGCCCGGCGGTGAGATCGACTTCCTCGGCCGCCGGGACCGGATGCTGAAGGTTCGCGGCTTCCGGGTCGAGCTGGACGAGATCGAGACGGTGCTGGCCGGCTCGGACGGGGTCGCGGAAGCGGCCGTCGTCGCCACCGGCGACGACGCGGACACCCGCACGATCGTCGCCTTCTTCCAGCCGGCCCATCCCGGCGTCACGGTGGCCGCGGTCCGGGCCGCGCTCGCCGACCGGCTGCCGCGCCACATGATCCCGGCCCGGATCGTGGCGCTCGATCGCCTGCCGCTGGCCGGCACCGGCAAGATCGACCGGGCGGCCCTCCTGACCACCACCGCGGCCGGCCCGGTCCACGGCACCGCACCGGCGCACCCGCCCGGGACGCCGATCGAGGTCGGGATGGCCCGGCTGTGGGCGGAGGTCCTCGACGTGGCGCCCGACGAGGTCGGGCTCGACGACAGCTTCTTCGACCTGGGCGGCAACTCCCTGCTCGCGGCGCGTCTGTTCGTCCGGCTGCAGACGATGTTCGGTGTCGACCCGGGCCAGAGCCGGTTCCTGACCGCGCGGCTGCTGGCCGACCCGACCCTGGCCGGCTCGATCGCCGCGGTGCAGCAGGCACGGGCCGGCCTGCACGACGAGGACAGCGCCGCGATGGAGGCCGATCTGCGGACGATCGGCCGGTCCGCCGCGGTGATCCGGCCACGGTCGCCCGCCAGGGCGGTGGCGCCCGCCACGATCCGGCGCGTGCTGCTCACCGGTGGCACCGGATTCCTCGGCGGCTACCTGCTGCGCCGGCTGCTGACCGAAACCGACGCGGAGGTGTCCTGCCTGGTCCGCGCCGACGACCCGCAGCACGCGCGGCACCGTCTCGAGATCGGGCAGCGGCAATACCGGCTCGGCGACCTGCCCCCGGACCGGGTCCGGGCGTTGACCGGCGACCTCAGCCGGCCGCGGCTCGGGCTCACCGAGGCACGATTCGCCGAACTGGCCGCCGGAACCGACCTGATCCTGCACGCCGGCGCCTACGTCAACTTCACCTATCCGTACGCCCGCCTGGCCCCGGTCACGGTCGGCGGCACCCGGGAGATCGTGCGGCTCGCGACGCACCGGCGGACACCGGTGCACTTCGTCTCCACACTCGCGGTGCTCGCCGGGTCCGGGGCCGCCGGGATACGCGAGGTCACCGAGGACACCCCGCTGGACCACCCGGAGCACCTGTTCATGGGCTACACCGAGACGAAATGGATGGCCGAGAAGGTGCTGGCCGAGGCGGCCGGCGCCGGGCTGCCGGTGGCCGTCCACCGGCCGTACGAGATCTCCGGCGATCTGACGCAGGGCACGTGGAACCTGGAGAACGCCACCTGCGCGCTGTTGCGTCTGATCGTCGACACCGGGATCGCACCGGACGCCGACATCCCCCTCGACCTCGTGCCGGTCGACGTGCTGGCGGCACAGATCGTCCACATCGCGCTGCACCGGACCGCCCGGACGCACACCTACCACCTGACGAATCCGCGCCCGGCGACACTGCGGGACATGACACAGGTGCTGCGCGAGCACGGCTACCCGGTCGAGGAGCTGCCGTTGCGCGAGTGGGTGACCCGGGTGGTCGCGTTCGTGGCCGGCGATCCGCGGCACCCGTTCACACCGTTCGTCCCGCTCTGGGTCGACCGCAGCCCGCACAGCGGCCTCGTGGTCAAGGAGATGTACTTCGCCGGCGTGTTCCCCCGCTTCGGCCGGGACAACGCCCGGCGCGCGCTGGCCGGATCCGGCATCACGATGCCCCCGGTCGACACCCGGCTTCTCGGCCATTACGTACGGTTCTTCCAGCGCTCCGGCTTCTTCCCCGCCCCGGTCGCCGGCTCACAATCGGCGACCCCATGACTTCTCCGGGGGTGCTGCCGCGGCTGGCCGTGGTGTTCGACTTCGGGTCGGCCAGCCCGATGGGCATCCTCGCCTCCGCCCGGAACCTGGCCGAGGTCGTCTTCCTCTGTGACCGGGCGTTGCCGCACGTGCGGCGCCACTACGACGATCTGCGTGCGCTGGCGCCGGTCTGCGACATCACCGGGGCGTCCGACGAGGAGATCCTGAACCGGCCCGAGTGTGCCGGACTCACCGGCATCGTGACGTTCAGCGAGAGCCGGTTGAACCGGACCGCCGCCCTGGCCGAGCGTCGTGGCCTGCCCTTCCTCAGTGTTCCCACCGCGGCGGCGCTGACCGACAAGTACACCCAGCGGCGGGTGCTCGCCGAAGCCGGTGTGCAGCACACTCCGTGCCGGCTCGTGCGCGACCCGGGCGAGCTCGGTCCGGCCCTGGACGCCGCCGGTCTCCCGGCCGTCCTGAAACCGCGCAGCGGGTCGGCGAGCGCACGGACCTGCACGGTGCACGACATCGACGAAGCGCATCGCCGGTTGCGTGCCTTCACCGATCCGGCGTCCGGCGGCGCCCCGGCCGAGTTCGTCGTCGAGCAGATGCTCCACGGCGATCCCGCAGCCGCCGGAGCAGGCTGGGCCGACTACGTCTCCGTCGAGTCGATCACTTCGAACGGCGAGATCCGGCACATCGAGGTCACCGGAAAGTTCCCCCTGGCGGCGCCGCTGCGCGAGACCGGGTATGTCGTCCCGGGGACGTTGAGCGAGGCCTGGCGGGCGCAGGTCCTGGCGCTGACGACGGCGGCTCTCACGGCCCTGGGCGTACGCCACGGCGTCACCCACACCGAGGTCAAGCTCACCCCGGACGGGCCGCGGATCATCGAGATCAACGGCCGCCTCGGCGGGTACGTCGCCGACCTGGTCCGGCGCGCACGGGGATTCGACCTGGTGCGGGCCGCGCTGACGGTGGCGCTGGGCCGGCCCTACGAGCCACCGCGGGCCGTCTACCGGCGGCACGCGTTCCAGTACTTCCTCACCCCGCCCATGGACGCGGTGGCGTTACGCCGTCTCGACGGTGTCGACCGGCTCGGTGAGGTGCCGGGAATCCAGTCGGTGGAGGTGCTGGCACAGCCGGGCACGGCTCTGGACTGGCGGCACGGCACGCTGGCGTATGTCGGCATCGTGCACGGTTCGGCACCTGACCATCGCGGTGTCCGGCGTCTCGTGGATCTTGCCGGGAGCATGCTGCACATCGAGTACGAGCATCGGTCCGACCCTGACGAAAGCCACCCGATGTGATTGCACACGGTGTTAGCGTCATGCCCTGACCAAGCTCGGGCGCATCGGGGGCCGCCATGGCGATGACTGCTGCGGTCGCAAGAGCCGGCGCCATGGCACTGTCCCGGCCGGTCACGGTCGATGTCCGCCTCGTCCTGTCGGCTGCCGTCGCGGCCAGTTCGGTGCTGGGCAGCCTGCTGATCCGCAAGCACACCGACCGGACGACCATGGCGCTGGCCGGCGTCAACCTCGGGCTGCTCGGCGGGTTCGGCGTCTACTGCCTGAACGTCGTCGCGCGGGCCGGCCGGGCCCGTGCCGAGGCGCAGAAGGAGGCGACGGCCAGCCACAATCAGCTGCAGAAGCTGATCGACAACACCGAGTCGATCATCTACATGAAGCGGGTCGACAACGGCCGGTACCTGCTCGTGAACCGGGAATGGGAGCGGTTGTTCGGGGTCACCCGTGACCGTGTCGTGGAACTCGACGATCGTGGCGTCTTCCCGCCCGGACTCGCCGAGCAGTTGCGTGCCAACGACCTGAGGGTCGCCGAGGCCGGCAGAACCGTTCAGTACGAGGAGACCGCCGACAGCGTCGACGGTGTGCACACGTACATGTCGGTGAAGTTCCCGGTCCTGAACAGCGTCGGCAAACCCTACGCCGTGTGTGGCATCTCCACCGACATCACCGAACGTAAACGGGCCGAGGACGAGGTCCGGCGTCTCAACAGCAGCCTCGAGACGCGGGTGGCGCAGCGTACCGCCGAGCTGGAGGCCTCGACCAAGGAGCTCGACGCGTTCGCCTACTCGGTCTCGCACGATCTGCGTGCGCCGCTGCGGTCGCTGCACGGATTCAGCGACGCCCTGCTGGAGGACTACGGTGACGTCCTCGACGACGTCGGCAAGGACTACCTGAACCGGCTGCAGCGCAACGTCGGCCGGATGGGCCGGATGATCGACGCCCTGCTCAATCTGTCCCGGGCCACCCGGGCCGACCTGGACCGCGCTGCCGTGGACATCTCGGCGATGTGCCAGGAGGTGATCGGGGACCTGCGGGGAACGGATCCGGACCGCATCGTCGAGCTGATCGTGCCCGACGGGCTCACCGTCGAGGCCGACCCGCACCTGTTCCGGCTCGCCCTGCAGAATCTGCTGGCCAACGCCTGGAAGTTCACCGCCACACGCGACACGGCCACCATCGAGGTCGGCCGCACCGTCCGGTCCGGCGAGACCTGCTTCTTCGTACGCGACAACGGCGTCGGTTTCGACATGGCCTACGCCGGCAAGCTCTTCGACGCGTTCCAGCGGCTGCACACGACCTCCGACTTCGAGGGCACCGGCATCGGGCTCGCGACCGTGGCCCGCATCGTGCGCCGCCACGGCGGTCACATCTTCGCCGAGGCCGAGGTGGACCGGGGCGCGACGTTCTACTTCAACCTGATGAGCCGGGCGAAGGGAACGCAATGAACATCCACGGCAGGATCCTGCTCGTCGACGACAGCCCCGACGACGTGGCGCTCACCCTGCGGGCGCTGAAGAAGAACAACATCACCAACACCGTGGACATCGCCAGCGACGGGGAGGAGGCGATCCGGTACCTGTTCCCCGCCGACGGGCAACCCGACGCGCTGCCGGCGCTCGTGCTGCTGGACCTCAACATGCCGAAGGTCACCGGTCTGGAGGTGCTGCGGCACATCCGCGACGACCCGCGGACCAGGTATCTGCCCGTCGTCGTGCTCACCACGTCCACCGAGGAACGCGACATCGTGAACACCTACGACCTCGGCGCCAACAGTTTCGTCCGCAAACCGGTGGCGTTCGACGAGTTCCTGGAAGCGGTGCGGGTGCTCGGCATGTACTGGCTGCTGGTGAACCGGCCGGTCGGACGACATCATGACTGAGGAGCCGGACCAGATCCGGCTGCTGCTCATCGAGGACAGCGAGGACGACGCCGTCCTGGTGGTCAACCGGCTGCGCCGGTCCGGCCTGCGGCTCGACTACGAGCAGGTCGAGACCGCCGAGGGGATGCGGGCCGCGTTGCAGCGCCGCTCCCCCGACATCGTGATCTCCGACAACCGGATGCCGATGTTCGACGCCGAGTCCGCGTTGCGGCTGCTGCGCGAAACCGGAATGGACGTGCCGTTCATCGTCGTGTCCGGCCAGATCGGCGAGGAGTCCGCCACCGCCCTGATGCGCGCCGGGGCCGCCGACTTCGTGCTCAAGGACAAACTCGCCCGCCTCGCGCCGGCCGTGCAGCGCGAACTCCGCGACGCCCGGGATCGTCACAAACGGCGGCGGGCCGAGGCGGCGCTGGCCACCAGTGAGGAACGGTTCCGGCTGGTGGCGGAGAACCTTCAGGACGTGCTGTTCCGGTTTCGTCCCGGCCGGACTCCGGAACTCGAATACATCAGCCCGGCCGTGGCCTCGATCACCGGCCTGACCCCCGACGAGTTGTACGAGCGTCCCGAACTGCTCTTCGACACCACCGACCCCGAGGACCGCGACGTCATGCGGCGATCGTGGCAGTCACCGCCGGAGACCCCGCTCGTCCTGCACTGGCCCCGCACCGACGGCACCCGTGCCTGCGCCGAACAGCGTCTCGTCGCGGTGTACGACGGTGACGTGCCGATCGCCGTCGAGGGCATCCTGCGCGACATCACCGCCGAGGTCGAGGCCGCGGACCGTCGCCGCGAACTGGAACGCCAGCTCCACCAGGCGGAACGCCTCGACTCCCTGGGCCAGCTGGCCGGCGGGGTCGCCCACGACTTCAACAACATCCTCGGCGTGATCAGCGGCTACACCGGTTTCGTGCTCGACGAGCTCGGACCCGACCACCCGTGCCGCCCCGACCTGGAGAACATCGACGACGCCGCCCGCCGCGCCGCCGCACTGACCCGCCAGCTGCTCATCTTCAGCCGCCTGCAACCCTCGCACCCCGAGGTGGTGGACCTCAACCACGTGGTCAGCCAGATCGAACGACTGCTGCGCCGCACCATCGGCGAGGACATCGAGTTCGTCATCGACATCGAACCGGACCTCGACCACGTCACCATCGATCCCAGCCGACTGGAACAGATCATCATGAACCTGGTGGTGAACGCACGGGCCGCGATGCCGGAAGGCGGAAGCCTCGTCATCCGGACGCGACAGACCGGCCAGGTCCCGGCCACGGCGCTGGGCGCCCGGCCCGCATCGCAGCGTTTCGTCAGTCTCACCGTCGCCGACACGGGCTGCGGCATGGACGAGGAGGTCCAGCGGCGGGCGTTCGAGCCGTTCTTCACCACCCGCGCCACCGGTCAGGGCAGCGGCCTGGGCCTGGCGACCGTCTACGGCGCCGTGCACGAGGCGGCGGGTGCAATCGCCGTCGACTCGGCGCCCGGCGCGGGCACCCGGATCACCGTCTTCCTGCCGGCCGCCGACCAGCCGCCACCGGCCACCGAGCCGCTGCCCACCGCCGGTGAAGCAGCCCGCGGGCTGGGCGAACGCATTCTGGTCGTCGAGGACGACGACGACATCCGCGCCATCACCCGCCGGGTGCTGACCCGAGGCGGTTACCAGGTCGTCGACGCCGCCACTCGCGACGAGGCGCTGCGGCACGTGCACGACGACCCGGCCGGGTTCGATCTCCTGCTGTCGGACGTCATCATGCCGGGCATGCCGGTCCTGGAGTTCATCCAGACGTCGCTCCGGGCCTGCCCGTCGATGCGCATCGTCTTCATGTCGGGCTACACCGCCGACAGTGATCGCCGCCTCCCGGAGGGCGTGCCCATCCTCAACAAGCCGTTCACCGCCGCAGCCCTGCTGAACCAGATCAAAACCACCTTGAACCACGATTCGGTACGCGCCACAACTCCCCACCCGCACCATTGACCGTCCCGCCGGCACCCGGAACAGGCCGCTCGCCCCGCCAGCCGTCGCTCACCCCGGTAATTCCGCCCGCATTCCCGCGCCCAGCGACGGCTCACGGTCCCAGCCGTCGCCCACCACGGTAAAACCGCACGCATTCCAGTCGTGAGCGACGGCTCACGGTCCCGGCCGTCGCCCACCACGGTAAAACCGCACGCATTCCAGTCGTGAGCGACGGCTCGCGGTCCCGGCCGGGCTGGCTATCGCGCGACCGGCGTGGGCTCCGGCTGCCTGGTGGTGGCGCTGCCGGCCAGGTGGGTGATCAGGCGGTCGCCTTCGATGTCCAGGTCCGGGAGCAGCCGGGCGAGCGGGCCGGGCAGGTTCCAGGCCCGGTCACCGAAGGTGGCCATCAGCGCGGGGATCAGGGTGAGCCGGATCAGGAAGGCGTCGATCAGGATGCCGGCGGCGAGCGCCAGCCCGAACTGCTTGATCATCGGGTCGGCGTTGAAGATGAAGCCCGCGAAGACCGCTGTCATGATCACGGCGGCGGCGACGACCACCCGGCCGGCCTGGCCGAAGCCGTGGACGACCGCGTCGTTGCCGTGCCGGCCGTGGACGCGGGCCTCGCGCATCGAGGAGACCAGGAAGACCTGGTAGTCCATGGCGAGTCCGTAGAGGACGCCGGTGACGATGATCGGCAGCAGGCTGAGCACCGGGGTGGTGGCGTCCATGCCGAGCAGATTCTGCAGCCAGCCCCACTGGAAGACGGCTGTGGTGACGCCGAAGGTCGCGGCGATGCTGAGCAGGAAGCCGGCGGTGGCGCTGAGCGGGACCAGGATCGAACGGAAGACCAGCAGGAGTACGAGCAGCGACAGCAGCAGGACGACGCCGAGGTAGACGGGCAGCACGTCGGCGAGGCGCTCGGAGACGTCGATGGCCAGGGCGGCGAACCCGGTGACGCCGACCGCGAGGTCCCAGTCGGCCTGGTAGGAGCCGGTGTGGTCGCGGATGGCACGGACCAGGTCGGCGGTGCGTTCGTCGTTGGGTCCGGTCTCCGGGACGACCGACAGCACGGCGGTGCCGCCGTCGGCGCTGAGCCCGGCGAGGCCGACGCCGTCGAGGCTGCTGAGGTCGCGGTGCAGGCCGGTGAGGTCGCTGATGTCGATGGGCCCGTCGTCGGCGGAGGCCGAGATGATCAGTGGGCCGTTGTAGCCGGCGCCGAAGCTGTCGTCGACGATCTCGTAGCTGGTGCGCTGGGGTGTGCCGGTGTCGTACGCCTCGCCGGACGGCAGTCCGAGCCGCATGTGCAGGGCCGGGACGGCCAGGGCCAGGGCGAGCAGGGCGGCGGCCGGGGCGATCAGATGACGACGGCGGACCAGCAGGCCGGCCCAGCGGGTGGCGAGTCGGTGGGTGCCGTGGTCACGGGTCGCGCCGCGGCGGGGGCGTGGGGAGCCGGCGAGGCCGAGCAGGGCGGGCAGCAGGGTCAGGGAGGCGGCGACGACCAGGATCACGGTGGCCGCGGCGACCAGCGCCATCACGGTCAGCAGCTCGATCCCGATGACGGTCAGGGCGGCCAGCGCGATGACGACGGTGGCGCCGGCGAACAGGACGGCGTTGCCGGCGGTGCCGGTGGCGCGGCCGGTCGCCTCGTGGGCGCTGAGCCCCTGGTCGAGGATCAGGCGGCGCTGGCGGTTGACGATGAACAGCGCGTAGTCGATGCCGACGGCGAGCCCGATCATCAGGGCCAGCACCACGGTGAGCGAGTGGATCTGCAGCACGTGCGAGAGCGCGAGAGCGCCGCCGACACCGGTCGCCACCCCGGCGAAGGCGGACACCAGCGGCAGGCCGGCGGCGATCACCGAGCCCAGGGTCACGACCAGCACCGCGGCGGCGATCAGCACGCCGATGATCTCACCGGCGCCGACCACCTCGGGCAGCTCGATCATCGCCGACGACGGGTAGACACCGAGGCCGCTGCCGCTGACCGCGCTGGTCGCCGCGTCGACGATCCGCTCGATGGCGCCGGCGGGCAGTTCGAAGGTCTGCCTGTCGAACTGGAAGGTGATCAGGGCAGCGGCGCGGTCGCCGGAGAGCAGGACGCCGGGCACCGGGGTGCCACCGGAGATCAGCGGGAGCGGGCGGCCGGCGGCCGGGGCCGGCGTGGCCTGGGCGATGGCCGTGGCCGCTTCGATCAGGGTGTCGCCGGCTGCCGCCGTTGCGGTGCGCGCGTCGATGACGTGTTCGCTGCGGTAGATCGCGTCGACCGCGGCGAGCAGGGCCCGCTGGTTGGCCGGGTCGTCGACGTGGGCGCCGGCCGGGGCGCGCAGCGCGATGATGCCCTGGCCGCCGGAGGCTTCCGGGAGCCGATCGGCGAGGTCGTCGATGACCTGCTGGGCGGGTGTTCCGTCGATCCGGATCTCGTTCTTGAGGTGCATCGGGAACGCCGCCAGCGAACCGCCGATGGCGGCGAGCAACAGCAGCCAGGCGGTGAGCAGGCGCCACGGATGGGCGTAGGCGCTCTTTCCGATGCGGTACAGCAGCGTCGACACGGGAACCCCTAAGTGATAGTCAACTCTCAAAACGAGAGGATGCTATCGTTTAGGCGTGATCGTCAAGCGCGGTGAGAAGAGCCACACGGCGATGAGATCCGACGCCTTCGCCAACGTCTCGCGGATCGTGGCGGCCGCCCGGCAGGTCTTCGCGACCGGAGACGGCGACTCCCTCAACCACATCGCCAAGGTCGCCGGCGTCGGGATCGCCACCCTCTACCGGCACTTCCCCAACCGGGAGTCGCTGGCCCGCGCCGCCTACGACGACATCTTCACCACCGAGGTGGAGCCGCTGATCGCCGAGTTCGCCCGGACCGACGCCCCCCGCGACGCGCTGCTCAACGTCGCCGAGCGGCTGTACGAGATCATTCTGCGCGAGAAAGGCCTGGTCGCGTCGCTGGGCAACGTCACCGAGGAGACCACCGCGCTGCTCGCCGGTTGCGCCGAGACCCTCACCCCGCTGCTGCGCAAGGCACAGGAGGCCGGAAACGTCCGTGCCGATCTGGACCCCGAGGACCTGCCCTACCTGATCGCCATGATCGTGGCAGCGCTCAGCGCCGTCGCAGTGGACGGCGATCGGCGGCGCCGATATCTCGGCTTCCTGCTCGACGCGCTGAAACCACCGGTGCACTGACCGACACGCGGCCCCTGGCCAGGGAACGCGTCGTCTGGCGTACCGCAGAATCGGTCTCTGACTTTCGTTGACGTGCGGGGTGCTCTCGTTCGAACGATGGCCTGACGATTTGGACGCCGGAATTCGGAAGGCTTCGAGTCCTCCCCACAACGACGGAGGAATCGGAATGCGCAAGGTCGTCATCGTCATCGCGGTCGTTCTCGTGGTCCTGTGCGGTGGTCTCGGATGGGTCGCCTACCAGTGGATCGACGCCGGCCTGGACCTGAGCAAGGCCAGCATCACCCGCGCCCAGTTCGACGCGCAGAAGGAGGGAACGGCGCAGAGTCAGGTGCTGGCCGCCCTGCCCGCGCCGCTGAAAGACCTCGAAGAGAGCGATCTGCGCACCGGCGCCCCGGCCGGCGCGTCGTGTGTCTACTACGGCATCAGCCCGATCACCGGCGAGGGCCCGGATCTGTGGCGCTTCTGCTTCGTCGACGGCAAACTCGCCGAGAAGAGCGCCGTCACCATCCCGGCGCAGCCGTGACCCCGCTCATGGTCGCCGGGCTGGTGCTCGGCGCGGCCGGCCTGGTGATGCTGATCGCCGGGCAGTACCTGGGCCGCCGGGCGGTGACCGCGCCGGACCCGGAGGCGCTGCGAGCGGAGGTCAGGGACACTCTGGGTCGCGACGGCTGGGCGGCATCGGTCAGGATCTACCGCGAGCGGACCGGTGCGGGTCTGCTCGAAGCCCACGACGCTGTCCGGCGGATCACCCGCGACAGCCACTGAGGAGAATCCGTGATCATCGCTCGTTGGCGTGAGCGGATCGCCGCCGCCGGCGCCTGGCGCCTGGTCTACGAGGCCGGCCTGCTGATCCTGGTGACGGCGGGCGCCACGGTGGGCGCCGTGGCGGCGGACCTCTATCCGCTCGCGCCGTGGCTCGTCGGGTTCACCACCCCGGTGCTGATGGTGCTGCGGCTGATCAACCCGCTCGGCGCGTACGTCGTGGCGGCGCTGGTCGGCCTCGGCGCCGGCGGGCTGGGCGTCGTGCCGATGGTGGTGCTCAGCGCGTCGCTGAGCTACCGCGCCGCCCGGGTCTGGCAGGTGGTGGCCGGATTGGCCGCCGGCTGGGTGTGCTTCGTGCTGTCGGTGCTGTGGGAGACGCCGCTGACGCTGGAGTGGGCGGTGCTGGTCTCGTCCATGTATGCCCTGCTGGCCTGCGCACCGGCCGGCGTGGCCCGGCTGGTGCGCCGGCGACGGACCCTGCTCGCCGCGATGCACCACCGCAACGTGCAACTGCACAGCGGGCAGGCCGAGATCGCCCGGCAGGCGCAGATCCGCGAACGCGCCCGCATCGCCCGCGACCTGCACGACTCGCTGGGCAACCGGCTGACCCTGATCTCGCTCTACGCCGGGATGACGCAGACCGAGGAGGCCCTGCTCATCCGGCAGGCGTCCGCGGCGGCGCTGACCGAGTTGCGGCAGATCCTCGGCCTGCTCGGCCAGGACGGCGCCCAGTCGTCGGTGCGGCCACTGTCCGGCCTGGACGAACTGGTCGAGCAGGCCCGGGCCTCCGGAGCGCATGTCGAGTTCGAGCGGGCGGGCGAGCCGCGACCGCTGACGACCATGACCGAGCACGCCGCCTACCGCGTCGTTCAGGAAGGCCTCACCAACGCGCTCCGGCACGCTCACGGCGGCACCATCAAGATCCTTCTACGGTACGAGCCGGACGCGCTGATCGCCGCGGTCACCAACACGCCCGGCCGCCGTACCGAACAGGTCACCTCCGGGCAGGGCCTGCTCGGGCTGGCCGAACGTGTCCGGGTCGCCAACGGTGTGCTGTTCCACGGGCCCACCCCCGACGGCGGGTTCCGGCTGGCGGCGACCCTCGCCTACACCGCTGACGAACCCTCGTCACCGCCGGCGGTCGCCGCCACCGGGCCGGACTTCGCGTCCCTGGTCGAGCGGCAGGGCCGCCGGTCGCGGATCGTCCTGGTGACCACGGCCGTGTCCATCGCCGGGTTCCTGGTGCTGTGCGGGTCCGGCATCTGGCTGACGACCGCCATGGTGTCGGTCGACCAGGAGACGTACGACGCGATCCGGATCGGTCAGCCGGAACCCGACGTACGCGCGATGCTGCCCGAGCCCGACGACACCCTGGACGCTCCCGCCGGCTGTGCGGACTACCCGGCGGCACTGCTCGACCAGCTCCGCACCGACGCCGGTGAGATGATCTACCGGTTCTGCTTCCGGGACGGGGTGCTGGTGGACAAGCAGAAGCGGGAGGAGACGCCGTGACCGGGGCGCTGCGGGTGACACTGGCCGACGACGACTCGCTGATCCGCACCGCGATCGACGCGATCCTGCGGCCGGTCGACGGCATCGAGCTGGTCGCCCAGGCCGCCGACGGCCGGTCCGCCGTCGACATCGTCGTGCGGCACCGGCCGGACGTGGCGCTGCTGGACATCCAGATGCCGGTCATGGACGGCCTGGCCGCGTTGCGGGAGATCCGCCGCCTGGCGCCCGCGGTACGGGTGGTCGTGCTGACCACGTTCGGACAGGACGAGTACGTCGCGCAGGCGCTGACCGACGGCGCGGCCGGGTTCCTGCTGAAGGAGTCGGCCGCCGAGGAACTGGCGTTCGCGATCCGTGCCGCGGCGGCCGGGAACGCGTACCTGTCCCCGAGGATCACACGTCAGGTGCTGGATCGGATGCCGGCTTCACCCGTACGACCGGATCGGGATCTTGATCTGGTCAAGGGTTTGAGCGGCCGGGAGCGGGAGGTGCTGATTCTGCTGGCGCAGGGGTTGTCCAACGCCGAGATCGGCCAGCAGCTGTTCGTCTCCGAAGGCACCGTCAAGACTCACGTCTACCGCCTTTTCACCAAGCTGAGCTGCGAGAACCGGGTCCAGGCGGCGATGGTCGCCCAGCGCGCCGGCCTGCTCGGCAACTGACGCCGCCCAGCTGCAGCCTGACCTGGATCAGCGGGCTGACGTCGCGTTTTCAGCGCGACGTCAGCGCCGTCTCAACGCTCCCAGCCACGATTTCGTCGATCTGCCGCAGCGAGGCAGGTCGATGGAACCGAAAGGACGGGGCGCGTGAAGATCCCAGCAACATCAACCGGCCGGCCATGGAGCCGCACGCTGGTCGTAGCCGCGGTGGCCGCGGTGTCGGCCCTGGCGCCGGCGACGTCGGCGGTGGCGGCGCCGGCCGACCCGGCGCCGTTGATCACGGCATCCGGCGAACCGGTCGCCGCCGGCAGCTACATCGTCGTGCTGCGACAGTCCGCCGACAGCTCCAAGGCGGTGGCCCGCTCCCGCACCAGCGGAGTGCAGGTTCACCGCGAGTACAAGCACGCTCTGCACGGCTACTCGGCGACTCTCACCGCCGGCCAGCTCGCCGCCGTACGCCAGGATCCGGCCGTGGCCTATGTGGCGGCCGACCAGCTCGTCAGCCTGGACGGGGTGCAGACCTCGGCGACCTGGGGACTGGACCGCGTGGATCAGCGCGGCGGCACCCTGAACGGCGTCTACGCCAGCAGGGCGACCGGCGCCGGCGTGACCGCCTACGTGATCGACAGCGGCATCCGCGCCGGCCACTCCCAGTTCACCGGCCGGGTCGCCGCAGGTGTGGACTTCGTCGGCGACGGCCGCGGCACCGAGGACTGCCGGGGCCACGGAACCCATGTGGCCGGCACCATCGGCGGCTCGGTGCACGGCGTCGCCAAGGCCGTCACCCTGGTCCCGGTCCGGGTCTTCGGATGCAGCGGCAGCACCCCGACCTCGACGATCATCGCGGCCGTCGACTGGGTGACCGGCCGCCACACCGGCCCGTCGGTGGCCAACATGAGCCTGGGCGGCGGCGCCAACCAGGCGCTGGACGACGCGGTCACCCGCTCGATCAACTCCGGGGTGACGTACGCCGTCTCGGCCGGCAACGCGGCCTCGGACGCCTGCGGCCAGAGTCCGGCCCGCACGCCGGCCGCCATCACGGTGGCCGCCAGCACCCGCTCGGACAGCCGCGACACCGGTTACTCCAACTTCGGAACCTGCGTGACCCTGTTCGCGCCGGGAACCGGCATCACCTCGGCCTGGTTCACCTCCGACACCGCGACCGCGACGATCGACGGCACGTCGATGGCCGCGCCGCACGTCACCGGCGCCGCGGCCCTGTTCCTGGAGGGCCGCCCGACGGCGTCGCCGGCGACGATCAAGTCGCTGATCATCAACACGGCCACGACCGGCGTCCTGAGCCAGATCGGCACGGGCTCACCCAACCGGCTGCTGTTCGCCGGCGCGGCCAACGGGGCGTCGCCGGTGCTCGCCGGCGGCGACCTGGACGCCGACGGCCGCACCGACCTGGCCCTGACCGGCGGCGCCGGCTGGAACACCATGCCGGCCGCGTTCTCCGTCGGCGACGGCACGTTCCGCGTCACCAACACCGGCGTCGGCGACTTCGCGGGCTGGGCCGGAGTTCCGGGCGTCCGGCTCAACACCGGAGACTTCAACGGCGACGGGCGTACGGACGTCGCGCTCACGCCGGGCCCGAACACCCCGTGGTGGTTCACTCAGCCGGTGGCGTTCTCCAACGGCGACGGCACGTTCCGGATCACCAACACGCCGCTGAACAACTTCGCCGCCTGGGCGCAGGAGTCCGGGGCGACTCCGGTCGCCGGTGACTTCAACAACGACGGCCGGACCGACCTGGCCCTGACCGGCGGCGCCGGCTGGACGACGGTTCCGATGGCGTTCTCCAACGGCGACGGCACCTTCCGGATCACCAACACGGCGGTGAGCGGCTTCCCCACGTGGGCTCAGGAGCCCGGTGCGTCCTCCTTCGCCGGAGACTTCAACAAGGACGGCCGTACCGACCTGGCCCTGACCGGCGGCGCGGGCTGGAACACCGTGCCGGTGGCGTTCGCCAACGGCGACGGCACCTTCCGGGTCACCAACACCGGAGTCGGCGACTTCGGCGGCTGGGCTCAGGCGCCTGGCGTCCGGCTCAACACCGGAGACTTCAACGGCGATGGGCGTACGGACGTCGCGCTCACGCCCGGCCCGAACACCCCGTGGTGGTACACCCAGCCGGTGGCGTTCGCCAACGGCGACGGCACGTTCCGGATCACCAACACGCCATTGAACGACTTCGCCGGCTGGTCGCAGGCCGCCGGCGCGCGGACGGTCGCCGGTGACTTCAACAGCGACGGCCGTACCGACCTGGCCCTGACCGGCGGCGCCGGCTGGAACACCGTGCCGGTGGCGTTCTCCAACGGCGACGGCACCTTCCGGGTCACCAACGGCGGCGTCGGCGACTTCGCGGGCTGGGCCCAGGTCCCCGGGGCCACCGTGGTGACCGGCGACTACAACCGCGACGGCCGTACCGACATCGCCTTGACCCCCGGCCCGAACTCCCCGTGGTGGTACACGCAGCCGGTGGCGTTCGCCAACGGCGACGGCACGTTCGGCATCAGCAACACCCCGCTGAACGACTTCGCCGGCTGGTCGCAGGCGTCCGGCGCGACAGTGGTCGGCCGGCGGGCGGCCGGCTGACCCGCTCCCGACCGCTCCGGGGAGACCGCACCAGCGGTCTCCCCGGAGTCTCGTTCCACGGGGCCGGCCTCGGTCACGGCACCAGGATGATCGGGTGCCGGCGGCACGGGCCGCGTCGCCTCCTGCGGGGCCTGCGGAGTAGCGGGCTCCTAGTTCGCGTCGTCGGCGAGGAGCCGCCCCAGGAAACGTTCCGGGTTCGCCAGGAACGCTCTGGTCAGCACCACCGCGTCAGCCTGGTCGTAGTCGATCCGGGAGATGTCGCCGGCCGCCCCGATCTCGAAGATGGTGGCGTCCGGCGCGGCCAACAGGATCGGTGAGTGCGTGGCGATGATGAACTGGCTGCCCTGCACGACCAGCTCACCGATCCGCATCAGCAGGGCCAGGCACCCCTGCACCGACAGCGCCGCCTCCGGCTCGTCGAGCAGGTAGAGCCCGCCCGGACCGAACCGGTGGGTGGCGAGATCCAGAAACGACTCCCCGTGGGAACGCTCGTGCAGCGAGGTCCCGCCGTATCCGTCGGTCACACCGAGATTGTCGATCTCGGTGGCGACGTTGTAGAACGTCTCGGCGCGCAGGAAGTAGCCCGTCCGCGGGCGCCGGCCGGGCACCCGGGACAGCACCAGGTGGTCCCCCAGGCTGGACTCGCTGGCCCGGGTCGCGAAGTTGAACGAGGTGCTGCCACCCTCGGGGTTGAAGCCCGCCGCCACCGCGACGGCCTCCACCAGGGTCGACTTGCCCGTCCCGTTGTCACCGGCCAGGAAGGTGACCGGGGTGGTCAGGCGCAGCTCTCCGCTCTCCCGCAGCGCACGAACCGCCGGCAGATCGAACGGGTAGGGACCCGGCGGCGTCCGGTTCAGCATGATGCCCTTGATGAACACCCTGGAAGCCTCGCATGCCGGCACCCGGCGGCGAGGCGGCGTCGCACGGTGCTGCCGCCGATCTTCGGTGTCGGGTTCGAGATTGACACCTGTCTACGGCCGGATTTAGCTTTCCGTGCTCGTGTCGTGGAGTCGGGATCACAGGGCCGCAACGGGGGACACACATGCGCACACGTATTCCGGGACGCGTCGTCCGTACCGCTGGATTGCGGGTCTTGTCGGTTGTCCTTGCCGTCCTCGTGGTGGCCGGTGGCAGTCAGGCCGCGCCCGATGTGGCCGTGGCCGGTGTGCTCGCCGCTGCGGCCGGCTCCCCCGCCGGGCCTCCGGTGGTGCTGCCGGCGATCGACTGCGCGGCCCTCGCCGGGCAGGACCTGTCCGGAACGGCCGGCGCTCCGGCGGTCATCGGGTCCGCGGCCGAGACGACCTCGCCGAGCGGCTGGCCCGCCTGCGAGGTGAAGGGCACGGTGGCGCCGCAGATCCAGTTCGACGTGCTCCTGCCCACCGGGACATGGCGGCAGCGGTATCTGCAGACCGGGTGCGGGGCGTTCTGCGGCAGTGTCGACTTCTTCGCCGACGCGGCGGACGGATGCGTGCCGCTGGACCGCGGCGACTTCGCGGTGGCCACCAACAACCAGGGACATGTCGGCGTCACCGGTTTCGACGCCGTCTTCGGTACGGATCCGCAGTTGCGAGCCGACTTCGGCTACCGGGCCGACCACCTGGTCGCACTCGTCGCCAAGCGGCTCATCACCCTCTACTACGGGCAGGGGCCGCGCTGGTCCTACTTCGACGGCTGCTCGCAGGGCGGCCACCAGGGGCTGACCGAGGCGCAGCGCTACCCGCACGACTTCGACGGCATCATCGCCGGCGCCCCGGCGTCGCTGTTCACGTCGCTCATCGTGTGGTCGACGGGCTGGCACGCCACGGCGAACACCGACGCGCAGGGCCGACCCATCCTGACCGCTGCCAAGCTTCCCGCGCTGCACGCCGCCGTCCTGCGCGAGTGCGACGCACGCGACGGCCTGGCCGACGGGCAGATCGACGACCCGCGGGCGTGCGCGTTCGATCCGGGCAGCCTGCGCTGCCCGGTGAGAACCGACGGCGACGGCTGTCTCACCGACGCGCAGGTCGACGCCGCCCGCAAGCTGTACGACGGGCCGCGCGACGAGCGGGGCCGGCTGATGTATCCGGGCGGTGAGCCGGTGGGCTCGGAGGCCAACTGGGCCCGCTGGGTCACCCCGACCGCCGCCGGCGCCCCGGCCATGGCCGAACGCAACACGACGAACGCGTTGAAGTACCTCGTCCACGCCACTCCCCGGCCGTCGATGACGCTGCGCGACCTGCACTACGACTCGGCGACGTTCCGTGAGATCAGCCGGCAGGCCGGCATCTACGACGCGAGCAACCCGGACCTGACGGCCTTCCGTGCCGCGGGTGGCAGGCTCGTGCTCTGGCACGGCTGGGCGGATCCGGCGATCTCGCCGTACGGCACGATCGCCTACTACCACGCTCTCACCGAGCGCATGGGCGGGACGGACGCCACCCAGCGGTTCGCGCGCCTGTTCATGCTGCCGGGTGTCGGCCACTGCGGTGGCGGTCAGGGGCCGGACGCGTTCGACGCGCTCACCCCCACCATCGACTGGGTCGAGAACGGCGTGGCGCCGGTCCGGCTCGTCACCTCGATGCGGCAGGACGAGGCCGTCGTACGGACCAGGCCGGTCTACCCCTATCCGGCCGTCGCGCGGTACGACGGAAGCGGCAGCACCGACGACGCGGCGAACTTCGCTCCGGCGCCGCCGCCCACCCGGTACCGGGACGACATCGCGTGGCTCGGGTCGTTCCGCTCCGGCTACGAGCAGACGTGCGGCTGGCAGAACGGCCGCTGGACCTGCACCGCACCGAGGCGGTAGCCATTTCGCCGATCTTGACCGCTTCACCACCGGAAGCGACTTCTGCACAGCCGCCTCAGCCTGGGAAGGACGGCCCTCAGGCGGATGATCTCTCCTCGCCCGCGACGCCTCCCCGCGGCTGATCGTCCGCGGCTCGTCGCTCGCGGATCTTGCACGGTTCTCCACCCTCGTGCCGATCTTGCAGGCCTTTCCGCGTCCCGACGGGAAGAAAGCTGCAAGGTCTCCCCCGCGTTGCAGACCTTGCACGACAAACCGTTCCCAGACGTGAAGAACCGTGCAAGATCGCCGCGAAGGTGGAGAACCGTGCAAGATCTGCGAGGCCGACCGGGGACGAATCCGCTGCGAGCACGACATTCCGGCCCGGTGTCCCGGTCGCCTGCGTGACCGGTGCGAGAGTCTGTAGGCCGGGCGCGACATCATCGCACGGCAGAGGGATTTGACCGCGGATACCGCGAAGCTTCGAAACGGTGGTGCAGCGGTCAAGGTCGGGCGGCGGAAAGGCCCCAGCGCCTCCGGACGTCGGCGAGGGTGGGCATGGCGGCCGCACCACCGTGATGTTCGCAGACGTGGCCGGCCACGTGCAGCGCGAAGTGGACGTCGTCGCGCCAGCGGGCGATGCCGCCGGGTCGTCCGTCGGCCAGCAGCCGGGAGATCAGTGCGGCCATCACCGAGTCGCCGGCGCCTGTGGTGTCGACGGCGGCCACGGCGGGTGCTGCGATCGCCGTGGCCTCGTCGCAGGCGTCGAGCCATGCGCCACGGGAACCGAGCGTGACGACCACGGCAGCGGCGCCGATGGCCCGCAGGCGGGTCGCCGCCTCCTCGGCGCCGGCGCCGTCGTAGAGTGCCGCCGCGTCGGCCTCACTGAGTTTGACCAGGTCGGCCGTGGCCGCGAAGTCCTCGATGAGCTCGCGCAGGTGTCCGACGGCGGCCCGGTCCGGCAGCAGCGCCGGGCGGACGTTGGGGTCGAGCACCCGCAGCGGCCCGGGCTGCGCCCAGGCCTTGCGGGCGGCGTCGGCGATCGGCTCGGCGAGCAGGCTGATCGATCCGGTGTAGAGGACTGCGGCTCCGGCGAGCATGGCCGGGTCCAGGTCCGCGGTCCGGAGTTGGGCGTACGAGGGGGGCGCGCCGTAGAACCGGAACTGCGGTTCGGGGCCGGCGAAGGTGGTGAGGGCGAGTGTGGTCGGGGCCGGCGCTCGCCGTACACCTTGGATGTCGACGTCGTTGTCGGTGAGGAACGCGGCGATCCGGTCTCCCCACAGGTCGTCACTGAGCGCACCGACGAAGTGGGCGGCACCGCCGAGGCGGCGCACACCGACCGCCACGTTGAGCGGTGCGCCGCCGATGGCGCTGCGGTAGATCGGGCCGGTGTCGGTCGGGGTTTCCAGAAGGTCGACCAGGGCTTCACCCAGGATCGCCGCGTATCGCATGGTGTTCCTCGTCTACTGGACCGGCGGGGCCGGGGCCGCGCCGGTCATGATGGCTACCGCTTCGGACATCGAGTGTGTCTCCGGGGTGATCACCGCGACCCGGCGTCCGAGACGCTGGATGTGGATGCGGTCGGCGACCTCGAAGACGTGTGGCATGTTGTGGCTGATCAGGATGACCGGCAGCCCTCGATCGCGGACCTCGCGGATGAGTTGCAGCACCCGGTTGCCCTCCTTGACCCCGAGCGCTGCGGTGGGCTCGTCGAGGATGATCACTTTGCTGCCGAAGGCGGCCGACCGGGCGACCGCGACGGCTTGGCGCTGGCCGCCGGAGAGCGACTCGACGGCCTGTCCGATGTTCTGGAGGGTGGCGACGCCGAGTTCGCTCATGTGCCGGCTGGCTTCGGCACGCATGTGTTTGTGGTCGAGCATCCGGAAGACGGAGCCGAGGATGCCGGGCCGCCGTTTCTCCCGGCCCAGGAACAGGTTGTCGGCGATGTCGAGGCCGGGGGCGACCGCGAGGGTCTGGTAGACGGTTTCGATGCCGGCGGCGCGGGCGTCCATCGGGTTGCGGAAGTTGACCCGCTCACCGTCGAGGTAGATCTCGCCCTGGTCCGGGACCAGCGCGCCGGACAGCGCCTTGATCAGGCTGGACTTGCCGGCCCCGTTGTCGCCGATGACGGCCAGGATCTCCCCCGCGTGGAGCTCGAGGTCGCTGCCGTCGATGGCGACCACCCGGCCGTACCGCTTGGTCAGGCCTTTGGCCTGGAGCACCGGGGTGCTGACGCCGGTCATGCCTTCACCTTTCTGATCCACTGGTCGAGGGAGACCGCGACCAGCACGAGCAGGCCGATCGCGAAGCCCTGCCAGACCACCTCAACGCCGGCCAGTTGCAGGCCGTTGCGGAACACGCCGACGATGAGCGCGCCGATCAGGGTGCCGATCACCCCGCCGCGGCCGCCGAAGAGGCTGGCGCCGCCGAGGACCACCGCGGTGATCGAGTCCAGGTTGTAGTCGGTGCCGACGTTGGGGCTGGCCGAGGCGAGACGGCCGATGAGGATCCAGGCGCCGACGGCGTACAGGGCGCCGGCGACGGTGTAGACCGACAGCAGCACCCGGCTGGTGCGGATGCCGGCGAGGCGGGCCGCTTCGCCGTCGTCGCCGGTGGCGTAGACGTGCTTGCCCCAGGCCGTCATACGCAGGGCGTACAGCAGCACGGCGAACAGCAGCAGCATGATGATCGAGCCGTAGGTGAGCCGGAACCCGCCGAACGGGATTGTGGTTCCGGTCCAGGTCATCAGGGCGGGCATGTCGGAGCCGCGGACCGTCTCGCTCTTGCTGACCACCGAGTTGAGCGAGAAGAAGATGGTCAGGGTGCCGAGCGTGACGATGAACGGGGGCAGCTTGATCCGGGTGACGAGGAAACCGTTCAGGGCGCCCATCGCGGTGCCCAGGACCAGGCCGATGACCAGGGCTAACGCGCCGGGGAGGCCGGCTTTGGTGGCGAAGTAGGCCATCAGGATGGAGGAGAAGACGGCGATCGCGCCGACCGACAGGTCGATGCCGGCGGTCAGGATCACCAGGGTCTGACCGAGGGCGAGGACCGCGATCACGGTGACCTGCGCCAGGACCAGCGACAGGTTGGGGGCGGAGAAGAATCGTGGGCTCATGGCGCTGAACGCGGCGATCGCCACGATCAGGACGGCGAACGGCCCGAGAGTCGGGTTGGCATGCAGCAGATGCTGTAGCCGCAGACCCCAGGAGTCGGTGCCGGTCACCTCGAAGTCGGGTGTGGAGTCGGATTCGGCGAGGGTGGGTGACGGGGTGGCCAAGATCGGCGCTCCTCAGGCGAGGGGGTGAGGATGGGTCGGTGGGGCGCCGGTCAGCCCCAGCAGTTGTCCTTGCCCCAGGTGGAGTCCTTGCCGTCGACGCCGCTCTGCGCCTGGTCGGTGATGAGCTGGACGCCGGTGTCGGTGAAGGTCTTGCCCTCGGTGGCGGCGGGTTTGGTGCCGTCCTTGGCGAACTTGGCGATCGACTCGACGCCGAGGGACGCCATCTTCAGCGGGAACTGCATGGAGGTGGCGCCGATGACGCCGGCTTCGACGTTGGCGACGCCGGGGCAGCCGCCGTCGACCGAGACGATCGTGACGTCCTTCTCCTTGCCGGCGGCTTTGACGGCCTCGTACGCGCCGGCGGCGGCGGGTTCGTTGATGGTGTAGACGAGGTTGATCGACGGATCCTTCTGGAGCAGGTTCTCCATCGCGGTACGCCCGCCGTCCTCGGCACCGTCGGTGACGTCGTGTCCGACGATCCGCGGGTCGGCCTCGTCGCCGATCTTCGTCTTGTCCTTGACGTCGATCCCGAAGCCCTCCAGGAAGCCCTGGTCGCGCTGGACGTCGACGGAGATCTGGTTCGCGTTGAGGTCCAGCATGGCGATCTTCGCCTGCTTGCCGTCGGTGGCGAACTTGGCCTTCGCCCACTGTCCGATGAGCAGACCGGCCTGGTAGTTGTCGGTGGCGAAGGTGGCGTCGACGGCGCTGGCCGGGTCGGTCGGGGTATCCAGGGCGATCACCAGCAGGCCGGCCTGACGGGCCTTGTCGATCGCCGGGACGATGGCCTTCGAGTCGTTCGGGGTGATCAGGAAGCCCTTGGCGCCGACCGAGATCAGGTTTTCGATCGCCTGCACCTGGGCCTCGTTGTCGCCGTCCTGCTTGCCGGCGAATGTCTGCAACTCGATGCCCTGCTGCTGGGCGGCCTGCTGCGCGCCCTCTTTCATCTTGACGAAGAACGGGTTGGTGTCGGTCTTGGTGATCAGGCCGACGATCGGCTTGTCGCCGGAACCGTCCGCGGCGTCGGAACCGCAAGCCGCGGACGACAGGCTCAACGCGGCCACCATTGCGATCGCCGGGAGCCGGCGGCCGGTCACGAGTACACGGGGCATCAATGCCTCCAGGAGGTATATGGGAGCGGGAGTGTGCGTCTTCGAAGTGCCGAGACAACGTTGTCTGGGAGTAGACGCCCCGGCGTGGGGGTTGTCAACACCATGTCACGCTCGGGTTTCTCGTCGATGTCGCGCGATCTGGGAAAACCCGCAACCAGCTACTTCCTGCCTCCACCGCCCTGAGCGAACATGGACGAGACATCGTTGTCTCCGGTCGGTGGCGTTGGTACGCTGCGCCTCCCGACCAGGCCACCGAGGAGCACCGTGTCAAGCGAACCGACGTCGGAGGCCGGCAGGACCGGCCGCGCACGGATGAATGACGTCGCCCGCGCCGCCGGAGTGAGCCTCAAAACGGTCTCGCGGGTCGTCAACGGCGTGCAGAGCGTCAACCCCGTGCTCGCCGAGCAGGTGCGCGAAGCCATCGAGGCCCTCAACTACCGCCCCGACATCGGCGCCAGCACCCTGCGCCGCAGCGACCGCCGTACCGGAACGATCGCTCTTCTGCTCGAAGATGTCAGCAACCCGTTCTCGTCGGCGTTGCACCGCGCGGTCGAGGACGAGGCCCGCACCCGCGGCGTCCAGGTGCTCACCGGAAGCCTCGACGAGGATCCCCAGCGCGAACGGGAACTGGCCCGCGCCTTCACCATGCGCCGGGCCGACGGGCTCATCATCGTCCCGGCCAGCGACGACCAGAGTTACCTGGTCGACGAGTTCCAGGGCGACACCCCGGTCGTCTTCGTCGACCGCCCGGGCCACGGCCTTCCCGCCGACACCGTCCTGGCCACCAACGTCATCGGGGCCACCGAGGCCACCCGGCACCTCATCGACCACGGGCACCGCCGGATCGCCTACCTGGGCGACTACACCCGCATCGCCACCGCCCGCCAACGCCATCAGGGGTTCCTCGACGCGATGCGGGAGGCCGGCCTCGAAACCGACCCCACCCTGATCGTCCCGGACCTGCACACCATTCCCGCGGCCGAGAGCAAGGTGATGGACCTGCTGCACCGCGCCGAGCCGCCGACCGCCCTGTTCACCGGGCAGAACCTGGTCACCATCGGCGCCGTCCGGGCGCTGCGGCGCCTCGGCCTGCACCGGACCGTGGCGCTCATCGGTTTCGACGACTTCCCGCTCGCCGACCTGCTCGAACCCGCGGTCACCGTCATCGCCCAGGACCCGGCGATGATGGGCCGGATCGCCGCCCAGGCCCTGTTCAGCCGCATCGAGGGCGACGACAGCCCACCACGCCGGCACTGGATCCCGACCGAACTGATCCGCCGCGGCTCCGGCGAACTGCCGCCCCGCCTGCGCACCGCCGACGACCGGCTGGCCGACTCGCTGTGAATCGCTGGTGTGCCCGGCCCGCCTACGGGTAGAGCACCAACGTGACCACATCCGAGCGACCACCCACCACGACCGATGCCGGGGTGCCCGTTGCCAGCGACGAGCGCTCCCTGTCCGTCGGACCCGACGGGCCGCTGCTGCTGCAGGACCACTACCTGATCGAGCAGATGGCGAACTTCAACCGGGAACGCATTCCGGAACGCCAGCCGCACGCCAAGGGTGGTGGCGCGTTCGGGACCTTCCAGGTGACCCGGGACCTGAGCCCGTACACCCGGGCCGCGGTGTTCTCCCCCGGTGAGCAGACCGACGTCGTCGTCCGTTTCTCGACCGTCGCCGGTGAGCGTGGTTCGCCCGACACGTGGCGCGACCCGCGCGGTTTCGCGGTCAAGTTCTACACGCGGGACGGCAACCTCGACGTCGTCGGCAACAACACCCCGGTCTTCTTCATCCGGGACCCGATGAAGTTCCAGCATTTCATCAGGTCCCAGAAACGCCGGGCGGACAACAACCTGCGCGACCACGACATGCAGTGGGACTTCTGGACGCTGTCACCGGAGTCCGCGCATCAGGTCACCTGGCTGATGGGCGACCGGGGCATCCCGCGTACGTGGCGGCACATGAACGGCTACGGCAGCCACACCTACATGTGGATCAACACGGCCGGCGAGCGGTTCTGGGTCAAGTACCACTTCAAGACCGATCAGGGCATCGAGTGTTTCACCCAGGACGAGGCCGACCAGATGGCCTCGGCCGACACCGACTACCACCAGCGGGACCTGTTCGAGCACATCCGCGACGGGCAGTTCCCCAGCTGGACGCTGCACGTGCAGATCATGCCGTTCGACGACGCCAGGAACTACCGGTTCAACCCGTTCGACCTGACCAAGGTGTGGCCGCACGCCGACTACCCGCTGCACGAGGTCGGGCGGCTGACCCTGAACCGCAACGTCACCGACTACCACACCGAGATGGAACAGGTCGCCTTCGAGCCGAACAACACCGTCGCCGGCACCGGGCTGTCGCCGGACAAGATGCTGCTCGCCCGTGGGTTCAGCTACTCCGACGCGCACCGGGCCCGGCTCGGGGTCAACTACCGGCAGATCCCGGTCAACGCGCCGAAGGTCGAGGTCCACAGCTACTCCAAGGACGGCGCGATGCGCATGCGCAATGCCACCGACCCGGTGTACGCGCCGAACTCCTACGGCGGACCGCTGGCCGACCCGGCGCTGACCGACGACGGCGGCACCTGGCACTCCGACGGTGACATGGTTCGATCGGCGTACACGCTGCACGCCGAGGACGACGACTGGGGTCAGGCCGGCACGATGGTCCGGGAGGTCCTCGACGACGACGCCCGCAGCCGGCTGGTCGACAACATCGTCGGCCACCTGCTCAACGGCGTCAGCGAACCGATCCTCGAACGGGCCTTCGAGTACTGGCAGCACGTCGACAAGCAACTCGGTGACCGGATCGTGGCCGGAGTCCGCGCGAAACAGGGCGAGAAGGACCCCAAAGCGGCCCACCAGGGCAACCCGGCGAGATCGAGCATGCAGAAGAAGGCCTGAACATCATTCCGAAGCGGGAACGTCCAGGTAGCCGGCCACCGCCCGGCATCCGGATCAGCCGGGGCGGCTATTCGGCAAGACCGGGCGCCTGGCGGGACCAGCGCTGCGCGGTGATCTCCTCGACGAGAAAACAAGCGACGGCGGTACGGGTGACACGCCAACCGCCCTCCGGGGTGCTGTCGTCCACGGCGCGGCAGGCGCCGGTGGGTTCACGGTCCAGCAGGTAGGTGGGCCGCACGAAGGTCCAGTCGAGGTCGCTGTCTCGCACGATCTGCTCCATGCGGGCCATGTCGGCGTACAGGTCGGCGCCGATGGGCCGGATCAGGCTGCGGTACCACCAGGCGTGCTGGGGGTCGTCGTGCCGGACGCCGACGGAGGTGATCGCCAGCAGCCGCTTCACTCCGGTCGCGTACATCGCTGCCACGATGGCGCGGCCGCCCTCGGAGTAGAGATTGTCCGCCTGACGGCCGGGGGCGCCGATGGCGGAGACGACGGCGTCGTGGCCTTCGATGACCTGGCGCAGGCTGTCCGGGTCGCGGACGTCGGCACGCGCCACGTGCAGGCCAGGAGCGGATTCGAGGCTGGTGGGATTTCGGACGGCCGCGGTGACGTGGTGCCCGCGGCGCAGGGCCTCGGTGACGATGAGGCGGCCGGTGCGGCCCGCCGCTCCGAGGACGACGACCTTGATGCTCATGCTGAGACCTTCTCCCCGCCAAACTTCTAACGAACACTGTTCGCTACGAACTATGTTCGTGGCGACCAGTGTTCGTCAATGGGTACAGTGGTGGCGTGACCGACAGCACCGCCCGGACTCGGGACACCCCCCGCACCCGTCCCGCCAAAGCCCCACTGAGCCTCGACGCAGTCGTCACGGCGGCACTGGAGCTGGTCGACGAGGTCGGCTACGGCGCGGTGACCATGCGCCGACTCGCCCAGGCACTCGACACCGGACCGGCGTCGCTCTACGTCTACGTGACCGACCGCGACGAACTGATGGCCCACGTCCACGACCTGGCGCTGGCCACCGTCGAGACACCCGGTCCGGCCGACGGCGACTGGCGAGCCCGCTTGGAACTGCTGGTCAACCGGACCATCACCACCCTCGGCAGTCACGACGACATCGCCCTGGTCGCCATCACCCGAGTGCCCACCGGGCCGAACGCCCTACGCCTGCTCGAAGCGACCATGACCCTGTTACGCGCCGGCGGCGTCGACGACGACCTCTGCCCCTGGGCCGCCGACCTGCTCGACCAGTACGTCACCTCATCCGCCCTCGAACTGGCCGCCCGGCTACGTGATCAGCGCGCGCTGGCCGCGGCCGACGGCCCGGCGGCGGCCACCGAGAAGGCCATGTCGGCTGCCGCCGGATCCGATCTCGACGCCGTCTACGGGAGCCTCCCCGCGGACACCCACCCGACCATCCACGCCCTGCGCCCGATCATGACCACCGCCGGCCGCGACAGCCGCGCCCACGCCGCCTGGAGACTCGACGTCATCATCGACGGGTTCCTGAGCAACCGCCGGTCTCGGGCCAGAGAATGAGGATCGCAGGTGTCGGATCGCCCATGTGCCGTTCGTAGCGTAGGTGGAGCCGAACGCCGGATCCGGATGACCAGAGGAGCAAACATGCCCGAGTACCTCATCTACTTCAACCAGCAGTGGGTGGGTGACCACAGCGAGGAGTGGTTCCGTGGACGCGGCCCGCTCTCCAGGGCGGTCGTCGAGGAGATCAAGGCCGCCGGAGCATTCGTCTTCGCCGGCGGCCTGGAGGAGGAGGACGGCCCGGTCTTCAGCGCGGACGCCACCAGCGGTGCGGTGCTGTTCACCGACGGGCCCTACGTCGAGACCAAGGAGTTCCTGGGCGGGCTGACCATCGTGGATGTGCCCGACGAGGAGACGGCCAGAATGTGGGCCGGAAAGATCGCGGAGGCTTGCGGCTGGCCCCAGGAGGTCCGCCGCTTCAAACAGTGGCGGTGAACCATCACAGGTAAGAGGGCCGGCACCGCCCCGCGCCATCCCACTGGAACACAGGGCGGTGCCCACCACTCCCCCGACACGGACGGGGGCTCAGGGTGGAGTGCCCGGCAGGTACCACTGCCCCGGGGCGATCTCCAGCCGCTCGGCGTCCTCGCATGACAGCAACTGGCGCATGATCGAGGGCTGGGGCTCGTCCAATTCGTCTGCGGGGATCTCGTCGCGATCGTTGCCTGGCATGCCGGCCTCCCACCACCTCATGACCGCGGCCGTCCGGTCCGGCCGAGCCTGGCGGGCTCCAGCGCGGTGAACCGCTGCACCGCCCTCAGGTACTCCTGACGCTCGGTGTCGCGCCACGCCTGTACAGCCTTGACCCGTCGGCGCCACAGAAGGCGCCGCATGACGGTGACAAGCATGAGTCCTCCCGATGCAGAGATGATTCGATCGTCACGGCCATAAGGCGCCGAGGGCAGGCGTCTCCCGTTCGCGGTCCACACCACCCCGTTCGCAGCTTGCGAACAGGGTCTTCGGGTGCTGACGTCCGCAAGCGTTCGCCGACACCCGTGCGAGGGGTGCCGTTACGGACCGGATCCGGCTACGGTCGGACCTGGCGGTCGGTGTCTTGCGGCCCGGCCGCCGCCACCCTGACCGCAAGCAGGGGACGTGACCATGACCGAATCGCCGTTCGGCTCTGAGCTGCGCCAGCGACGCGAGCGGGCCGGCCTGTCGTATCGGGGACTCGGCAGACTGGCCGTGGTGAGCGCCGGGCACCTGGCCGATCTTGAGAGCGGCCGGCGTCGGCCCACCCGAGAGATCGCCGAAGCCCTCGACCGGACGCTGGCCGCGAACGGCTCACTGTCCGCCCTGTTGCGTACCCCCGCGCCGCAGGATGCCGAGAGCGAGCTCGAAGCGCTGGAACTGGCCCGCCGTGCGGCCGCCTCCGACGTCACCGATGCGGTCCTCCACTGTCTGGAGCACAGCGTCGACTCCCTCGCCATGGCCTACTCGACAACGCCGCCGGCCGAGCTACTGCCGCGAGTTCGGCGGCACCAGCGGTTCGTCGAGCAGCTGATAGACGGACGCGCCACCCTCAGCCAGAAGCGACGCCTGCTCGTCGCGGGCGGCTGGTTGTCGTTGCTTCGCGCCACCGTCCACGTCGACCTACAGCAACGGACCGCCGCGGGCGCGCACCTGACCACCGCGGCAACCCTCGCCGAGCAGGCCGAGCAGCCGGAGATCAGCGCCTGGTGCCTGGAGACCGCGGCTTGGGATGCCCTGGTGCGCGGGGAGTTCCGACAGGCCGCCGAGTTGTCACAGCACGCCCAGGCGGTCGCTCCCGCCGGCGGGTCTGCGATCGTGCAGGCGACTGCTCAGGAAGGACGTGCCTGGGCCCGGCTTGGCGACCGCGGGCAGACTCTCGCAGCCCTGGACCGCGTCGAGCAGTTTGCCGAACACCGGCCACGACCCGAACACCCCGAGCACCACTACCAGTACGACCCGGGCAAGATGCACGCCTACACAGCAACCACACTGTCATGGGTGGGTGACCCGGCAGCCGAGCAAGTAGCCCGCGAAGTCCTGGCCGAACTCCAGGCCGAGGACGCGCGACCACGGCGAATCGCGACAGCCCGCATCGACCTCGGCCTGGCCCTGCTGTCCGGTGACTGCAAACGTCCCGACGAAGCCGCGGCTGAGGTAGGCGCTGCGCTGCGATCCGGCCGAGTCGTACCCGCCACCTGGTGGCGTGCCGAGGAAGTCGTGACCGCCGTCGAACGCTTCGGCATCCCCGAGGGCCGAGACCTCCGTGACGAAGCGACCGCAGCACGATCTGCCCTCGGCGAGTAGCGAAGGCGTACCGCATGGTCGGTGATCTCGGCCGGGCCATCACGGCTGGCGTCTGTGTCGGTCAAGTCGTCACCGCGTCCGCCCAGGGCGGTTCGGCGGTGACGACCTGGTTGCGGCCTGACGATTTCGCCTGATAGAGCGCCCGGTCGGCGATCTCCTGGAGTTCGCGTTCGCCGGATCGGCGTTGCCCCGGCGTGGTGACCGCACCGATCGACACGGTCACCGCGATGTCGCCGGCCGGGCTCGCCGCCAAGGTCGCCCGGATACGTTCGCCGACCCCCGCGGCAACCGTCGCGTCGGCATGCGGCAACAGCACCAGGAACTCCTCGCCGCCGACCCGGAAGAGCCGGTCCTCGGCCCGGATGGCCTGCCGGATAACCGTCGCGGCGTGACAGAGCACGTCGTCGCCGGCGGCGTGCCCGTACCGATCGTTGATGCTCTTGAAGTGGTCGAGGTCGCACAGCAGCATGCTCAGGTGGCTGTCGCGGGCGTCGGCCTCCTTCGACATCCGCTCGAACAGCGGCGTGAGCGCCTTTCGGTTGAGGGCGCCGGTGAGCTGGTCCGTGGTCGCGTCATGGCGCGAGGCGATGTCCGCGGATTGCAGGTTCATGGCGACGATCCCGCTGGCGACGCCGAGCGTGACGGTGGTCAGACCGAGCAGGGCAGCCGGGTACGGCTTCGCGGTCCCGAGCACGTCGGCGAGCAGGCAGGCCACCGTCCCCGCGACGGCGCCGCAGCCCATCGCGGCGAGGAGCACGGCACGCCGGTACCGCGCGGCGAGCATCATCACCGGCAGGATCAGCCAGCCGAGGATCGGGCTGTGGATGCCGCCGGTGGCTGCGACCACCGCGGCGACCGCGAGTTCGAAACCACCGGCGATGAGGACTCCGGCGACGACCACCGAGCGGTACCGGGCGATCAGGTCGTTGGCGACCGCCACCAGCAGGCACAGACCGACTGCGGCCCAGACCGTCGGCGCCGACCACAACCAGGCCACCAGGATGCCGGGAACCAGCAGCACCAGGCACACCTGCCGGCGGCTGCGGTTGATTCCGGCGTGCGCGGCGACGAATCGCTCCCGGTCCCAGTCGTCAGGACACAGCCGCAACATCGTGCGAGCTCCTCTGGTTTCCGGGAAGACGCCTGTTCACCCCACCGATATCGGCCGCCCGTCCGCGGACCTGAACAGCGACGGCCCCGGCGAAGATCACGCAGGCGGCGGAAACCCGACAGAACGCCTACCCGGCAACGAGTCCGGCACATGCCACAGTGAACTCATGCGGATCAATCTGCTCGGGCCCGTCGAAGTGGTCCGCGACGGTCTGCCCCAGCCGGTTCCCGGGCTGCGCCGCAAGGCCGTCCTCGCCGTCCTGGCGCTGCGCCGTGGTGAGGTCGTCGGGGTGGAACGACTGGTGGACAGCGTGTGGGCGGCCGGCGCGCCGTCGACGGTCGCGAATTCGTTGCAGCAGCACGTCTCCCATCTGCGGCAGCTGCTCGGCGACCGGGCCGCGATCGTGGCCCGGCCACCCGGCTACCTGCTGCCGGCCGAGACCACCGAGACCGACGTGGCCGTGGCCGAGCAACTGATCCGCGAGGCCGCCGGCACCGCCGACCCGGGGGCGCGGGCCGGCCGGCTGCGGACCGCGCTGGCGCTGTGGCGGGGCGCGTCGCTCGCCGACGTGGCCGAGCTGCCATGGCTCGACGACCAGGCCCGCCGTCTCGACGAGCTGCGCCTGCGGGCCCGCCGTGACCTGGCCGAGGCCGAACAGGCGATCGGCAACGACGCCGCTCTGCTGCCGGAGCTGGCCGAGCTGGCCGCCGCGCACCCGTTCGACGAACAGCTGCACGGCCGGCTGATCCTGGCCCTCTACCGGGCCGGGCGGCAGGCCGACGCCCTCGGCGCCTACCAGCAGCTGCGCGAACGGCTGCGCAGCGAACTGGGCATCGACCCCAGCCCGCCGTTGCGCGAGCTGGAGACGGCGATCCTGCGCCAGGAGGCCGCCCTGACCCCGGCGGCCGTCCCGGCCCGAGCCGGACGGGTGCCCGCGCAGCTGCCGGCCGCCGTGTCCGCGTTCACCGGCCGCGACCATGAGCTGGGTGTTCTCGACAGCGCCCGGGACGGGGACGGCGCGATGGTGATCGCCGCGATCTCCGGGGGCGGCGGCATCGGCAAGACGTCCCTGGCCGTCCATTGGGCGCAGCGGGCCGCCGCCGGTTTCCCCGACGGTCAGCTGTACGTGAACCTGCGCGGCTTCGGCCCCGACACGGCAGTGGTGGACCCGGCTCACGCGGTGCGCGGGTTCCTGGACGCGTTCGGGGTGCCGGCGTCGTCCGTACCCGCTGGGCTCGCCGCGCAGGCCGCGCTCTATCGCAGCCTGGTCGCCGGCCGCCGGGTGCTGGTCGTGCTCGACAACGCCCGCGACGCCGCGCAGGTCCGGCCGCTGCTGCCCGGCTCGCCGGGCTGCCTGGTGCTGATCACGAGCCGCAGCCTGCTCACTCCACTGATCGCCGCCGAGGGGGCGCTGCCGGTCCCGCTGGACGTGCTCAGCGCCGACGAGGCGCGCCTGTTGCTGGCCCGGCGGCTGGGCGCGGCCCGGGTCGCCGCGGAACCGGCCGCGGTCACCGAGATCCTCACCCGCTGCGCCCGGCTGCCGTTGCCGCTGGTGGTCGTCGCCGCGCGGGCCGCCACCCGTCCCGCGCTGCCGCTGGCCTCGCTCGCCGCCGAGCTGCGCGAACACCGCGGTGATCTGGCCGTCTTCCAGGGCGGCGACGAGAACACCGACGTACGCGCGGTGCTGTCCTGGTCGTACCGGCGGCTCAGCGATCCGGCGGCCCGCCTGTTCCGGCTGCTGGGCCTGCATCCCGGCCCGGACGCGGGGGTGGCGCACGCGGCCGCGCTGACCGGTGAGACGCCGGCCGTGGCCCGCCGTCTGCTGGCCGAGCTCGCCGAGGCCAGTCTGATCACCGAGACCGCCGGCGACCGGTTCACCATGCACGACCTGTTGCGCGCCTACGCCGGCGAATGTGTGCGGGAGCAGCCCGAGCCGGACGCGCGCCGGCGTCTTCTCGACCACCTGCTGCACTCGGTGCAGGCGTGTGGGCTGGTGCAGTACGGCGAGTGGCAGAAACTCGACCTGCCGCCGGCCGGCCCGGACGTGCCGGTGCAGCGGTTCGCCGATCCGGCCGCCGCCAACGTCTGGTATGCCGCCGAGCAGCGGGTGCTGTCGGCCGCGGTCTCGCAGGCGGCGGCGACCGGCTTCGAGGGGTACGCGTGGCGGCTGGCCTGGAGCCAGAGCCTGATCATGGAGGCGCACGCGCTGTGGCGGGAGGCCGCCACGATCCAGCGGATCGGTCTGGACGCCGCCACCCGTACCGGCGACCGGGCCGGGCAGGCGCACGCCGAGCACGGTCTGGGCATGGCCTACTCGTGGCTGGGCCGCGACGACGAGGCGCTGACCCACCTGAACCGGTCCCGTTCGGCGTTCGCGGCTCTCGGCGACCGCTCCCACCAGGCGCAGGTCTGTTTCGGCGTCGGCCTGGTGTACGACCGGCGGGGCGACGACGCAGCGGCCCGTGACGAGTCGTTGCTTGCCTTGAGCCTGTACCGGGAGAACGGCGACCGTCGCGGCCAGGCCATCGCGCTGGGCAACATCGGCTGGTCGATGGCCCGGCTCGGCGATCTCGACCAGGCGCTGGCCCACTGCCGGGAGTCGCTGGCCATGCACCAGGAGCTCGGCGACGTGCAGGGCACCGCCGGCTCGTGGGACAGCCTCGGCCTGGTCCACCAGCGTTCGGGCCGGTTCGACGACGCCGCGACCTGCTACCGGGCCGCCGTCGAGTTGTGGGGCCGGCTGGAGAACGACTTCCAGCGCGCCGACACCCTGACCCGCCTCGGTGACGTGCACGCCGCCGCAGCCGAGATCGACGAGGCCCGCGAGTGCTGGGCCCGGTCGCTGTCGATCCTCGAGGACCTCGAACACGCCGACGCCGACGCGGTCCGCAGCCGTCTCGCCCCACCGCAGGCGGTCACCCCCGGCCGGTGACGGCCAGGTAGCCGTCCTCCAGGTTCGGTTCCAGCGGCCGGGCCTGCGGGGACGGCGCGGTCCGGGCGACCACGCGGTACCGCATGCCGTCGTCGTGGGGCAGCGCCGACACCACGGTGCCCTCGGCCGGCACCGGGCCGTCGGTGACGACCGACCACACCCGGCCCTCAGCGCGGCGGGTGAGTTCCTCGACCGTGCCGCGGAAGATCAGCCGGCCTTTGGCCAGCACCGCCGCCTCCCGGCAGGTCTGCCCGATGTCGTCGACGATGTGGGTGCTCAGCAGCACGGTACGGCGACCGGCGAACTGGGACAGCAGCGTCCGGAACCGGATCCGCTCCTCCGGGTCGAGTCCGGCGGTCGGCTCGTCCACGATCAGCAGCCGCGGGTCGGCCAGCAGCGCCTGCGCGATTCCGACCCGCTGCCGCATCCCGCCGGAGAAGCCGCGCAGCCGGCGGTCGGCGTGCTCGGTCAGAGCGACCACCTCCAGCAGCTCACCGACCCGGCGGCGGCGCGCCGAACTGTCGTCCATGCCTTTGAGCAGCGCCACGTAGTCGAGGAACCGGCGGGCTGTCAGATCGGGGTAGACGCCGAGGTCCTGTGGCAGATAGCCGAGCTCACGCTGGACTGCGGTGCGCCCCGAACCGGTGGCCAGGTCGTGGCCGCCGACGACGACACGGCCGGCGGTGGGCCGTACGATGCCGGCCAGGATCCGCATGAGGGTGCTCTTGCCGGCGCCGTTGGCGCCGAGCAGGCCGAACATGCCGGTGGGGATGTCCAGGTCGAGGTTTTCCAGGGCGTGCACCCGGCCGCGGTACGTCTTGGTCAGCCCGGAGATCTCGATGCGCATGACTGTCCCTTTCAGTGGATGCGGCGGGCGCGCAGGGCGTGGCCCCCGGCGAGCGTGGCGGCGGAGACGGCGATCAGCAGGACGATGGACAGCCAGGCCAGCGCCGGAGTCGGTTCGGGACGCAGCACGTTCAGCGTCGCGCCGGCGACCGGCCCGGCCCAGGTGTCCTCGCCGTCGATGCCGTGGAAGTCGAACAGCGCGTCGAGCGGGTAGCCGCCGAGCGGGTGGAACAGCGTCCGGGCCAGGGTGGGCATCATCTCCGGGGACACGATGTTGCCCCACAGCCAGTAACCGACGAACAGGACCCGGAACAGCGGCGCCGGCATGATCATCGGCACGGCCAGCGCGAACGCCGCCACCAGCAGCAGCCCCGGCACGATCACCACCGCGAACGCGGCCAGCGCCCACGCCATCGCCACCTGTTGTCCGATATCGATCGCGTACGCCGCGGCGAACCCGAAGTAGGCCACCGCAATCGGGATGGCCGTCGCCGCGGCCGCGCCCAGATACTTTCCGGCCAGCCGGGCGCCCGGCGAGGCCGGGGTGGCGTCCAGGATCGGCGCCACCCCGAGCCGGTCGTCCCGGACCATCCGGTCGGCCAGCAGGCAACCGAATCCGATCGACAGCAACGCGTGCAACTGCACGGCCAGGCCGACCACCCCGGTCCGCGGATCGAGCGGCCGCTCCCCCGGATCGAACAGGTCCCGCAGCAGACTCCCACCGATCAAAACAAAAAGGACAAGAGTCAGCGCCGGTACGATCCACACCGACCGTTTCCGGACCTGCATCCGGAACTCGTAGCGCACGCTCGCGCGGAACGCGGTCACTCGTCCTCCTCGCTGATCAGTCGTTCCGCGCGGCCCAGCAGGAGCAGACCGAAAGCGATCAGCGCGGCGCCGGCGCCGAGCAGGGTGAGCCGGTTCGCTGTCCACTCGGCCGGCGACTCCCCTCGGGTCGTGGCGAACAGGTACAGCAGCCGCCCGGGCCGGTGCTCCTGCACCGCCGGGCCGAAGAACTGCTGGATCGCCCACACCGTCGTGACGATCGCCCCGGCCGCCGCCGGGCTGCGCAACACCGCGCCGGCCGCGAACCCGAGCCCGCTGAGCCCGACGGTCGGCGCCAGCCAGGTCAACTGCCCCGCGACCAGGCCGTGGTTCTGCGGCCAGCGCGCCCACCAGCCGGTCGCGATGAGAACGGCCGCGGCCAGGGCGGCGACGCAGGCGGTCCAGGCCAGGACCACGATCATCCGGCGCAACAACGTGATCCGGTACGGCGTGGGCGCCGCCAACTGGATCTCGCGCGCCGGGTCCCGGCCGATCAGCGCCGAGCAGACGACCGCGGCCGCCAGCGGCACCGCCATCTCCAGTCCACCGAGCAGGATCCGGGCCGTGGTCGTGTCACTCGGCTCCGGATACGCGAACGCGGCCGCGACACCGAGGGCGACGGCCAGTGGCGGGCCCAGAACTGCGGCCGGTCCGGCGCGGCGTGCCTCGTACCGCCAGAGGGTCATCGGTCTCACATCCGGTGGGTAGCGTGCCGGCCGTCCGGAGGTTCACGTCCGGCCACGACGAACGCGGCGATCGTGAGAGCGGCGCTGATCGTCAGCACCGGCGCGTTCGTGGTCCAGGCGTCCACGACGAGCCGGGCCGCCCACCCGTCGCGCACCAGCACCCCGCCGATCAGCACCCGGACCGCCCACATGGTCACGGCGGCGCCGAGCGCGATGTCCGGCCCGAACCGCACGGCGATCAGCAGGCTGACCGACGACAGCAGAGCCATCGGCCCGAGCCAGGCGGTGACCAGCGTGAGCAGGCTGGCGGCGCCGACCGCCCCGGCCGCGGCCAGGATCACCGACGCCGTCAGGGCCAGCACCAGGTCGTACCCGAAGACCAGCGCGATGCGGACCAGCAGCAGCAACCGGCCCGATGTCGGGGTGGCCGCGACGACCTCGCCGGCCGGGTCGTGGCCGAACCGGTAGGTGCCGGCGATCCCGGCCGCCGCGACGATCGGCGCCACCAGCGCGAGCACCAGGTCGGCGCCGGCGGTGGCCTGCGCCAGCCCCAGCGCCACGCCGAGCGCCATCACCAGCGCCGACGCGATCGGCACGGCGATCCGGATCAGCCGCGCCTCGGCGATCATCAGCCCGGCCAGGTGCCGCAGCCGGCGCGGCGGGCTCGTCGCCTGCGGCGCCAGCGCGCTGCGGGTGAGCACGGCCCGGACCAGCGCCGCCGGGTCGGGCGGGGGCGCGGTGTCCGGGACGGCGAGCGCCTGCCAGGTGGCCAGTTCGGCCCGGCATCGGGGGCAGCCGGGGAGGTGCGCGTGGACCCGTTGCCGGTCGGCTTCCGGCAGTGACCCCGCGGCGTACCCGGGCAACAGGTCTTTCATTCCGGCGCCTCCTCGGCCTTTCGCTCGGCCACCCTCGGGGTCCTTCGCTCCGGCACCTCGTCGGCCTTTTGTTCGGCCGCCCTCCGGGTCCTTCATTCCGGCACCTCCTGGGCGGTCAGTGCCGCGGCGACGGCGGCTCGGGCGTGATGCAGCCGGCTCTTGACCGTGCCGACCGGGATGGCCAGCACCTCGGCGACGTCGGCGAGCGGCAGTCCGGCCACGAACACCAGCGCGATCACGTCCCGATGATGCTCAGGCAGCCGGTCGATGGCGGCGGCCACCGGCGTGCCACCGGCCGCGGCGATCGCCAGCTCCTCCGGTCCGGCGCCCTGATCGGGCCGCTCGGCGAGATCGGGCACGGCCGGCTCGGGCGCGGACCGGCCACGCAGCCGGTTGTGGGCCTGGCGGCGGGCGACCCCGAACAGCCACGTCGTCGCCTTCGCCCGGCCTTCGAAGGCGCCCGCCGACCGCCAGACCGCGAGCATCGTGTCCTGCAGGATCTCCTCGGCGGTCATCCGGTCCCCGGCGAGCCGGTGCAGGTACCCGAAGAGACCACGCGCGTGCCGCTCGTACAGCCGGGACAGCGCGACCGCGTCACCGGCCGCAACCGACCGCAGCAACGCCTCATCACCGCCCGGTTCCATCCGTCGTCCTCCCCCGGACACAGCGTCCACTGTCTTCCGGGTGGGTAGCAGCCTCGGACGGGAAAGGTTCACCGCTTTCTTCTCGGTGAGATTTTGCACTCTCAGTGCACTTGTCGGCTCCCGGCAGGCGAAATACGGTCTGATCCATGTCTGGACCCTGGAGTTTCGCCGTCGCGCGCGACGACCTGAAGCAGACCGTCGTGGCCGGCGCCGAGGTGCCGGACCTGCATGACGGCGACGTTCTGCTGCGTGTCGACCGGGTGGGCCTCACCGCCAACAACGTGACGTATGCGGTTCTCGGCGACGCGATGCGCTACTGGGAGTTCTTCCCGCCCGAACCCCGCGGGCTCACCGGCCAGTGGGGGCTGCCACCACTGTGGGGCTTCGCCGAGGTCGTCGCGTCGACCGTCCCCGACGTGACAGTGGGTCAGCGCGTCTACGGCTACCTGCCACCGGCCAGCCACCTGGTGGTGCGCCCCGAGCGGGTCGACGCCGCCGGGTTCCGCGACGCGAGCGCCCACCGCGCTGAACTGCCGTCGCCCTACAACGTGTACCGGACCACCACCGGCGACCCCGTCTACCGGCCCGCCGACGAGGATCTGCTCATCCTGTACCGGCCGCTGTTCTTCACCTCGTTCATGCTCGCCGACCAGGTGATCGACAACGACTTCTACGGCGCCGGCCAGATCGTCGTGTCCTCGGCGTCGAGCAAGACCGCCTACGCCGCCGCCCTGCTGCTGCACGGAGCCGGCCCGCGCCTGGTCGCGCTGACCTCGGCCGGCAACGTCGCGTTCACCAGGTCGCTGGGCTGCTACGACACGGTGCTCTCGTACGACGACGTCGACCGGATCGACGAAACCTCCACGGTCTATCTGGACCTGTCCGGCGCGCCGGCCACCCGCGCCGCGCTGCGGAAACGACTCGGCGACCGGCTCGTCCGCGACATCGCCGTCGGCCTGACCAACCAGGTGCCGAACGCGGCCGCCGCCGGCGAGGTGTTCTTCGCGCCGGTGCAGATGCGCAAGCGGAGCCTGGACTGGGGCCGCGACGGCCTCGAACAGCGGTTCGGCGAGGCGTGGCGGCACTTCGCCGGCGCGGTCACCGGCAGTGTCGACGTGACCGTCGGCGAAGGACCGGACCACCTGCGAGACACCTGGCTGACGGTTCTCGACGGCCGCTCGACGCCCCGCACAGGTCACGTCATCCAGCTCTGACCAGGTCACCAACCCGCCAGCCGTCGCTCAGCGACGCAATCCCACCTGTTTGACCGTGCTGAGCGACGGCCGGCGGCCTCGGCCGTCGCTCAGCACGGTCAAACGGGTCCCGAAAGGCGCGTGAGCGACGGCTGGCGGGCTGCGGAGCGTGACCGACCGAAAGGCCCGACTGCCACGCGCGGTGACAGCCGGGACCCTCTTGACCAGGCCCTCGACGTGACCGGGCACGCAGCACCCATCCACTATGCTCGATCGCATGACTTCGCGGGCATCTGTCGCCATGACGCTCATCGCCGCGCTCGTGCTGGCGGGCTGCGGCGGGAGCAGCGACAACACCACGCCCGAGGGCGCCCTCCAAGCGCTCGCAGCGGCGGCCAACGAGTCCGACGACGACGCGATCGCGGCGCTGATCTGCCCTGAGGCGCTCGCCGGCGAGAAGACCCTCACCGAGGTGAAGGCTCTGGCCAAGGAAGCCGACCCGGCGCTCGACGACTTCGGCTACGACCTGACGGCCGGCCCGATCACCGAGCAGACCGACACCACCGCGGTCGGCTCGATGGCGGTCGACGTGCAGGGCACCGATGACGCTTCCCCCGCCGGTCAGCAGTTCCTCGACCAGGCAGGCGCGCCGCTCCCCGTCGGCCTGCTACGCGAGAACGACCGGATCAACCTGATCAAACGCGACGGCAAGTGGCTCGCCTGCGAATAGCCCGGGCCATCTACGATCTTCGTTCAGGCCGCCTGTTCCCCTGGGCAGCCACTCATTGCGAAGGACTCTCGATGCCACAAGAGACCGCCGCGCCACAGAGCGTGAAGATCGTCGCAGGTGGACTGGGGCTGCTGGGCGTCCTGAACATCAGCCGGGTCATCGTGCAGACCGCTCTGGCGTACGGCGACTGGGCCACCGGCCCCCTGATGATGTACCTGTTCCTCAACGCGATTCCGGTCGCCGCCTCGGTGTTTCTCCTGCCCCTGGCATATCAGGTGGTCCGCGGCCGGTCGTGGGCATACTTCACGGCCATCGTGCTGGCCTCCATGGCCGTGCCCTTCGGCGCGCTCATGCTGGTCGTCTCACTCACCGCAGACGGATTCCCGTTCCTCGGGTTCGCCATGTTCGCCGCGCCCCTGGCCGTACTGCTGGGACTGACCCTGCCTCCTTCGGTGCGCGCCTTCTTCGCCCGCAAGCCGGTGTCGGCCCCGTACTCGATGTCCTGAAGCGGTCCCGCTCCCTTTGCAGCTCTTCTTACCTTCCCCGTGTCAGGTGCTGAGCGTGCGGTAACGGCGTAGCCGCCGGAGTCCGGCGGTGTCCGGTTCGTCGGCCGGGGTGCCCGCGATGGCGTCTAGGCGCTGCTGCGCGGCCGGTTGATCCAGCCGCATGCCGATGGCGACGAGTTCGCCGGTCGGCGGCGGCGCCGGTAGCGGCGCGATGTGGATCAGGGTGCCGACGACGTTGACGACGAAACCCTGCTCCGTTCGCGAACCGCGGACCCGGACCCGGCCTTTGAGCCGGTAGGCGCCCTCCGGTGGATCCTCGAGGAGGTCGATCAGCATGCTCGGCGAGATCGGGCGCGTCAGTTCCACCGAGGCCGCCCGTGCGTGCTCGTGGTCGTGCAGATCGCGGTTCTGGTCGCGGATGAGCTGGGCGAGCGGAAGCTCACCGGCCGGGTCCCCGTCGTCGGCGGTGTCGAAGACGAGCCCCGGGTCGATCCGGCCGTGCCGGGCGGTGACGATCTGCACACGTGGATTGCGCTGCCGGACTCGTTCCCGGATGCGGGCGAGCACCTGCTCGCGTTGATCCTCCGGCAGCAGGTCCACCTTGTTGATGACGACGAGCGTCGCCGCCGCGTAGCGAGCCGGCGGTTCCGGCCAGAGGTCCACCGTGCGGAAGTGTTCGACGGCGTCGATCACCTCGACCAGGCCGCCGGGCCGGGTCCGGTTGGCGCCGCTGCGGCCGATGAGCCGGGCGAGCGTGATCGGCTCGGCCACACCGCTGGCCTCCACCACGATCGCGTCCAGCCGGAGCCGGGGCCGCGAGAGCCGATGGAGCGCCTCGTCCAGGCCGCCGCTGTCGTCCAGGCAGCACACACAGCCGCCGGAGATCGCCGCCGCCTCGTCGACCTGGCCGGAGACGAGCGCCGCATCCACGTTCAGCGCGCCGAAGTCGTTGACGACGACGCCCAGCCGGGCGCCGGGCCGGCGCAGAAGGTGGTTGAGCATGCTCGTCTTGCCCGCACCGAGGTGGCCGGTGAGCGCGATGACCGGCACACGGCCGGCACCACCCAGCCGGGTCTTCTGGTCAGCCACTCGGTCCCGTCCTCCTGCATGCGCCGGGTCGTCCTGCTGTTCGCCGTGGAATCCTCGCTCATCGCCGATGGCAGGAGCCGGCGACTCCCCGTGTGCCGGCGGGCCGAGGAAGACTACCCGTTCGGGAGACCGGTCGGACTCATCTACCGGTCGCGGATGCGCCGGCGCGTCCTAGGCTCAGCCGAATGATCAAGATGCGGTTTCCGGTGTCCGGGGCTTCCGCCGCGATGGCCCGGCTCGGCGCGGCACTCGCGGTCGGCGGGGTGCTCACCCTGGCCGCCGCCGGCTGCGCAGGGCAGGTGAACGGCACGGGCCCGGCGGAGACGCAGTCGCTCGCCACCGCCGAACCCGCAGCGGAGATCCACCCGCGCTGGCCGGCGTGTGCCGGCGAGCCGTCCATGCAACCGCAGGACGAGGGACTCGACGCCGCACCGCTCCCGCATTTCGGCGACGCGTTCCGCCCGGTGGCCGCCGTCCTGTGCCGGGAGGACACGCAGCGGCGGACCGACGGCGGCACGGACGCGATCGCCGTCGAGGACCGCGCCGACGACGTGGCCGACCTGATCGCGGCGCTGCGTCTGCCCGACGAGTTGCCGCCGTCATCAGACCCGTCGGATCCGGAATTGATCTGCACCGCGGACGGATACCTCGCACCGCGGCTGGTGCTGCTCGACAGCCAAGGCCGATGGGTACGCCCCCGGATTCCCCGCGACACCTGCGACAAGCCCCTCGCCGAGGCGACCGCCGCCATGGACGGCCTGCGCTGGACCCGAGTCACCACCCGGGTGCTCGGCGAGGTCGAGTCAGCCGGCGCCGCGGCGAGCGGATGCGACCAGGTCGACACCGACATGGTCTGGTTCACCGGCGTCTACCCGCCGTCCCGGCAGGGCGATCTCGCGCCGCTGGCTGGCGACTCCGCATCGGTCCGGCTGTGCGTCTACCAGGTGACGGCCGACGGGCGGGACAGCGAGAAGCCGCAGGGCGACTTCGTCTCCGGCGGCATGCTGCCGGCCAGCCGGTGGGCAGCCGTCAAGCGGACGGTCCGGACCTCCGGAGAAGCGAAGACATGCGCCAACCCGGCGAACCGGTTCGCCCGGCTGGAGACTCCCCAGGGCTACATCTACGTGGAACTCGACGGTTGCCGGCGTCTCGTCGCCCCCGGCGCCACCGGCGACACGATCTGGCAGGCGTCCGCGGACCTGCCCGCACTGCTCACCGGGCCGTGAGCCGAAGCACGGCGAACGCGCTGATCCGGTGCCGTCGTGGCGTTAGAGTCGCCGGGCATGGGACTGCTTACCTTCAGCATCAACCTCACCCTGGACGGTTGCGTCGACCATCAGGAGGGGATCGCCGACGACGAGACGCACGCGCTCTTCACCCGGCTCATGGACGAGGGCGGGGCCATGCTGTGGGGCCGGGTCACCTACGAGATGATGGAGAGCTACTGGCCGGCCGTCGCCCGCGGCGACCAGGAGGCGCCGGCCGCCATGCGTGAATGGGCGGTCAAGCTGGAGGCCAAACCCAAGTACGTGGTGTCGTCGACGCGCACGGACTTCCCCTGGACCAACAGCCACCACCTCGCCGGCGATCTGCGTGCAGGCGTGCAGAAACTCAAGGACGCGAACCCGGCCGGGGTCCTCCTCGGAAGCGGCAAGCTCGCGACCGAACTCGACCGGCTGGACCTGATCGACGAGTACCGCCTGCTCGTCCATCCCCGGATCGCCGGCCACGGGCCGACGCTCTACCAGGACGGGCTGCCCGGCACCCGCAAGCTCGAACTGGTCTCGGCGCAGCCGCTGCGCAACGGCGCGGTGGCTGTGCACTACCGCCGCGCCCTCTGAATCGCGAACCGATCGCCGCCGGCCCGAGCTGGAACGTGACCTCGGATTCGGAACCGGTCATCGCGGTTGGGAAGCGGTGGCCGTACCGGCAGAGGGTTTGACTGATCTTGATCTCTTGATTAAAGGCCGGACGTGACCGGGTCGATGATCTAGATTGACCTCAGTCGACGCACGGGGGATGCATGACGGTTTTCGGCTGCCGGAACTGCGGCACCAGTCTGACGGTTTCGGTGTCGAGGGTGGCACTGCCGGTGCACGCGGATCAGAAGTACGGCAACGGGCCGGGCTCGTTCCCTCCGGCGCTGGAGCCCGGCACGTTCGCGGTGGATCCGTTGCCCTCCGGCTCGCCGTGGCGCCGGTGGGACGAACTCGAATCCGGTGCGGCCGAGGCGCTCGGCTGGTATGCGCCCCGATTCGGCATCTCCGCCGGGCCGTCCGGCCAGGTGTTGCTCGCCCCGGGCGATGTGCACGGCGCCGTCATCGACCCGGCGCTGGTCGGCGACTCCGGTTGCTGTGGCCTCGACGGCGGCGAACCCAACATGGTCTGCACCGGTTGCGGCACTCCGGTGGCCGTCCGGATCGACGATTGTGGCCTGCAGCAGGCGATCTGGCTGGACCCGCTGACCACCCGGGTTCTCGATGACGGTCCCGGCCCGCACCCGTTGCTCGAGTGGGCGGACCTGATCGACCAGCGGCCTGGAATCCCGCCGCAAGAGCCGGACGGTTTCTGGCATCCGATGTGGGCGGCCGCCGTCGCCTCGGCGCTGGCGCACCTGCTGGCCGCTTCGGGTGGCGACCCGGTGATGATCCCGGATCACCGAGTCGCTGAGGTCTTCCGGCCCACTCTCGATCGCCTCGTCGGCCCGGCCGGCCCGGCATCGGCGCACACTCTGGACCTGGCCGGGCCCGGCCTGCCGGACGCCGACGGCGACTTGGCGCTCATCCCGGTGCATCCGCAGACCGGCGAGCATTGGCCGGTGGCCGCGCCGGTGAAGCCGGTCCCGCTGGCCTGGGACGCCTGGCGGCACCTCGCGTTCCACCGGGTCACCAAGCCGGCGGTGCGGTCGGTCCCGATCCCGCCGGAGTCCCTGCCGGCACAACTCCCGGGTTACCGGTTCGAGCCCGACGGCCGGATCTTCCTCAGCGTTCTGGCCCGGCTGCCCGAGGTCCGGCAGCCACGGTTGCGTGCCATCTACGACCGGGGCCGCCCCTACAGCTACATGTATTTCACCTTCTGAGCGCCTGGCTCGCCCGGGCGGCGTACGCCTGCTTCGTCGCTGAAGCGCGCCCCCGCACTCGCCTCGGTCGGACCGGGGATCGGGCCGGGGCCTACGCCGCCGGCCCGACCGCGGCGGTGAGGCGGGTCAGGATCTCGGTCAGCACCGCGGGGCTGGTCGCGAAGTTCAGCCGGACCCGCGAGGCGGTCCCGACTGTCGTGTGCTGCGCGAACTCGGCGCCCGCACTCAGCTTGACCCGGGCCCGGTCCAGCAGCGTGGCGGCCGGATCCGGGCCGAACCGGTCGCCGCAGTCCAGCCAGGCCAGATAGGTCGCCTCGGGCGGGCGGTACCGGGCCGCCCACGGCAGGCTCGCCACCCACTCGGAGACCTGGTCGCGGTTGGCGGCCAGGGTACGCAGCAGGCCGTCGAGCCAGTCGTCGGCCTCGGTCCAGGCGGCCACGGTGGCCGCCCGGCCCAGCACGCCGGGCTGACCGAAATAGTCCAGCGGCATACGCGACAGGGCGTCGCGGATGCGTCGCGGGCCGATGTGCGCGACCGCGCACCGCAATCCGGCGATGTTGAAGGCCTTGGTGGCCGAGGTCGCGGTCACGGTACGGGCCGCGGCGCCGGGACCGAGCGACGCGAACGGCACGTGCCGGTGCGGCGCGAAGACCAGGTCGGCGTGGATCTCGTCGGCCAGGACCAGCACGTCGTGGTCCGCCGCGGCGTCGGCAAGAGCCACCAGTTCGGTACGAGTGAACACCCGGCCGCTCGGATTGTGCGGGTTGACCAGGACCAGCATCGTGCAGCCCCGCAGATCGGCCGGCCCGTCACCGGGCAGCGGCAGCGGGACGACCCGGCGCCCGGCGCGGACGATGCTCGCCAGGAACGGCGGATAGGTCGGCACGTGGATGGCGATCCCGTCGCCCGGCTCGGTGGCGTGCTCGATCACCACCTGGAGGATCTGGATCAGGTCGCTGAACACCCGGGCCCGGCCGGGTGCGGGCGCCCATCCGTGCCGGGCGGTCATGCGCTGCTCGAACGCGGTGATCACCGGATCACCGGCCGGCCAGTGCGGATATCCGAAATCGGCAATCTCGTGAATGCGCCGCCGGATCACCGGCGCCACCGCGAAGTCCATGTCGGCCACCCAGGCGCCGAGCACGTCCGGCGCGAGCGAGCCCCACTTGACCCCGTAACCGGTTCGCAGCGCACCGAGGTCTGCGCCCGCGTCGAAGACGCCGCGGGCGCTCACGCCCGCGACCCGGCGTGGAGCGCGTCGCGCAGAATCTCCATCTGCCCGTGATGCTGAGCAAGTTCTTCGAGTACGTGCAGCAGCGCGCCGCCGCGGGTCAGAGGACGGTCCGGGCCCTGGAACGACCGGGGCGGCTCGACATGCAACGGGCCGTCGAGATCCGCTCCTCGGACGTCCGCGGCCAGCCGGTCACGCAGCGCGCGGACCTTGGCGAGCAGCGGGCCCACCGGTCCGGTGGCGGTGAACTCGGCATCCCGGTCGCGCGCCACGGCTCGGCCGGCGACCAGCGTGCCGGACCAGTAGTCGGCCACCGCCACACAGTCGGTGAGCAGGGCATACGGCGAGTTCGCCCCGGGCAGTGCGGGCCGGGCGGTGGCCAGGTCGTCACCCAGCCCGGCGACGATCCCGGACATCCCGTCGAGCGCCCGCCCGACGAAGTAGAGGTAGTCGTTCACCGATATCACCAGCAGCCTCCCGTCGAGTGGCGTCACCACCTAAGCCGGTGACGCCATCTGACCTTGCGGGATCGCCGCGTCACCTGTCAAGGTGGTGACGTGACCTTCGTCTTCGTCGGCGGCAACCTCGCCCTTGATCTGCTCGGCACCCGGAAATGGCGGCGGACCACGAACGAGGAGTGCCTGGGATCGCCCGCCGACGCGGCCCGGTGGGCGGTCGCCTCCGCGATGCTGACCAGCGAGCCCAGCTTCTCCGCCACCGATCTGGCGGCCCTTCTGAGGTTGCGCGAGGCGATCTACCGGCTGTTCCGCGCCGTCATGGCGGGCGACCCGCCGGCCGCCGCCGATCTACGCCTGGTCAACGCGGCCGCGGCCCGGCCGGGCGCGGCAGTCGAGCTCACCCCGGCCGGCGCCACCCGGGTCGGGGACGCCACGGCTGTCGCCGCCGAGGTGGCACGGGCGGCCGCCGGACTGCTCGGGGAGATCTACGCCGGCGGAGGCCCGCGTCTCCGCGAATGCGAACGCCCCGCCTGCACCCGCCTGTTCGTCGACCGCTCACGCGGCGGCACTCGCGCCTGGTGCGGCATGGCCGAGTGCGGCAACCGGGTCAAGGCCGCCGACTACCGGGCCCGCAAGGCCGCGGCCCGGCACTGACACTGATGAGGCAGTGTGGGAGGCATGACCGACTACGCGTACTCGAGCGCTGCCGAACTCACCACGGCGATGGAGAAGGGCGAGGTTTCCGCGGTCGAGCTCACCACGGCCGCGATCGGCCGGATCGAGCGGCTCGACGGCGACCTCAACGCGATCTGCGTGCCCGACTTCGACCGGGCCCTCACCGCCGCGGGCGAGGCCGATGCGGCGCGCTCCCGGGGCGAGGCCGGGCCCGTGCTCGGCGTCCCGATCACCATCAAAGACTCGATCGACATCGCCGGACTGACCACGACCTGGGGGTTCCCGCCGTTCAAGGACCACACGGCGGCCGCCGACGCGGTCGTGGTCGCCCGGCTCAAGGCGGCCGGGGCTGTCATCCTCGGCAAGACGAACGTGCCACTCGCGCTCGGTGACTACCAGTCCTACAACGCGATCCACGGGACCACGAACAATCCGTGGGACCTCAGCCGTACACCAGGAGGCTCGTCCGGCGGCTCAGCCGCCGCTCTCGCCGCCGGCTTCGGCGCCCTGTCGATGGGCTCGGACATCGGCGGCTCGCTGCGCGTGCCGGCGCACTTCTGCGGGGTGTACGCGCACAAGCCCTCGACCGGCCTGCTCCCGTTGCGCGGGCACACGTTCCCGGGCACCCGGCCGCTGCCCGAGTTCGGCGGCGACCTGGGCGTCGTCGGGCCGATGGCCCGCAGCGCGGCCGACCTCGCGATGATGGTCCGCCTGCTCGCCGACCCCGACGAGGCCGGCCCCGGCATCGCCTACCGGACCGTGTTGCGTCCAGCCCGGCACGACAACTTGAGCGCGTTCCGGGTCCTGGTTCTGGAGACGCACCCGCTCGTCCCGGTCTCCTCCGAGGTACGCGCCGCGATCGACGGCCTGGCCACGCGGCTGGAGGCATCCGGGGTGACGGTCCGGCGGCAGAGCCCGTACCTGCCCGATCTGGCCGAAGGCGCCCGCTCCTACATGCGGCTCCTCCAGTCGAGCCTCGCGGCCGGTTTCCCGCCCAAGGTCTACGCGGCCGCTCTGACAGCCGCGGCCGCCCTCGACCCGTCGGACACGTCACTGTTCGCCGAACGTGCCCGGGGTGTGGTTCTGAGCCATCGCGACTGGGCGGCGGCCGACACCGTCCGCGCCGTTCAGCGGGCCCAGTGGGCCGAGGTGTTCACGGACGTCGACATCGTGATCGCGCCGGTCTCGTCGACGCCGGCCTTCCCACACGACCAGAGCGAACCGATGTGGAAGCGCACGATCCTGATCGACGGCGAGAAGCACGACTACTTCGACCAGCTGGCGTGGGGCGGCATCGCGACCGCGCCCGGCCTCCCGGCGACGGCCGTGCCGGTCACCCGCTCGGTGCAGGGGCTGCCCATCGGCGTACAGCTGATCGGCCCGCTCTTCGAGGACCACACCCCGATCCACTTCGCTGAACTGCTCGAACGCGAATTCGGCGGCTTCACCCCACCCCCGCCCGCGTAGAGAGGGCCCAGCCTTCGGTCCGGGTGTTGCCGGTCCGGCTTCGACCATCGACCTCAGCACCGCTGTAGCTCCGTGGCCCGGGGCGGGAATGTCGCATTCGCTGTGGATTCGACCCTTCCGCCCTCGTGGATCTTGCACGGTTCTCCACCTTGGCGGCAATCTTGCACGATCTTTCACGTCTGGGTGCGGTTTGTCGTGCAAGGTCTACGGCGCCGGGGAGACCTTGCAGCCTTCTTCCCGCTGGGGTGCGTCCCGCTGGGGTGCGGAAAGAGCTGCAAGATCGGCGCAAGCGTGAGTATTCGTGCAAGATCCTCTCCCAGCGACGAACGACAAGGCGTAGCCGACGAGCCGTGGGAGGCGGTGTCTCGGCCGAGGAGACGTCATCCACCTGAGGGCTGCCCTTCCCAGGCCGAGAAGGCCCCGAGGCGCGAACGCGGTGAGAGAGAATCGCCTTCATGTCTGAGCTTTCGCTGTCCGTGCCGACTTACAACCCGTCGATTGGAGTCGTGGCTCCCGCCGAGGGAGGCACAGTCACCGTGGAGGTGGTGAACGGCTCGGTAGAGATCTTCGGAGACGCCGCCGGGCTCCGGGATCTCGCCCGGATGTGTCTCGCGCTCTCCGACGATCGGGCTCCGGACGGAGCTCAAATCCACCTCGACGAGGGCATCAACCCGCTGGATCTCGGCTCCGCCTCCCTGATGCTTGCGCGCTCGCCGCGCTGTTCCGCGCAGCGTCCATGATCGATTTTCAGGTACGTGGTGAGAACGGCGAAGTAGTGACCCACGGGTCGCAGGGGATCCGTTGGTCCGAACCGTTGGCGAAGCTGGACCCGGACGATTTCCCGTACCTGAGCAGCCTTCTGCCCTACGCCGACACCATGTTCAACGCGCGGCAGACCGAGAGGCTCCGGCAAGAGGTCGCCGACCGCTCCATTCGCGACATCATTGGAGATGCCGCCGCCACGGAGGTCGAAAGACTGTGCCGGGAGGTCGAGAATGGCTCTCACCTCTACTTGTGGTTTGTGGGCGATTAGCCAGACGACCACGTCACGCCGTAAGGCGGTGAGCGATCAGCCCAGATGGTTCGCGGCGACACGAAGTAGGTGCCATAGCAGAGCGCTCAGCGTCGCGGTGATCGCCAACGCGGCGACCATCAGGTGCCAAGCGCGCCAGAGGCGTCGGGCTGACGCCAGCCACGCGAGAACGGCAAGCGGCACCATGACCTGGACCAGTTCCGTGGCAAGGGCCCCGCGCGCGAAAGCAGCGTCCGGTCCGTCGACTTCCCACAGACGCCAAGGGGGTGCTATGGCGACGTGCAGCCATCCCTCCCCGGACAGCAGCCCGCAGGCGACGCCCGCGGCCAGCGCAGCTCGCGGCAACCGGGCGGTGCGCGCCATCTGTCCCATCAGGCCCAGTGACGGTCCCGCAACCACCGACACCAGCAGCCAAGCCGTGGTCATGACCGCCAGCGAACGCAACCCGTACCAGTCCGCCGAAGATCCATCGGCCAGTGTGCCGCCGCTCCAGCGGCGGCTGATCACCAGAATCATCGCGTAGTAGACGAGAGTGGCCGAAGCCAGCAACACGGTCGCACCCCTGACCGCGCTGCGGCCATCCGGGGCGGCGTGCCCGGCCAGCAACGCCGCTGCGCCCCAGGCGAGGCCGCTGCTGACCACAGCGATCATGACCTGCCCGGCCGCGCCGTCGACAGCGTCGCCAACGAACGCCAGGAGGCCGAGCACCGCCCCCGTCAATACGATCATCACGACTCGGCGGGTGGCCTGGCGATGTCGCCGAGCCCTTCCAACAGCCGCTCGCGGGCGTGGTGAACGCGGTCGGAATAGTCTGGCATGGCGATCTCGACGAGTGATTTGTCGAGCGTGCCAGTGATCGCATACAGCGGAGACCAGACCGCGCGCTCCTCGTTGACGAGGTTGTCGAAGGCCGCGGTGCCCATCATCTGGTACAGCCAGTCGGACAGCACAAGGGCCTGGTCTCTGGTGAGTTTGATCGTGAGGTCGTCGTCAGGCACCGATGAAGCGTACTGGTGGCTGTGACCGCAACGGCCGGACCGGGCGGACAGCATCACACCTGCTCGATATCGTGTTCCGACCGCCGTCGTGATCCTGGAGCGCTGTATGAGAATTCGTCCGCTTGCCGTCGCCAGCCTGGTGCTTGCCACCGTGATCGCTGTGGGCGGCTGCGGCGACGCCGGAGACGACAGCGACGGCCCGGGACGCTCCCCGGCCCCGGCCGTGCCAGTCGATGCGGCGGCCGAGCTGACCGCCGCGGCGAAGAAGCTCGAGGAACAGTCGCTCAGGATGGCGATGACCGTGCCCGGTGCCATGGACATCACCGGTGTCGCCGACGCGAAGAACGCCCGCGCCGATATGACCATGACGGGCGGACAGGGCAGCGAAAGCAGAGAGCTGCGGATCCTCCTGGTCGGCACTGACTTCTACATGCAGGTCGTCGGGCCGGAGGCAGCCGGCCTCGGCCTCGGCGCCGGTGAGTGGATGCACCTCGACGCGTCCACGGTCCCGGCTGACAGCCCACTGAATCCACGCAAGGTCGTCGATGCCCAGAATTTCCTCGGCGGCGTCGTGACGGTGGAGAAGGTAGACGCCGTCACCTTCAAGGGCGTGCTCGACCTGGAGACCTTCGAGGCCGGGAGCACCGTCGCACCGGCCTCGCCCGACCCGGACGCCGATCAGGTGCCGTTCACCGCCCGGGTCGACGACCAGGGCCGGCTCACCGAGCTGGTCGTCGACACGGGCGCGCTCAACGAGCCAGGCGCCGCCGGCACCGAGATGAAGGTGCGCTATTCGGACTTCGGCGCCCCGATCACGGTCGAGGCGCCGGCCAAGGACAAGGTCCGCGAGATGCCGTCCCAGCTGCGCGAGGCGCTCCTGGGCTGAGGCCCCTCGACGACGTCCGGCTGGCTGCGGCGTACCGTGACCTGGGCATTCTTTGTCCGAATTCTCCGCCGGACGGTCCATGGACGACGATCTGATGCATCCCCGCCGGCTGGCATGCCAGCGTCTGGGCCGGAACATCCGGTACCAGAAAGGGGAATTCGCTCGTGCGAATCTCACGCAAGCTCGCCGCTCTCGGGCTGTCCGTGGCCGCCACCGCGGCCGGGGTCACGGTGGCGGCGTCGCCCGCGCAGGCCGCGCTCTACGGTGGCCAGTGCGGCTCCGGGTACGGCGTCGTCAACCTGATCGACCTGCCCGATCTGCGCGGCACCGTGTACCTCACCTACAGCGCCTCGTCCGGCAAGAACTGTGTCGTCACGATCCGGGAGAACCCCGGCACCGCCACCCTCATGGAGGCGTTCCTGCGGCGCAGCGGTACTTCGTCGTACGTCAAGGACAGCGGCAACTTCACGACGTACGCCGGACCGGTCTACGTGTCGGCGGCCGGCTCGTGTGTCGACTGGGGCGGCACGATCGGCACCGCGACCAAGACCCGCTACGGCACCAACTGCGGCTGAGGGGAACCCGGATCATGAAGAAGTTCGTTGCCACAGCCTTCGCGGTGACCGCGGTCGCGACCCTGGCCACCGCCGCGCCGGCCCAGGCGGCCAGTTACGGCGGTGAGTGCGGGTCCGGCTATGCCGTGGTCAACTCGGACGCCATCGGTACGAAGGGCACGGTGTTCCTGACCTACAACGCGTCGAACGGCTACAACTGCGTGGTCGCCAAGCGCAACAGCGCCGGGACGGCCGTTCTGGTCGAGGCGGGGCTGGCCGTCCACCCGGTCGGCACGCACTGGACGAAGTTCGACGGCGGCTACTTCACGTCGTACGCCGGACCGCTCTATCTCTCCGCGGCTGACAAGTGCGTGGACTGGATGGGCCGGATCAGCGGCACCGAGGGCGGCAAGCGCGGCACGAACTGCGGCTGACCACCGGCACCAGCGGTGGGGCCGGGCGTGGCCTCACCGCTGGCTCACCCGTACATCAAGAAAGATCGGCCTTTTCGCGGGGAAGAAGGTGCGGCCCTGTTCGTCGGCCATCTTGAAATAGATCTTGCAGGTCGCCGGCCCGGCCGGCGTCGTGACCGGCACCGAGATATCGACGGTCTCGCCCGGTTTGGTCTGCGGGATCGCCACCAGGTCCGGCGCTTCGCAGGCCTGCTCGTTGGCCCGGGCCAGGAAGCGGTTGGCCCAGACGACGGTGCCGGTGTTGCGCAGGCGCCAGGTCTTGGTGAAGGTCGACTTCGGCGGTACGACGGTCCCGTCCGGATAGGTGATGTCGCCCTCGAACGCCGAGTCGTCGTGTTCGGCCACCGGCCCGGCCTCGGCTCGCTCGTCGTCGCGGCCACTCATCGCGGACGTCACCACGGCGACCAGCCCACCGGCGACCACCGCCGTGAGCGCGGCCACCGCAACGGTCCGCCGGCTGCGCGGCACCTGCTCGGGCTCGGTGGAGGGTTCCGCCGGGACGGATCTGGCCTGCTCCCAGCGCTCGCGCCACTGCTTCTCGGTGTCCGCGAGGTCGCGTCCCAGGCGGTCCACGGCGAGCACCCGGACGAACTCCCAGACGATCTCCCAGCTCGGCAGGGTCCGGCCCTGGGCTGCCGCGGCGAGTGAGGATTTCGAGGCGGCGGCGCCGAGCCTCGTCATCTCGTCGTAGGAGGGGTCGCCGGCTTCCTGTTTCAGCAGCCATAGACGGTCGGCGAACTCCCCGACCGGTCCCGACGCCGGATCGGGTCGTGCTGTCCGTCGCCCTCGACGCCCTGCCGGCACCTGTTCCATCGCCGCCCACCCCACCGAAACGTCCACATTGTCCACTGGAAGACCGCCACTTTAGCGGTTGCCATCCAGCGGGCGCGTTCAGCCGGGGGACGCAGTCAGATCGCGCTCGTCACTCCGCTGCGAACGGGTTACGGAGTCGATGCATCGCCTGCTCACCACGGTCCGAATCACGCAGCCCAGGCGCCGGGGCCGTCGCGGCCGCCGGGGCACGGAACAGGGTCAGGCGCCCGAGGGGGTCGGAAAGCGGACGGGAAATGGGCTCGCGTGGCTCTTCGGTGATCGCCGTCATGGGATCCTCAACGTCGAGGGAATTTCTGAGGAAATCGTGGTGCAGAAATACGCGACGGCGGCTCGCTGAATCAGTCGAGCCGCCGTCGGTGGTGCGTGGATCAGATGACGCGGATGTTCTCGGCCTGCGGGCCCTTCTGGCCCTGAGTGATCTCGAACTCCACCCGCTGGTTCTCTTCGAGGGTGCGGAAGCCGCTCGCCGAGATCGCCGAGAAGTGGGCGAACACGTCGGGGCCGCCCTCGTCCTGGCTGATGAAGCCGAAGCCCTTGTCGCCGTTGAACCACTTCACGGTGCCTGTGACCATGTCTTTTTCCTTAGCAAGCTGTCGGAGTCCGCACTGTGCGGGCTCTCACGCCGCTGTTTTGATCACCTGCGCCGTATCAGCGCGGAAAACGAAAAAGCGCCTCGAAGGGTTTCAGATAACCCATCAGGCGCTGAGAACGTCTACGGAGATCAAAACTGCAACGCGGTAACCGTAGCACAATCATTCGGCGGCCGACCAAAAATCCGCAAATCGGGTCTCCGGCCAGGCGAAACCCGGTGCCGGCGAACGCGGTGGGGCGGCGTTCGACACCGCGATCGCCGGCCGCCCCGGCGGCATCGGCCGTGATCTACGGCCGGCCGCGCCGCCGTTGCAGCCCCGTTCCTCGCGATCTTGTCGCCCGCGGATCTTGCACGACTTTCCGCACCCGCGCCGATCTTGCAACCCTTTCCACAGCGTCGGTCAGGCGGTGAAGCCGCCGTCGACGTTGATCGTCGCTCCGGTGATGTAACGGCCGTCCGGGCTGGCGAGGAACACCACCGCCGCGGCCACGTCGGCTGGGGCCGCGTAGTGCCCAAGGGCGGTGAACCCGTTGATCGTATCGGCGTTCGGGCCATCGGCTGGGTTCAGGTCCGTGTCAGTCGGCCCTGGATTGACCAGGTTCACGGTGATCGCTCTGCCTCCGAGTTCGCGCCCGAGCGCCTTGGTCAGCCCGATCAGCGCGGTCTTGCTCATCGCGTACAGGGAGAATCCTGGAAAGACTGCCCGCTCGGCCATGTTGCTGCCGATGTTGATGATCCGACCACCGGCCGGCATGTGGCGCACCACAGCCTGTGAGGCGACGAACGGCGCCCGGATGTTGACCGCGACGGTTTGTTCGAACTCTTCCAGGCTCAGTTGCTCCAGCGGTCCGAGCAGGAACGCGCCGGCGTTGTTGACCAGGACGTCCAACCGACCCAGCTCACCGACGGCACGGTCCACCGCGGCGACCACCGCCGCCGGGTCGGAACTGTCCGCCCGCATGGCGATTGCCCGCCCTCCGGCGGCCTTGATCTGCTCCACCACATCGTCGGCGCGTTGTTGATCCTGTTGGAACGTGAGCGCCACAGCGGCGCCTTCCTCGGCCAGGCGCAGAGCCACGGCAGCGCCGATGCCACGACCGCCACCGGTGACCAGCGCCACCTTGCCATCAAGTGCGTTGTTCATGGCGGAAAGCCTGGTCGATGACAGCCCCGGCCGTCTGGCGGTGATCGGACGGCGCGTTCGCCGACTCTGCCAGTTTTCTCGTCCATGGCTGCGATCCTGGTCCGATACCTGGCCCGGCGCGAATTCAAGTCGCCGGAGGTCGATAAAACGTCGGTAACTCCTGCGGCCGGAACGGTGGATCCCGCTGGATCCGTTGTCGGAAATAGCGTCGTTGTCATGCCAATTCGTACTGCATTTGCCCGCTGGGAAGGCAACCTCACCGACGGTTCCGGAACCATCACCTCCGGCAGCGGTGGCTACCAAGGGAGCTACTCGTTCGCCTCACGGTTCGAGGAGGGTGCGGGGGTCAACCCGGAGGAACTCATCGCCGCCGCGCACTCCGGCTGTTTCTCGATGGCGCTGTCCAACGACCTGACCAACGCCGGCTACACCCCGACCAGCGTCGTGACCACCGCGAAGGTGCACCTGGACAAGGTCGACGGCGGGTTCGGCGTCACCCGCATCGACCTGGCCGCCGTCGCCTACGTCCGCGGGATCGACGACGACACCTTCCAGAAGATCGCCGAAGGCACCCGGGAGAACTGCCCGATCTCGCGGCTGCTCTCCCCCGGCGCCCGGATCAGCCTCGACGCCACGCTGGCCTGACACCCGTGCCCGCCGGTCCACTCCTGGACCGGCGGGCATGCGGCCGAAAAGTGCAGGCTATGGCACGTACGCCTGATGGCCCTGCTCGCGCAACGCGGTCCGCAGCCGGTCCGCGGCGTCGTCCAAGGCATCCTGATCGTTCTCGACGGCGATCTTGTTGAAGTCGAGGTCGCTCATGTCCCACATCGGGCTGACGTGCACGTGGGCGTGCGGCACCTCGAGGCCGGCGATGGCCAGCGCGGCCCGCGGGGCGCCGAAGGCCTGCTCGACCGCCCGGCCGACCGCCTGGGCCACGGTCATCACCCTGTTCAGCAGCTCCGGCGGCAGGTCGGTCCACTTGTCGATCTCCCGCCGTGGCACGACGAGGGTGTGCCCGGCGCGCAACGGCGCGATGGTCAGGAAGGCTACGACCTGCTCGTCCTGCCAGACGAACCGGCCGGGCAGGTCACCGGCGATGATCTGAGTGAAAACTGTTGGCATGACGGAATTCTGCATCACCGGCTTCGGTGATTCCGTCAAACAATCGTCAACGTACGATCGACGTGCTGCTGGCCTGATGGTTCGGTGACATTCAACGAGAGTCCCATCAGTTCGGTCGACCGCGCCTGGCTCGAGTCTCAGATCGCCGGGCCGGTCCTGACACCCGACGATCCGGGGTACACGGCGGAGACCGCCACCTTCAACCTGACGCTGCCGCATCGGCCGGCGGTCGTGATCGGCGCCACCCACTCCGGTGACGTGCAGAACGCGGTCCGGTTCGCCGCCCGCCGCAATCGTCCGGTCTCGGTCAACGCCACCGGCCACGGGGCTGTGGTGTCGGCCGACGGCACTGTCATGATCACGACCAAGCGGATGAACGGCGTGTCGATCAACCGGGTCGAGTCGACCGGCCGGATCCAGGCCGGCGTCCGCTGGCACGAGGTGATCTCGGCCGCCGCCAAGGTCGGCCTCGCGCCCATGGCCGGGTCGTCGCCGCTGGTCGGTGCGGTCGCCTACACGCTCGGTGGCGGGTTGAGCCCGACGCTGGGCCGCACGCACGGCTACGCCGCCGATCACGTGCGGTCGGTGGAGCTGGTCACGGCGGACGGCGTACTGCGACATCTGACCGCGGAGAAGGAGCCCGACCTGTTCTGGGCGGTCCGCGGCGGCAAGGGCAATTTCGGGGTGGTGACCGCGCTGGAGTTCGACCTGTTCCCGATCACCCGCCTGTACGGTGGCGGGCTCTACTACCACGCCGACGACATCTCCGCAGTGCTGCGGGCGTGGCGGTCCTGGGCGGCCACCGCCCCCGAGGAGCTGAGCACGTCGTTCGTGCTGCTGCGGCTGCCTGATCTGGAGTTCGTCCCGGAGCCGATGCGGGGGCGGCTCACCCTGCACGTGCGCGTCTCCTACCTCGGGCCGGCCGACACCGGCGCCGCCCTGGTGGCGCCGCTGCGGTCGGTGGCGACGCCGTTCATCGACACCGTGCAGGAGATGCCGTTCACCGAGATCGCCTCGATCCACAACGATCCCACCGAGCCGGCCGTGGCCATCGACCGGACCATGCTGCTGCGGGACCTGCCCGAGGAGGCGCTGGAGACGCTGCTGGGGCTGGCCGGGCCGGCTGCCTCCGCCGGCGACGCGCTGATGATGGTCGAGGTGCGTCTGCTGGGTGGCGCGCTGTCGCGGGCGCCGCAGACGCCGAACGCGGTCGGCAACCGGGACGCCGGCTTCAACCTGTTCATGGCGAGCATTCCGGCGCCGGTGCCGGGTGACCCCGAACGGATCCGGGGCGCGCTGGAGCGGCTGCTCGACCGGATGGCGCCGTGGGGCACCGGCGGGGCGTACGCCAACTTCCTCTCCACCGAGGACACCACGCCCGAGCTGGTGAAACAGGCGTTCACGGCGGAGTCCTACCGGCGGCTGGCCGAGATCAAGCGGCGTTACGACCCGGCGAACCTGTTCCGGATCAACCACAACGTGCCACCCGCGGCCTGACCTCCCGGCGCTGCTCACCGGCGGCCCGTGCTGCCTCGCGGTGGTGATCGGCTGCGGCATCGCGGGGCTCCTGACAGCCCAGATGCTCGCCGGCGCTTACAGCAGAACGGGCCGTCCGGTCAGTGGCGCGGAGCGGATGGTGTCCGGCGAGCGGGATCCGGCGCTCGCTGCCGGCCGGGTGGTCAGGGCGCCGGCGAGCAGGTACGGCGCAGCAGTTCGACACGGGCGCGCATGTCCGGGTCGGCCATCAGATCGGCGGCGTGGCGGCGGACCAGGTGCACCAGGTCACCGGCCCGGTCGACGCGCAGGGCGAGGTCGACGGCGTCCTTGAAGACGGCCAGGTACTCGTGTCGTACCGCGGTGACAGGTGTGCGGCCCGGCAGCCCTCGGCCGGGACCGAACGACATCGGCCCGGCCCGCAGGGCGAGCATGGCCGCGAAGGTCTCCAGGGCGGCGTGGTGTTCCCGGCGGGCTTCGAGCACCCGGGCCCGGCCGACGCCGTCCCGGAAACGCAGCAGGTCCAGGGTGTCCAGGGTCGCCATCAGGCGGTAGCCGTCCCGGGTGCGTACGATCCGTCGTCCTTCGGCGTGCCGGGGCAGGCCGGGTTCGAGCATCCGGCGCAGCTCACCGACGTGCCGGTAGATCATGTTGCGTGCGGTGGGCGGAGCCTCCGGGCCCCACACGTGGTCGATCAGCTCGTCCTTGGGCACGCTGCGGCCCACCTGGGCGGCGAGCGCGAGCAGGATCTCCCGTTGCGGATGATTGGTGACCAGCGTCGCCGGCCCACGGTGGCGGATCGTGACCGCGCCCAGCACGGTGACGGCCGCTCCGGTGTACTCGTGCGCGGCATGGGCCGCCTCTGCAATTCGCATGGTGACGGCGAAGGTAGGGGCCGGCCGCAGATGAATCATTGACACGCCATTGACCCTCCACGGCCGGCCACCTCGGGCAGCATGCGGCGAGCCGATCGGCCGTCGGGTTTAATGTGCGCCATGCCGGATACCGACGCCGTGCTGCGGTTCACGGTGCTGGGGCCGGTGCGCGCGTGGCGGAACGACACCGAGGTGCAGCTGGGCTCGCCGGGCCAGCGTGCGCTGCTCGCCCTGTTGCTGGCCGCCGCCGGCCGGCCGCTGGGCATCTCGGAGCTGATCGCGGCACTGTGGCCGGATGAGCCGCCGGCCACCGCCCCCAACGTGATCCGTCAGTACGTCGGTGGGCTGCGCCGCCGGTTCGAGCCCGGTCTGGCGCGCCGCGATCAGGGCCGCTGGCTGCTGCTGGGCGCGGGCGGCTACCGGATCGCGGTCACCACGGACGACCTGGATCTGCTGCGGTTGCGCGGTCTGCTCGCCTCAGCGGAGTCGGCGGAGGCGTACGCGACGGGCCTGGAGTTGTGGCAGGGCCCGGTGGCCGCCGACGCACCCCAGCGGCTTCGCAGCCATCCGGTGTTCGCCGCGATCGAGTTGGAGCTGTCCACCGCGGTCCGGGCCGCCGCCGACATCGCGCTGGCCGAGGGGGCCGCGGACCGGCTGCTGCCGACCGTGCGGCGGGCCGCCGGCCTGCACCCGTTCGACGAGCCGTTGCAGGCCCGGCTGGTGTCGTTGCTGGCCGCGGCCGGGCAGCAGGCCGCGGCACTGGACCACTTCCGGGCGGTGGCCGGCCGGCTGGCCGCCGAACTCGGCCTGGATCCCGGCGAGGAGCTGACCGCCGCCCGCGAGGCGGTGCTGCGCGACGATCCGGACCGGCCCGCCCAGTTGCCCAGGGACCTGCCCGCGTTCGCCGGGCGGGCCGCCGAGCTCGCCGAGGCGATGACCCTGCTGGACGGTGCGACAGCGCCGGGGCCGGTGGTGATCAGCGCGATCGGCGGCATGGCCGGGGTCGGCAAGACGGCCCTGGCGGTCCACTGGGCGCACCGGGTCGCCGACCGGTTCCCGGACGGCCAGCTGTACCTGAACATGCGCGGCTTCGACCCGCACGACGACACCCTGGACCCGGCACGGGCCTTGCAGGTGCTGCTCGGTTCGCTCGGCGCCGCGCCGGCCGAGGTGCCGTCCGGGCTGGACGCGCTGTCCGCGGCGTTCCGGGCCCGGATGGCCGGCCGCCGGATGCTCCTGCTGCTGGACAACGCGCACGACGCCGAGCAGGTCCGGCCGTTGCTGCCGGGCACACCCGGCTGCCTGGTGATCGTGACCAGCCGGGTCCGCCTGCACGGCCTGATCACCAGCGGTGCGGTGCCGCTGAACCTGGACGTGCTGTCGGCCGCGGACAGCCGCGCCCTGCTCGCCCGCCGGCTCGGCGAGCCCCGGGTGAGCGCGGAGCCGGAGGCGGTCGAGACCATCGTCGCCCACTGCGCCCGGCTGCCCCTGGCACTGTCGATGGTGGCGGCCCGGGCGGCGCTGAACCCGGCGTTCCCGCTGGCGGCCATCGCCGAGGAACTGCACGACACGGACCGGCTGGATTCCCTCGGCGACACCCAGATCGTGTTCTCCTGGTCGTACCGGAGGTTGAGCGCGCCGGCGGCCCGGCTGTTCCGGCTGCTCGGCGTCCACCCCGGCCCGGACGTCAGCACCGCCGCCGCGGCGAGCCTCACCGGTGTGCCGCCCCGCGACGTCCGGGCGCCGCTGGCCGAACTGGTCCGCAACAACCTGATCAGCGAGCACCGGCCGGGCCGCTATCTGATCCACGACCTTCTCCGGGCGTACGCGAACGAGCTGCTCGATCCGGCCGAGGCGGACCCGGCCCGGCGCCGGGTGGTGGACCACTACCTGCACACCGCGCTGATCGGCTGCCACCTGATGAACCCGTCGTATGCGGTGGTCGAGCTGGATCCGCCGGCCGGCGGGGTGACGCCGGAGCCGATCACCGGCGGCCCGCAGGCGCTGGCCTGGTTCGTCGCGGAGGAGGCGGTGCTGTTCGCGCTGATCGACGCCACCGTGCGGACGGGCCTGGACCGGGCCACCTGGCAGTTGCAGTGGGCCCTGCACCCGTACATGTTGCGGCGGCTGCCGACCGACACCAGCTTCCCGGTGCTGCGGGCCGCGGCCCGGGCCCTCGACCGGCTCGGTGACCTCGACAACCGGGCCCGGGTCGAGGCGGCGATCGCCACCATGTACTCGATGAGCGGCGAGCAGGTCGGCCAGGCCGCTGGTCACCGGGCCGAGCGCCGGTCGCTGGCCGCCGATCATTTCCGGCAGGCCTTGGTGATGTACGGGGCGGCCGGCAACCTGTCCGGGCAGGGCAACGTCCTGTACGGACTGGCGCTGCTGGCGAACCGGACCGGGGATCGCGCCGGCACGGTCGCCAATGCACGGCGGGCGCTCGGTGTCTACCGGCGGGCCGGGGACGACTACGGCATGGCGTCCGCGCTCGGCGGGATCAGCTGGGCGCACGCCCAGCACGGCAACCACCGGCAGGCCATCAGCCGCGGCCGGCAGGCGCTGGAGCTCCTGGCCGGTGGCCGGCACCGGCAGGCGGAGGCGTCGATCCTGCACACGGTCGCCTACTCGCACCTGCGCCTGGACGAGCCGACCGCGGCCGCCGTGTCCCTGCACCGGGCGATCGACCTGGCCGTCGAGGTCGGCGACCCCTATCTGGTGGCGGAATGCCAGATCGACCTGGGCGACGCCGAGCTGGCCATGGGTGATCCGGCGGCCGCCCGGCACAGTTGGGAGTCCGCCCTCGGTGTGCTGGAGGAGTTCGGCACCGAACTGGCCGACCGGACCCGAGAAAAACTGAAAAGCCTGACGCCTTGAGGTTTCTCACACCTTCTCATCATTCGGTACGCCCGACGCGCTGGACCACAAAAACAGCGCCGGGAGCCCGTACCACCAGCTGAAATGTCGTTGATCTCGAACATTCTCGCTATTCACATCAACGAATCGTCTACGCCACTTCGGGCCGTTCGGAGAAATGGCCGGCGGCCGATACGGTTCCGCGATGCCCGACATGATCGACGGCGTTGTCGCCGCCCGTTACCGGCTGATCTCCCGCATCGGCGAAGGCACCATGGGACGCGTCTGGATGGCTCGCGACGAGTTGCTCGGACGTGACGTCGCGGTCAAGGAACTGGCGCCTCCGGCCGGCCTGGCCGAGGCGGGCCGCGCCGACCGCCGAGCCGACGGGCCGCTGGCCCCGCAGCGGGTCGCGGAGATCGGGGTGGCCGTCCTCGGCGCGCTGCGCGCCGCCCACGCGGCCGGGGTGCTGCACCGCGACGTGATGAAAAGTCTCGTACGACTACCGGCAGTCACTTGAGGTCACACGCTTCGGCGTTAACTGGGTATTCAGTCGCCCCTGCGTAACTTCTCCACTCGTGAAAGGTTCTACGTTCGCCTCACGGCATCCGGTGTCACCGCTCGTTCTGCAGGTGCTCGGCCCGGTCCGGGCCTTCCGGGACGGCATCGAGCTCGATCTCGGCTCGCCGCAGCAGCGCACCCTGCTCGCGGTGCTGCTGCTCAACCGCGGGATGGTCATCCCCCTGCACAACCTCATCGACGCGATCTGGGAGGACCGGCCACCACAGACCGCGACCGGAACCCTGCGCACCTACGTCTCGCGGCTGCGCACCGTCCTCGGCCGCCGTGAGATCGAGTCCCGGGCCGGCGGTTACGCGCTGCGCAACGGGCCCGGCGAGTTCGATCTCGGCACGTTCCAGAGCCTCGTCGAGCAGGCCCGCGCCTACCGCGCTACCCGGCCCGATGCGGTGCCCGCCCTGCTCCAGCAGGCACTGTCGCTGGTCCGGGGCGAGCCACTGACCGGCATCCAGGGCGCCTGGGCGCAGGCCCGCCGGACCGCCATCAACGAGCTGCGGATCAGCGCCGAGATCGAGCGCATCACCGCCGAGCTGGCCTGCGGCCGCGACGAGGATCTGATCGCCGACCTGTCCCACATGATCGCCGAACACCCGCTCCGCGAACGCCCCCGGGAACTGCTCATGTTCGCCCTGCAACGGTCCGGGCGTCGCGCCGAAGCTCTTGAAACGTTCCACCAAACCCGTCGTCTGCTCGTCGACCGGCTCGGCATCGACCCCGGACCGGGACTCCAGCGGATGTATCAGCAGGTGCTGAGCAGCGCCCCGGTCCTGACCGTCCCGTAACCGCACGCCCATCGGTGGCGGTGGGAACCATCCGGTTCCCGACAATCACCGCCACCGGCCGGGATCATGCGCGTACGTTCTCGGCCGTGCGGTTCACTGTTCTCGGCGCGATCCGTGCCTGGCGGGGCGAAGTCGAGGTCGACCTCGGGCCCGCAGCCCAGCGCACCGTGCTCGCCGCACTGCTCGTGGCGCCGCGGCAGGAGGCGTCGGTGGCCGATCTGGTGGACATCCTCTGGGACGGGCGGCCGCCGGCCAGCGCGGAGACGACCGTACATCAGTATGCGATGCGGCTGCGGCGCGTCCTGGAACCCGGACTGCCGCCGCGCCACAAGGGAAGCGTCCTGCTCAGCGGCCCGCGTGGCTACCGGCTGGCAGCCGCCCCGGAGGCGGTCGACCTGCTGCGGTTCCGTGCGCTGCTCGGCACGGCCCGCGCAACCTCGGACCCGCAGACGGCCGCCGACCGGTACGCCGACGCGCTCGCCCTGTGGCTGGGCACGGTCGCGTCCGCCGTGCGCCCGGAGTCACGCAACCACCCCGCTTTCACCGCCGTCGACACCGAGGAACGGGCCGCCGTCGAGGAGGCGCTCGGCCACGCCACCGAAGCCGGGCTGACCACACGCGTACTGCCCGCGCTGACCGCCGCCGCCGGGCGGCGTCCGCTGGACGAGCCGCTGCACGCCCGGCTGATCCGGGCCCTCGCCGAGAGCAGCGGCCGGGCCGCGGCCCTGCGCCACTACGACGAGGTACGGCAGCGACTGAGCCAGGAGCTGGGCACGCCACCCGGACCGGAACTGCTCGCCGCCCAGCGCCACACGCTGCGGCTCGGCACACCGAACACCACCGGCGCCACCCGTGTGGAACAGCTGCCCGCTCCCCTGCCGCTGTTCGCCGGCCGGCGGGCCGAACTGGACCGGCTGACCGCGCTGGCCCCCGAGGACGGCTCGCGCACCGTCGTGATCAGCGCGATCGCCGGAATGGCGGGAATCGGCAAGACCACCCTCGCGATCCAGCTCGGCAACCAGCTGGCCGATCGATTCAGAGACGGGCAGCTGTACGTGAACCTGCGCGGCTTCGACCGCAGCGGCAGCGTGCTCGACCCGGGCGATGTGCTGCGCCGCTTCATGGTCGCGCTGGGCGTGCCGGGCCACCGCATCCCCGCCGAGCCGGACGCGCTGACCGGCGCCTATCGCAGTGTGCTGTCCGGCCGCCGGATGCTGATCGTGCTGGACAACGCCCGCGACGCCGCCCAGGTGCGACCGCTGCTGCCCGGATCGGCCGGTTGCATGGTCATCGTGACCAGCCGCAACCGGCTGACCGACCTGGTCGCCAACGACGGCGCGGTGCCGTTGCTGCTCGACGTGCTGTCGCCGGCCGAGGCCCGGGAGTCGCTGGCCCGCCGGGTGGGCACGGCCGTGGTCGCCGCCGCCCCGGAGGCGGTGGACGAGATCATCCGCTGCACCGCCGGGTTGCCGCTCGCCCTGGCGGTCGCCGCCGCGAACGCCGGACGGGGCCTGCCCACGCTCGCCGCCGAGTTGCGGGCCGGCACCGGCAGCCTGACGGCGTTCGCGGCCGCACGGGCGGTGTTCTCCTGGTCCTACGGTGTGCTCACGCCCGACGGGGCGCGACTGTTCCGATTGTTGTCCCTGCATCCTGGACCGTCCATCTCGGCGCCGGCGGCGGCCGCGCTGTCCGGTCTTCCGGCGGGCACGGTCCGGCCGCTGCTGGCCGAGCTGATCAACGCGAATCTGCTGACCGAACCCGCCCCGCGCCGCTACGTCATGCACGACCTGCTCCGCGACTACGCCGGCGAGCTGGTGGCGCCGGCCGAACGCGACCCGGCCGTGACCCGCCTGCTCGGCCATCTCCGCGACGAGAGCCACCGGGCCGCACACGCGCTCGGCCCGGCGCCCGACATGCCCGAGGAGGCGGCCCGGCTCGCGGCCCCGGACCGCTGGTTCGACGCCGAATGGCAGGTGCTGGTGGCGGCGGCGCGCCTGGCCGCGGCGTCCGGCCGCCCCGGCGACGCGTGGCGGATCACCTGGTCGCTGGAGCGCTACCTGGAACGTCGCGGCCACTGGCACGAGTGGATGGCGGTACAGGAGGTGGCGGTCGCCGCCGCGCGCACGTCCGGCGACCCCGACGCGACCGCGCACGCGCTGCGGGGACTGGGCCGGGTGTACGCGCTCATGCGCCGCTACGACGAAGCGGAGACCCTGCTCGACGAAGCGCTGGGTCTCTTCCTCGGCAGCGGGAACGGTGCCGGTGAGGCGTACACCCGCTTCTGTCTTGCCTGGATCCGCACCAGGCAGCAGCGGCACGAAGAGTCGATCGCGGCCGCCCGGCCCGCCCTCGACCGGTATCGCGCGCTGAATCATCGGCGGGGACAGGCCGAGACCCTCAACCTGATGGGCTGGTTCGAGGTTCAGCTCGGCTTCGCCGGGAAGGCTCTGGAGTACGCCCGGGAAGCGCTTGATCATTTCGTCGCGCTCGGCGACATCCGGGCGCAGAGCCAGACCTGGGACACCATCGCGTACGCCCAGCACCATCTCGGCGACCACGACGCCGCCGCGAAGTCCTATGACACCGCGATCGGCATGTTCCACGACATCGGTGACACCTTCAACGAGGCGTGCACCCTGGACCGCCTCGCCGAAAGCCTGCTGGCCGGCGGCGACGCCGGGGCCGCCCACCGGGCCTGGCTGCGTTCCCGCGCCATGCTGACCGACCTCGACCCGGCCTGGGCCGCCGAGGTCGACGCCAAACTCGCCGCCCTCGGTCCCTGATGCCTCCGGGCGGTACGCCGGGTCTCCGGTGCGACGAACAGGGGCAGCGCGCCGCTGATCGGTGTTGCTACGGTTGGCCGGCTCACCAGTGAGGAGACGAGATGGATCCGGCCTCAGAGGCGAAGCTGATTCTTGCCCGCCTGGTCGGGAAATTCACGCTCCTGTTCGCGTTCTTCTACTTCCTGGCGCTTCTCACCGATGTGGTGCTGCTGTTCAAAGGCGACCCGCCACCACCGATCGCGTGGCTTCTGCTCATCCCGGCCGGGTTCGCCTTCGTTCCTGGTGTCATTGATGCGGTCAACCTGCACCGGACCACGGACGGACAGCGGCTGAGCAGACTCTGGCGACGCTGCGGACTGCTGGGGGTGGCCGGCATGGCGCTGCTCGTGGGCGCCGCACTGGTGATGAGGGAGGCGTCCCCGTGACGTTCACTGTCGAACCGACTGATCTGCGGGTCTTCGCAGCGACTCTCGCCCGGCTCGCCGAGTCCTCGGAGATCGCCAGAGGATATGCGAACCAGATCGGCTCGTTCAGCCTTCTGGAGAACGGGATCCTCGGCGAACTCCACGGCCGGCACGCGGAGTTCCTGGCCGAGCTGAACCAGACGATGCAGCGCATGATGGAGCTGCTCGACGCCTCCTCGCTGAGTGTGCAGGCCGTCGCCACCGCGTACGAGCAGACTGATCTGAAATCCGCCGCCGAGATCGACTCCTCCTATCCGGCCGCTCAGCGCCCGATCAATCCGGCCGGCGCCTGAGGATCCGTCCACAACGGGGGAATCACATGCAAGAACCAACCGACTTCCTGGTGCCGCCGGTGGAGCCGGACGAGTCGCTCACCAACGGCTTCATCGATCCGGGCTTCCTCTTCAACTACGTATCGCCCACCTCGTGGATCAATGAAATCATCAACGTCGTCACCGAATTCGACGTTCTCGGCTTCCTGACCGAGGCCATCGGCGGCGACTGGTCCACCATCTGGAGGTTCGGCGACGCGATGCGGAACGTCGGCGAATGCGTGGGACAGATCGCGGTGAACCTCCAGCAGGACTTCAATCGCATCGACGAGACGTGGGACGGCAACGCCAACGATGCGGCCGCCGGCTACTTCACGACGATGGCGAGCACTGTCGCGCAGATGAGATTCACGCTGCTCGAGATCGGCGAGTCCTATCACACCGCGGCGAAGGGCGCCTGGGGCTTCGCGACTCAGCTGGCGAACCTTCTGCAGGCACTGGTCGACAAGGCGATCATCGCCGGCATTCTCGGGATCGGAACCGCGGTGCTGTATTCGAGCGGCGTCGGCGCGGGCGCCGGATTCGTCGGATCCTCCGCCGTCGCCCTCATCATCGCCGACATGATCAACCTGGCCAGCAGCGCCTCGCTCATCATCAGCACCGCGTCGACCGTCATCATGGGCGGCTTCGGCGTGGTCATGAGCGCCGTCTACCAGGGCGGCGACCTGTCCGGCATTCAGCTGCCGTCCGCGCCCTACGCCGTCCCGGGAGCCTGACATGTCGGATGATCCGCTGGACCGCGAGATCGAGAGGATGGCGGGCGACCCACGTCTCGTCAAAGCCGTGCGGGACAGCCTGGAACGGCTGCGGGCGGGACGGGCCGGCCCGGTGATGGCCGAGATGGCCCGTGACCTGATCGAAGGCCGGATCAACCTGCGCGACGTGGGCGGCAGCTCCGTCTACTCCCAGGGGCTCATCGAGGGCGTCCAGGCGTACAAGAAGTGGGAGTCCGAGCTCGACGACGAGGGACGCCGGCAGCTCAGGGACGCGGTGCGCGAGACATACGGCCGCGACCTGGACGAGCCATCCTGATCAGCGCACGCCGAGTCTGACGGGCAGAAACCACACGCAGACCGTGTCGCAACGAACCCGTGGTTGCACGCTCCGGCGAACCTGGAGTGGTGACCACCGATGCTGCTCGGGGCGGTGTGGTGACCGGCGCGGGTCTCGTGGGCGGACTCAGCCTGCGCACCATCTGCTGAGGGTCTCCTCGTCAGCGGGCAGGTTGCACTCCCGCAGCAGACGCGCCACATAGGCACTGTCCAGCAGCCCGCTGCGCAACACCACACCGGCGGCGGCACGCTGCTGGTCCGAGAGATCCGAAGGCGACGCGCCATCCGGCAACGGCCCCTCCGGAAAAACCAGACCCAGCAGCAGCTGTACGGCGTACACGAACCGGCTCTCATCGTCGCCACCCTCGGCGAGCCGTTCGAGGAGCATCGCCGCGAGTCCCGGCACGCTCATCGCCGCCAGCTCGCCGAGGGCCAGGTAGGCGCCGAGGGCCAGGTTCTCCCGATGGAACGTCCACCCGTAGAGCTCGAGCGGACCGTGGAACAGACAGTCACACAGTTGCTCCAGCAGGGCCTCGTATGGAACGAGGGTGAGCCGGACCAGCCCCATCAGGACCGTCCAGCGCTCGACCTTTCCCGGCATGTCCGTTCGGGCGGCAACGGCGGCGCCCAGCTCGTGGTCGCCCTGATCACCCAGCATCCCGGTGGCCAGGCAGAGGAAGGCCGCCACCACCCGGTCCGGCTCGACGGCGAGCCGGGCGGTCAGCGCCGGAACCACCTGCGGCGCCGCCTCCGGGAAGTGGCTGAGCAGGTGTGCGCTCAGGGCACGGGCGTCCCGGGCCGGGTTGTCGAGCAGTTTCAGGTACGCCGGAATCCCCGCTCGCACGGCCTCGTACGCCTGCCGGTGCACCGGGTCCACCTCGATCGGCTGGGACCCGCCGTGCCGCTGCCAGTCCTCCTGCCGGGCGAGGTACCAGTGGCTGCGCTGTTCGGCCAGCTCGTGCAGTCGCGGGCCGAGCGGGTGCGGGGCGTATGCCGTGCAACCGGTCCAGATCTTCGATGGGAATGATCTCGGCCAACAGCTCGTGCCCGAGCGTGCGGTCCGGCGCCTGGTCGTCGGCAAGCAATTCGATCAGGTACGGCACCGCGGCGACCGCCGCCGGATAGATCGAACCCTGGTGCAGTGCCAGATCCCGGAACCGGTCGGTGGCTGCGGTGCGGCGCTGCTCGTCCGGGGACCGCAGGTCCCGCAACACGTCCGGTAGGTCGCCGGCCGGCCCGTACGCGTGGTTGGTCGCCAGCCAGTCGATGTCACCTGGTTCCGAGAGCACCCGCGCACTCTATCGGCGGCGGTTCACAGCAGCTCGGGGTGTCTCAGGATGCTCAGGGCGGTGGTCCGGGCCTCGCCCAGCAGGCGGATGCCCTCGGCAGCGGTCGCCCGGACCTGCTCGGGGGTCGCCTGGTCGGGGCCGAGCAGGGCCGTGACCGTCGCGGCGAGCACCGCCTCCGGGTCGACGACCGCGGGTCGTGAGGGGCGGCGGCGGGTGGTCTCCAGGAAGCCGGTGATGATCGAGTGCAGCGCGAACGTCTGCTCGGCCGGGTCCCAGTCGGTGCGGGCCATGCCGTTGGCCCGCCACAACGGCAGTGCCGTGTGCAGCATCGAGTCCGGGCCGAGCTGGTCGAGCAGGTCGGCCGAGCGAGGGTCGTGGGCGAGCACGCCGAGCAGGTCGTCGTGGTGTTGCAGGGCGCTGACGAACGGATGGTCGGCGGCGGTGCTCAGCACGTTGACGCACAGCCGGGACGGCCGGGCCAGGTCCGGATCGGCGGTCACGGCCGCCATCACCCGGTCGGCGAGCGCCAGGAAGTCACCGCCGATCAGGTCGATCAGCAGGTCCTCCTTGGTCTTCCAGTACAGGTAGACGGTGCCCTTGCCGATGTGGGCCCGCTGCGCCACGTCGGCGATCGTCACACCCCTGCTGCCGCGGGTCAGCAGCAGCTCGCCCGCGGCGGCGAGCACCCGGGCCGCCTTGATCGAGCTCTTCTCAGCCAGCTGCTGGTTCGGTGACAACGGGGATCCTGTCCTGTGGCGCGGCCGGTAGCGACCCCACGATATCGGCATCCTTGCTGCTGGTGTCGGGTCCGAGCGGGATCCTGGCGAGCAGGGTCCGGGCGCCGGGCAGGGTGCGCAGCCGGATGAACGCGCGCCGCATCCTGATCTGCCGGCGGTTCTCCTGGACGAAGAAGCTGCGCTGCTCGTACGCGCTGTGCTGGTAGTCGTCGAGGTAGGGCCGCAGGGTCCGTTCCCAATCGGCGAGGGCGACGCCGAGGTCGCCGGGGTGTTGCCGCAGCATGGTGCCGAGCAACTCGGCGCCGGCCAGCCCGGCCGAGACGCCCATGCCGGCGTAGAGGGTGACGCACCAGGCGGCGTCACCGAGCAGGACGACCCGGCCGCGGTGCCAGGTGTCCATCTTGACCTGTTCGGCCGAATCGAACAGGGGCGCCTCGGCGGTCTCGAACCTGTCGAGGAGGTCGGCGAGCAGGGTGCCGGCGGGCTCGGGGCCGAACGCGGCCCGCAGCCGCTGCCCCGGTGTCGCGGTGAACTCGGCGTCGACGTCGTCGGTGCGGTAGCTGAGCAGCACCGACGGGTCGCGGTCGGTGAACGCGAAGACGGTCGCCGACCGGCCCGGCTCCAGGATCGTGGCGCCCTGGCCCCGGGTCAGGCCGGCCGGGACACCCGGGTACAGGAACGCGGCGACCATGTAGTTCATCCGGTGCAGGTACTGCTCGTGCGGGCCGAACACCAGGGCCCGGACGGTGGAACGCAGGCCGTCGGCGCCGACCACCAGGTCGTACCGCTCGATGGTGGTCTTGTCGTTTGCGGTGTCGTGCAGGGTGACCGTGACGCCGTCGGCGTCCTGTTCGATCGCGGTCGGCCCGGTCGAGTAGCGGATCGGGACGTCCGGCGGCAGCTCGGTGAAGGCGGCCTGTTCCGCGTCGCCGCGCAACAGCATCCACGGGCTGCCGGGCGCGTCGGCGAAGGTCAGTCCGGGCCGGCGCCGACCGTGGCGGTCGATGTCGACGCCGGGCACCTCCGAGGCCCGGTTGTGCAGGTGGGCGCTGATGCCGAGCCGGTCGGCGGCGGCCCGGCCGGCGCCGAACAGCGCCACGAAGTAGCCGCCGGTGCGCCGTTGGGGCGCCCGCTCGACGATCACCGGCGCCCAGCCCGTGGCGTGCAGCCGGATGGCGGTGGCCATGCCGCTGATCCCCAGGCCGACGATGAGAACCCGCCTACGTTCACTCATGCGAGAACCATACTGACCAGATAATTCATTCGGTCAGTTTGTGTCTCAGGTCACGACAATGCATCGGCCTGGCGGTCACCGATGGGTCGCCAAGCCTCGTTTGTCGGGTATCCGATCATTTGCGCTGTTCGACGCCGATCGCCGCTGGCCGGTAGGGTCACGGCGCGATGGGTATCCAGTTGCTGGCTACTATCGAGGGCGCGACGACCCGCCCGGCCAACCTGCGATGGTTCGTCGCCCTGAGATGCGTCCAGCCGTTGCCTGGCCTCGACTCGGCAGCACCAGAGGCCCATTGAACGATCGCCCGAGGCAAGTCAGCGGCTTGTTCGGCTCTGTCGTGTCACCAGTTGTAGAGGACAACGCATGATCAGTGTGCAGGAGTTCGCCCGGCGGCTCAGCGATCTCGCCGCCAAGACGGTGACCAGCCATGACGTCGAGGACCTGGCCGATGAAGCGGGTGTGCGCATCGACCCGGCCCGCGGTATCGACGCCGGCCAGGCCCAGCAGTTGCTCGACCGGGTGACGCCGTCGGTGACTGTCACCGCCGCCGCGATGGTGGCGTCGCTCTGGCCGCCGCAGGAGGCTGTCCGCCCCGCCGTTGCTCCGGTGCTGTTCTCCAGTCCCGGCGCCGTCGGCGCCCCCTCGGACGGCCCGGCGCGACCCCGGCGATCCGGGCCGGCACACGCCGATCGGAACCGTCCACGCCGACCCCGGTGAGCAGCAGCCTTGTCGGCCTTCGACGCTCCACCCGTCGCCGGAGTGGATCAACGGTCGTCCGGCGGAGGCAACGGGTAGGCCAGATGTTTCGGCTGCTGCCGCTGGTCATCCGACCGGCTGGGGTCGGCCCTTTCCGGCGGTAGCGGCGAAACCGGCCGCGCCGATCGTGAGGTACACCGCGCCGAAGAGCCAGAAGGCGGCGAAGAGGAAGCCCTGATCAAGCAGCGAGACGACCATGACCAGCGCGCCGGCCGCCGCGGTCACGGCGTAGCCGGCCCGCACGCCGCAGGCGCACAGCACCGCGAGGACGAGCGGCAGCACGACCCAGAGCACCACGCCGAACCAGGCGATCTCCATCTTGTCGGTGACGATCGCGGAGCCGGCCAGCGCTGCGGGCAGGGCCAGGAACAGCGCGGCGGTGACGTGCCAGGCGCGGGAGGCAGCGCGGCCGATGCCCCGGCGCAACGCCCAGGGCACGATCGCGGCCGCCCAGAGCAGGAGTGCGACCGGGAAGAAGTAAAGGCCGAGGTCTCCGGAGGAGAACGAGAGCACGGTGAGGATCGCCGCGCCGGCGGCCGCGGCCCAGCCACGGGCGTTCGCCGGGCCGGCCGTCCCGGCCGATAGCTCCACGGTTCGAACCCCGTCGGTCAACGCTTCCCCCGCTTCCGCCTGTGCTCCCGGTGAGCACGAAATGGCGAGCCTAGCGCCTGTGAGCTGGCATTTCGCTGCTCCGAACGGCCAGGTTGACGCCACCGCCGGGTCCGGACGCACCACCGGGGGACATACGGTGGCCGCGGTCGACGGGGTGACGACCGCGGCCACCTCGGATCAGGCGGGGGTGACCGGCAGGGACCAGACGTCGGAGACGGACGGGTCGTAGTTGCGGCCGTCGGCGTCCTCCTGGAAGCGGACGCGCACCGTGCCGTCCGCGATCAGATCGGCCCGGTCCACCAGGATCTGGTAGGTGACGGTGCCCTCCCCGCCCGCCGTGCGCTGGTAGGAGCGGGAGTGGACGACGACACCGTCGATCAGGACCTCGTAGTCCTTGATCTGGGCCTGGTTGTAGGTCTCGACGACACGGAGCACGAACGGCTGCCCGGCGGTGACCGCGAGGTCGAACTCGAAGTAGCCGCCGGCGACGCCCTGCTGGGTGTACCGCCGGGTCCGCCCGGCCTCGGTGTTGGTGCCCGACGTGGCCGAGGCCGTCAGATGGTGCGCCTGTTCCGAGGCGCTGTCCCCCAGGTCGGCGTGGTCGACCGCGCCGGACGGCGGCACCGCGACCACGACCCGGATCTCGGCGGTGGCCCGTTCCGCCGCGCCGGCGCCGGTGGCGGCCGTCAACGTGGCGGCGCCCTCGGTGACGGTCACCGGCGCGGTGACCGGCACCGTCACCGCCTGCTCCTGTCCGGCGGCCAGGTCATAGGACTGAGCCGGGCCGGCAGTCCATCCGCCCGGGGCGGTGACGGTGAGTTCTCCTCGTGCCGGGATCGTCGATCGGTTACGCAACGTCACGACAACATCGGTCGTGTCGCCCGGGGCCACGGTGTCCCGGCCCGGGTCGACACCGGTGATCTCCACCGGCGGCGCGATGGTCAGCGCGGTACTGATCGGCAGCGTGGCGGTGCCGATCGGCCGCCGGTAGGCGACGGTGCCGGCCAGGTCGGCGGCGCCTGGTTCCTGGCCGGCGCCGACCCGTACGTCATAGCGCGCGGTGACCGTGCCGCCGGGCCGGACCGAGGTCGCCGGTGCGGGCGCGACCGGAGTCACCGTCCAGCCGGTGGGCGCCGGCAGGGCGAACCGCACATCGGTCAGTGACGTGCCGCCCCGGTTCTCCAATCTCGCCTCGACCCGGACGACCGCGCCCGGAAGCAGGTCACCGGCCGGCACATGCACCGACGCGACCGCGCCGACCAGGGCGGCCGACACCCGGGACAGGCGGGTACGGATGTCGGCCAGCACGGCCCGCTGGCCGGCGCCGGCCCGGCGGTCGAGGTCGGCGGCCGCGGCCAGCGCCACGTGCACGGTGGCGGCGGTGGCCGCCGGGGACACCACGCCGTACCCACGGTCGGCTGCCTCGACCGCGATCCGCAGAGCCCGGGCCGAAGGTTCCGCGGACACCAGGGAAGCGGCGGCGGCCCGGGCCTCGCCGAGATCACCGCGGACGGTGTCGACCGCGAACCGGTAGCTGCCGGCGCCCACGGTGAACACGGCGGTGGACCCGTTCATCCGCACGAACCGGACGCCGTCGGCCCCGGCGGCCGGACGGCCGCCCTCGGTGACGGCCCAGCGACTGGCCGCCGGGATCTCCACGGTGGCCGTGGTGTTGCCGGGCACGGTCACGTTCAGCGACATCTGCCCGGCCGTGTCCAGTTTCCAGTCGCTGACGAACCGGCCGTACCGGGAGAGGTAGGTGGCCCGCGCCGAGGTGAGCCCGCCGCCGGGTTTCGGCGCGATGGTGACGTGCCGGTATCCGGGCGCGCTGTCGTCCGGGCGGATGCCGCCGATGGTCCGGTACATCCAGTCGCCGACCGCGCCGTACGCGTAATGGTTGAAGGAATTCATGCTGACGTCGCCGAAGGTGCCGTCGGGTTTGATCGAGTCCCAGCGTTCCCAGATCGTGGTGGCGCCGCGGGCGATCTCATAGCCCCACGAGGGGTAGTCCCGGTTGGTCAGCAACCGGTAGGCGATGTCCAGGTTGCCGGTGTCGGACAGCGCCGGCAGCAGGTCGGGCGTGCCGAGGAAGCCGGTCGACAGGTGGTAGCCGCGCGACGCGACCCGCTCCGCGAGGCGCTTTCCGGCGGCGTCGCGCAGGGCGGCCGGGACCAGGTCGAAACTCAGGGCCAGCACGTACGCGGTCTGGCTGTCACCCTGGATCCGGCCGTCGGCGGTGAGGTAGGCGTCAGCGAACGCCCCGGCGACGGCGGTGGCGCGAGCGCCATATCTCTCGGCGTCCGCGGTGCGGCCCAGTGCCGCGGCCATTTCGGAGAAGAGCCGGGTGCTGTACGCGGCATAAGCGGTCCCGACCACGCCGGCGGGAGTCGGGTCGTCCAGGTTCAGCCAGTCCAGGTACGGGCCGGCGTCGGGCCGCAGGAGCCCGCGGCTGGTGGCCTGCACGTAGTCGACGTACCGGCGCATCGAGTCGTAGTGGTCGGCCAGCACCTTCGTGTCGCCGTAGCGTTTCCACAGCGTGTAGGGCACCGTGATGCCGGCGTCGGCCCAGCCGGAGACCCCTTCGCCGCAGCAGCTGCGGGGCGCCACGTCGGGGTAGGCGCCGTTGGCGGACTGGGCGTCGCGCATGTCGGCCAGCCACTTGGTGAGGAAGCTCAGCGAGTCCATGTTGAACGTCGCGGTCTCGGCGAACACGTTGATGTCGCCGGTCCAGCCGAGCCGCTCGTCGCGGGCCGGCGTGTCGGTCGGCACGGACAGGAAGTTGCCGCGCTGGCCCCACACGATGTTGCTCTGCAGCTGGTTGACCATCGGGTCGGAGGTGGTCAGCTCACCGGTGAACGGCGCGGCCGTGCCCATCACCCGCCCGGTCACCGCGGACAGCGGCGGCGTTCCCGGGTATCCGGTCAGCTCGACGTACCGGAAGCCGTGGAAGGTGAATCTGGGCTCGTACACCTCGGCGCCCGTACCGGCGAGGGTGTAGTAGTCGGTGGCCTGGGCGGTCCGCAGATTGGCGGTGTAGACCGTGCCGTCCGGGTTGAGGACCTCGGCGTGCCGGATCCGCACCGTCTGCCCGGCGTCGCCGGTGACCTTGAGCCGGGTCGAGCCGACCATGTTCTGGCCGAGGTCGAAGACCCACACGCCGGGTTTGACCTGGGTGACCGTCTTCGCGGCGAGCTCGCCGGTCACCTTGACCGGCGGGTCGACCTGCGCGACCAGGCGGCTGGTCGGGTTGCCGGTGGAGGTGTCGCGGACGGTGGCCGCCGGCCAGGCGGTGTCGTCGAACGCGGAGGTACGCCAGCCCGGCGGGTCGAGCCGCGCGTCGTACGTCTCGCCGTGGATGTTGTCGCCCCGCAGCACCGGGCCGTCGGCGGACCGCCAGGTTCCGTCGCTGCCGATGATCTGCGAGGTGCCGTCGGTGTAGTCGATGCGCAACTGGGCGAGCAGTTCGGGCCGTTCGCCGTAGAGTTTGTCGCCGAGCCAGGCGATGGAGCCGGAGTACCAGCCGTCGCCGAGCATCGCGCCGATGGTGTTGTCCCCGGCGACCAGCTGGTCGGTGACGTCGAAGGTCTGGTACTGGATCCGCTTGGCGTAGTCGGTCCAGCCCGGTGCGAGCTGGTGGTCACCGACCCGCGAGCCGTTGAGCGACAACTCGTAGACACCGAGCGCGGTCGAGTAGATCCGGGCCCGGCTGACCGTACGGTCGACCCGGAACTCCCGGCGCAGCAGTGGCTTGCCGCCCGGTTCGGCCAGCAGCGTCTCGGTCGAGCCGGAGACGGACAGTCCCTGTGGCGTCGGGGTGCCGGCGGTGAACGGGTTGGTCCCCCGGGTGAGGTCGGCGTCCACCTCGATCCTGCCGGCGACGGTGAGCCGCACCGAGTGGACGACGGCCGACTCCGGGTTCGACGTGCGCAGCCCGATGGTGCCGCTCGTGCGCCTGGTGTCGACGGTGGTGTCGACCAGGGTGCCGTCCACGAACGTCCGGATGGTGCTGCCGGCCGCCTCGATCCGCAGGTCGTGGGGTTTGTTGAAGTCGGCGGGCGCGATCACGGCGTCGATCGGCACCTGTTTGAGCAACTGCCAGCTGCCGCCGGTGCGCACGTGCGGGCGCAGGACGGGGGCGTTGCCGAAGTTGGCGAGCTGCCACATGTACGCGTCGTTGACCCCCTTCGCGCGGAAGAAGACCCCGGCCGCGTCACGGGTCACCGTCAGGCGGACGTCGACGGTGTAGTCCGACCAGGAGGTGCTGGGGCGGTCCCGGCCGATCCACTTCGCCTGCCAGTCGCCGGTGTTGAGCAGGCCGGTCTCCCACCAGGACGGGGTGCTCCAGGCCGAGCCGCGGCCGGCGGCGTCCCAGACGCGGACCTGCCAGTGGTAGCGGGTGGCGGACGTCAGGGCGGGGCCGGCGTACGCGACCTGGGTGGAGTCGGTGCTGGTGATCCGCCCGCTGTCCCAGACGTCGGGCCGGCCGGTGGACAGTCCGGCCGCAGTGGACGCGACGCGGACCTGGTAGGCGGACTGGGTGACGCCGCGCTGTGCCGAGCCGATCTGCCAGCCGAGCCGGGGCGCCGGCGTGTCGAGGCCGAGGGCGCCGGGAACGCCCTCGACGGTCAGGCCGGTGACGGTCGGTGCGGGAGCGGCCGCGGCAGCCGCCGGGCCGGGAACGCCGGTGAGGGTCGCGAGGGTGATCGCGACGGTGAGCAGTCGGATGCCCGCCCTCCGGGCGGTGCGGTGCAATCTCGTTTCTCGGTTCATGGTCTGCCCTTCTGATCGGGTCTGCATGACTGAGATGCCGTGGATCGGGCACGCCGAAATGCGGCACGTGACGGCGCGCCGAGTAGGTGAAACGTTTCAGGGTGATTGGTAACACGATCGTACGGACACCGTCACGCGAGCGCAACGATCGGCCACAGTGGATGGCCTTAGCAGCCCCGATGAATGCCCGGCAACCGGGGTCCGCGGGCCATGTGTGGATCACACCCGCTGGACGGCGAAGGCTTAGGTTAGCCTAACCTCTGGGTCGGAATTGCCTTCCAGCTACACGTGGAGTTCTCTTGCGTACCCCATCCAGGCTCTTTGCCGCCGCGGCGTCCATTGCCGTCGCGCTGTCCCTCACCGCCTGCGGAGGCTCGTCGGAGGAGCCCGCGGCCACCTCCTCCGCGCCGGCCACGGCGCAGTTCCCGGTCACCATCACCCACGCCTTCGGCACCACGACGATCGACGCGAAGCCGGAGCGGGTCGCCTCGGTCGCCTGGGCCAACCACGAGGTGGCGCTCGCCCTCGGTGTCGTGCCCGTCGGTTTCGCCAAGGCGGCCTGGGGTGACGACGACGGCGACGGCGTCCTGCCGTGGGTCGAGACGAAGCTGACCGAGCTCGGCGCCGGCACCCCGGTGCTGTTCGACGAGGCCGACAGCATCGACTTCGAGGCTGTCGCCGACACCAACCCCGACGTCATCCTGGCCGCCTACAGCGGGCTGACCAAGGAGGACTACGACAAGCTCAGCCAGATCGCGCCGACCGTGGCGTACCCCAAGCTCGCCTGGGGCACCACGCTGGACGACATGATCAAGCTGAACAGCCAGGCGCTCGGCCTCGCCACCCAGGGTGACGCGCTCATCGCCTCGCTGAAGAAGCAGGTAACCGACGCGGCCGCCAAGTACCCGAAGCTGGCCGGCAAGAAGGTCATGTTCTCCTACCTGGACCCGAAGGACTTCAGCCAGGTCGGCTTCTACACCCTGCACGACCCGCGGGCCGGCTTCCTGGCCGACAACGGGTTCGGCACGCCGGCCGCCATCGCGAAGAAGTCGGCCGAGTCCAGCACGTTCTGGGAGACCATCAGCGCCGAGCAGGCCGACCAGTTCGCCGACGTCGACATCATCATCACCTACGACGACGCCAAGGGCTCGATCCTCGCCGCCGCACAGAAGGACCCGCTGATGTCGAAGATCCCGGCGATCGCCCGGGGCTCGGTGGCCGGCATGCAGGACTCGACGCCGCTCGCGGCCTCGGCCAACCCGTCGCCGCTGTCCATCGGCTGGGGCATCGACCAGTACTTCGCCGCGCTGTCCGCCGCCGCCGACAAGATCTAGTGGACACTGTCACCACCGGAGCGCCGCCGGCCGCCGTCACCACACGGCGGCCGGCGGTGCTCCGTACCGGCTGGTTCGCTGTCGCCCTGATCGTTCTCGCCCTCGCCTGTGCCGCGTCGGTCGCGTTCGGCGCCCGGGTGATCAGCCTGGACGAGATCGTGTCGGCGTTCTCCGGCGGCGGCGACGGCATCGCTGAGGCAGCGGTGCTCCAGCGCGTGCCGCGCACCGTGATGGCCCTGCTGGTCGGCGCCTCGCTGGGCCTGGCCGGCGCGGTCCTGCAGGGTGTCACCCGCAACCCGCTCGCCGACCCGCAACTGCTCGGCGTCACCTCCGGGGCGTCGTTCTTCGTCGTCGTCGGGATCGCGTTCTTCGGGCTGTCCAGCCCGTTCGCCTACGTGTGGGTGGCGATCGCCGGCTGTGTGGTGGCCGCGGCGTTCGTCTACCTGGTCGCGTCGCTGGGCAGTGGCGGGCCCACCCCGCTCAAGCTGGCACTCGCCGGCGCGGTCACCGCGGCCGCGCTCAGCTCGCTGGTGAGCGTGATCCTGCTGCCGAGGATCACCGTGATGAACGAGTTCCGGTTCTGGCAGATCGGCGGGGTCGGCGGCGCGACGTACGACCGGGCTCTGATGATCCTGCCGTTCCTGCTGGTCGGCGTGGTGATCTGCGCGGCCTCGGCCCGGAAGCTCAACTCGCTGGCACTCGGCGACGACGTCGCGGCCGGGCTGGGCGAGCACGTGATCCGTACCCGGATCATCGCGTCCGCCGGCGCGTTCATCCTCTGCGGCGCGGCCACCGCTGTCGCCGGCCCGATCGGCTTCGTCGGGCTCGTCGTGCCGCACGTGTGCCGACTGCTGATCGGCATCGACCACCGCTGGCTGCTGCCCTACTCGGCGCTGGTCGGCGCGATCCTGCTGACCACCGCCGACGTGATCGGGCGGGTCGTGGCCCGGCCCTCGGAGGTCGACGTCGGCATCGTCACCGCCCTGGTCGGCGCCCCGTTCTTCATCTACATCGCACGACGGCAGAAGGTGTCGGCCCTATGAGCAGCGCGACGATCACCAAGGCCGCAGGGGTCGCCGGCATCGCCCGCGGCCGGGCCCGCCGGGCCCGCCGGTTCCGGGTCACGGTCACCGTCCTGGCCGTCCTCGTGGTGGCCGTCTACGGCACGAGCCTGATGGCCGGCAAGACCTTCTACGGCCCGGACGAGGTGTGGCGGGTCATCCTCGGCGAGCGGGTCCAGGGCGCCACCTTCACCGTCGGCGTGCTGCGGCTGCCGCGGGCGACGCTGGCCGTGCTCACCGGGTTCGCGTTCGGTATCGCCGGGGCGATGTTCCAGACGATGCTGCGCAATGCGCTGGCCTCGCCGGACGTCATCGGCATCTCCACCGGCGCCAGCGCCGCCGCCGTCTGGGCCATCGTGATCATGAAGATCCCGTCCGCGACGACGGTCTCGCTGCTGGCCATCGGCGCCGCGCTGATCACGTCACTGACCATCTACCTGCTCGCCTATCGCGGGGGCATGCTCGGGTCCCGGCTGATCCTGGTCGGCATCGGCATCGCCGCGATGCTGGAGAGCATCGTCAGCTACGTCATCATCCGGGCCGCGTCCTGGGACCTGCAGACGGCGATGCGGTGGCTGACCGGCAGCCTCAACTCGGCCTCGTGGGAGCAGGTGCAGCCACTGCTGGCCGCGATGATCGTCTTCGTGCCGCTGCTCCTGCTGCTGACCCGCAACCTGGAACAGCTCCGGCTCGGCAACGACACCGCGGCCGCGCTCGGGGTGCCGGTGGAACGGACCCGGCTCGCCGCCATCCTCGCCGCGACCGCGCTGATCGCGTTCGCCACCGCCGCCGCCGGGCCGATCGCGTTCGTCGCCTTCCTGTCCGGCCCGATCGCGGCCCGGCTCGTCGGGTCGGCCGGGTCGATCCTGGTGCCGGCCGGGCTCGTCGGCTCACTGCTGGTGCTCGTCGCCGACCTGGCCGCGCAGTACGCGTTCGGCACCCGCTATCCGGTCGGCGTGATCACCGGCGCGCTGGGCGCCCCGTACCTCGTGTTCCTGCTCATCCGCATCAATCGCGCGGGAGGCTCCCTGTGACCGAAGCCCACACGCTCGACGTCGAGAAGGTCACCCTCGGCTATGGCGAGCGGACCGTCGTCGACGCGCTCGATCTGCGGCTGCCGCCCGGGCGGATCACCGCCATTGTCGGCGCGAACGCCTGCGGCAAGTCCACCCTGCTCCGGGCCATGTCCCGGCTACTGGCCCCCCGGGCGGGCCGGGTGGTGCTGGACGGCAAGGACCTGCACAAGCAGCCGACCAAGGAGGTGGCCCGGACGCTCGGTCTGCTCCCCCAGTCGCCGATCGCCCCCGAGGGCATCGTGGTGGCCGACCTCGTGTCCCGGGGCCGGCATCCGCATCAGCGGGTCCTGACCCGGTGGGGCGCGCAGGACGACGAGGCGGTGCACCGGGCGCTGGAGATGACCGGGACCCTGTCACTGGCCGACCGCCCGGTCGACGAACTCTCCGGCGGGCAGCGGCAGCGGGTGTGGATCGCGATGACCCTCGCCCAGCAGACCGACATCCTGATGCTCGACGAGCCGACCACCTTCCTGGACGTCAGTCACCAGGTGGAGGTGCTGGACCTGCTCATCGACCTGAACCGGGAACGCGGCACCACGGTGCTGATGGTGCTGCACGATCTGAACATGGCCGCACGCTACGCCGACCATCTGATCGCCATGGCCGGCGGCGCGATCCACGCCCAGGGCGACCCGGCCGCTGTGCTGACGGTCGACACCGTCCAGGCGGTCTTCGGCATGAACTGCAAGGTCATCGACGATCCGGTGTCGGGCAAGCCGCTGGTGATCCCGATCGGCCGGCACGACGCTCCCGCCTCGGCCTGATCGAACGGGCCGGGGCATCTCGCCCCGGCCCGTTTCACCAGGCCGGGTGCGTTCACGAGGCCTGGTGGGTTCACGAGGCTGGGTGCGCTCACCAGGCTGGGTGGGCGAACAACGCCGGGACGCCGCCGCTGTGCAGGAACACCACACGGGACCCGTGGCCGCCCGCGATCAGTGACGCCATCGCCCGGCCGGTGTACGTCGGGTCCAGGAAGACGCCTTCGAGCCGGGCCGTGAGCTGCAGCGCCTGCCGTACCGGTCCGGTCAGCGCGGCATAGCCCGCGCCGACCTGGTTCCGGTCCACGCGCAGGTCCAGCGACTCGTCGCCGAGCAGCCCGCGGACCGCCGCCGCCGGATCGGGCAGCGCGCCGACGTCGACGCCCACGACCCGGGACGGCCCGAGTTCGCGGACCAGCCCGGCCATCGTTCCGCCGGAGCCCAGCGGCACCACCACCGAGTCGAAATCGCCGATCTGATCACGTAGCTCACGGCCGCATCGCGCGTAGCCTTCCACCGACACCGCCGACGACCCACCGAAGGGGATCACGAAGGCGTCCCCGCGCTCCTGCTCGACAGCCGACGCCAGCGGCCGGTCACCGGCCCACCTGACGTCCGCGCCGGCCAGCTCGTCCAGCAGCAGGTTGCCACCGGCGGCCGCGGGCGGGTCACCGGCCAGGACGAGCACACACCGCAACCCCAGCCGGGCGGCGGCCGCGGCGGTGAGCCGGGCGTGATTGCTCTGCGGGCCACCCGACGTGATGACGGTACGCGCGCCGGCGGCCACCGCCTCACCCAGCAGGAACTCCAGCTTGCGGACCTTGTTGCCGCCCCCGCCGAGCCCGCACAGGTCGTCACGCTTGAACCACAGCGCCGCCAGCCCGAGCCGGGCCGCCAGCCGGGGCGCCTCCTCTACGGGCGTGGGCCACGTACCCAGCGGAACCGAAGTGATCATCACCCGAGTATCCCCTGACGCCCGCTGTCCGACGGCGTCCACACCGGTTCGAGGCTTCCCTCCGCGTCGTAGAACACGTAGGGCCGGAGGTCCGCGGATCCTTCGAGCATCCGGTGGAGCGCGTGCGGCCGCCCGCCCTCGACGGCGAGGATCGGCTGGGCCGCCAGCAGGTCGCGCTCCCCGGCGGCGATGTCAGCGATCTCTGCTCGGTGAGCGGCTGACACACCTCGGCCACGAAGCCGGCCAGCCGCTGCGGTGTGACTCCCGGCCGACGATCCCGATACTCGAACACCGAAGACCAATCCACAGCGCCCGATCATTCCCCATCACCGGCCCACTCGAGTTTCGCCATTTGGGCAGCGTCATTGCAGGTCAGGGTCGCAGCTGAGGTGGGTCTCGCATTCGTGCTGGTCAACGTCATCCTTAGCGAGCTTCGCAAGATCATCGTGTGGTCTCATGACCTTGGCGAGCTACCCAGAGGCGATGCCGGGAGCGGACCGCCGAGAGTGGGCCTGCCGACCGCAGCGATGGTCAGCGCACACGTTCGCCCGGCCGGAGCGATGGTCAGCGCACACGTTCGCCGATCGTGTGCGTCTGCTTCGCTCTGACGGGGACGGGCGCACACGTTGTGCCTTCTGTGTGCGCTGGTCGTCGTCCCGGCGAGGGTGAAGTCGCACGTTGCGGCATTGTGTGCGCTGGTCGTCGCGCGCCGGTGACCATGCCGGGCCGGGCGCCGGCGACCGCGTCTGGCCGAAGGACCGGCGACCGCGTCTGGCGGGGGTGCCCGCCGCGGAGACTGACCCGGAACGAACGACCGCAGTCGGTCAGGCGCCCTGGACGAACGTGATGCCGGCGGTGACCCGTTCGCGGTCGGCGGTGTCGGTCACCTGCTGGAACCAGTACATCGCCTCGCCGGGTGCGTCCTCGCCCGCCGCCACCTCGCCGAGCAGCAGGAGGTAACGCGACTCGGCCAGACCGCCGGGACCGGCCGGCAGCGCCGGGGGCGCGGGTTCCGGCTCGGTGTCGAGCAGCAGGTCGTCCAGCTGATCCCGGGCCAGGCGGCGGGTGTCCGCGTCACCGTGGTCGGCGGCGGCCGTGAACCATCTGACCGCCTCGCCGATCCGGCCGTCGAACGCGGCGATCCGGCCGAGGAGCAACTCACCGTCCGCGCGGTGCGCCGACTCCTCCTCGGCGAGCGGCGACAGCACCTCGACCGCGCGCTGATGCTCGCCCCGGCGCACCAGGAGGCCTCCGAAATACCGGCGGGCGGTCGCCCGTACCGCCGGATCCTGGGCTTCGATCCCTGGCTCCAGAAACGCCGCCGCCTCGTCGACGTCGCCGTGCGCGAGTCTCGCCGCACCCAGGGAGACCCGCGCGCGCAGCAGCGTCTCCCCCGTGGCGACCTCGGTGACCCTGGTCAGGATCGTCATCGCGGCCTCGACCTCGTCCTCGACGAAGAGGGCTTCGCCCTGTTCGATGACTTCGACGATCCGCTGCCGTTCGACGTCCTCGCCGCCGATCGGCAGGACCGCGTCGGGGTCGCCGAGCCGGATCCGCACCACCCCGAGCTGTGTCTCGGCCATCGCCCGGACCCCGGCCGGCACGGCGTCCTCCGCCGCGATCACCGCCCGGAACAGGGTCTCCGCCTCGTCCAGGTCACCTGCCGCGGCGGCGATGCGGCCCAGTTGGTAGCGGGAGGCCGACGCGACGTCCGCGGCCTCCGACCCGGCCGCCGCCAGCAGGTGTTCCACCGCCTGTTCCGGCTGCCCGGACCGGGCCTGAAGGGTGCCCAGCCAGAACCGGGCGCTGCTCGCCACCCGGTCGTTGTCGGCGTCGGCGGCCATTTCGAACAGCCGCCGGGCCTCCGCCGGCTCGCCGTCGGCGAGCAGGATGCCGAGGTCGATCGCGGCGACCGGCGACCAGTCCGGATGGTCGGCATCGATCACCCGGCGGTACGCGTCAGCCGCGCCGGCCAGGTCACCTTCCGCGGCGAGCAGGTCACCGAGCAGGTCGACGGCACGCATCGCGGGGCCGGCCGCCTCCGCCTGCCCGGCCTCGGTGAGCAGCGCGATCGCCGGTTCGATCTGCCGCTGCCGGGCCAGCAGCAGTCCCAGGTCGACCATCGCGGTCGGCGCCCACTCCGGATGCCCGGAGTCGATGGCCTGCCGGTAGGCGCTCTCGGCCGCGTCGGCGTCGACATCCGCGAGCAGGTCGCCGAGGAAGTCGGCGGCTTTCGGCGACTGATAGGGGTGACCGGCCGCGGCGACCTCGGTGAGCAGGGTGCGGGCTCGTTCCCGGTCCTCGTCGTCGCCCTGCATGTGCAGGAACGCGAGGGTCACCTTGGCCTGGGCGGTGGCGTTGGCGTCGTTGGTGACAGCAGCCGTCTCCAGCAGGGTCCGGGCCTCGTCCCAGTCACCCTGGAGGAACAGCAGACTGCCCAGGTTGGCCTGCGCGAGCGGCACCACCTCGTCGATGCCCGATGCCGACGACTTCTCCAGCAGGGTGCGGGCCCGGTCCAGTTCGCCCTGCATCATGAACAGGTTGCCCAGGTTCATCTGGGCGAACGGGACCGCCACCTCGGCCCGGAACCGGCGGGCCAGCGCCTCGGGCAGGGCGAGGTCGCCGTGCGGGTCGACGGTCGCGGGGCCGGTCGGCACCGGCGCCCGGCCGGTTTCCCGGGCCAGCCACACCTGCCCGAGCTGTGCCTCGGCGGCCACCGCGACATGCGGTTCCGCCGCGTCGATGACCTGCACCAGCAGTTCTTCGGCGGCGTTGAGGTCACCCCGGTGCAGCAGGAGGACACCCAGGTTGATCCGGGCCAGCACGGCCGTCTCGGCCGGCCCCTCGGCGACGGCTCGCAGCACCGTGTCGGCGCCCGCCTCGTCGCCGGCCACCATGAGCAGCTCCCCGAGCAGCGCGCCCGACCGGGCCGCGGTCTCGGCGTCGGCGGCTGATTCGTACGCCCGGCGCGCGGCCCGCTCGGCCACGTCCGTCCGGCCCTGGATCAGGGCGACCAGCGACACCCGGAACAGGTCGTCGGGTTCGGCCGCCCCGAGGATCCAGTCCCACGTCTCGGCCGGGACGGTCCGGCCCTGGCTCTCGTCGAACTCGACGATGTAGTCGAACGCCTGGTAGCCGGGGCCGGACGGGCGTACCAGGGCGATGCTGCCGGCCACCGGCTGGCAGGCCCACCGCAGCCCGGTGTCGAAGGCGTCCCGGTCGTCGCCGGGCACCGGCACGTCGAGGTATCTGCGGGCCAGGTCACGCAGCGCCGGTTCCGGGATGGGCCGGTCCACGCCGGCCCGCCGCCAGTCGATCACGGCCCGCAGGACGGCCCACTCGTAGGGGCTCCCGTCGGCGGCGGCGTGGTAGCGGCTCTCCAGCCGCGGCGCGGCGACCATGGTCTCGCCGATGCCACGGTCGGTGAAGTCCATCTGCGGGTAGAGCCGGCTGGCGTGCCCGCGTTCCTCGTCGGTGAGCAGGCTGTCCAGGACCACCTTGCCGCGCTGGATCCGGGTCATCACCCCACGGTCGGCGGTGGAACCCTGCGCGGACTCGAACGCCGTCCAGGTCATCGTGGCCACGATGGTGACGTCCGGATGCCGGGTGGTGAGCCGCTGCAGGGTCCGCAGGTCGAGGCCGCCCGGTTTGAGGTACCGCTCCAGGTTCTCCAGCCAGATCACCACGGGCTGCCGGGCGACGGGCAGCAGCTCGGTGAGCGTGGCGAGACCCGGATTGTCCGGCTGGGGGACGGCGATCCGGGCGCCCCGGCCGTCGTACCAGCGGCGCAACACCTCGATCAGGGTCCGTGACTTGCCGGATTTGGACTTGCCGACGAGCAGGACGAACGGCTGGGTGGCCAGCGCCTGTTCGAGGTCCCGTTCGGCGTTGGCGCGCTCCACGTACGGGTTGAGCGGCTGTTCCGCGGTCGTGGAGATCGCCGGCGAGACGCCGAGGTCGTGGATGTCCACCTCGGCCAGGCCGGGCAGCATGCCACCGGGGTCCAGCGGGAGCGCCAGGGTCGCCTGCAGGTCGTCCTGCTCGGCCGGGCTCAGCGCCGCCTCGTCGACGTGCTCGCCGAGGTCGGGCCAGTATCGGGCCAGCACCTGCACCGGGATGGCGTAGGCGGTGCGCTGCTGGGCCTGTCTGTCGGCGCCGACGGCCATGCCGACGACGGCCTGCCACTGGTCGTCCCAGACGGGCGCGCCGGAGTAGCCGTGGCTGAGCTGATGGCCCACGGTCTCGGCGGATCGCAGGCCCAGCCACTCGTCGTGGGCGGCCCCTTCGATCACCGCCACGGCCGGGACGGCGCCGCTCTCGTGGCCGCGGGGGTAGCCGTAGACGCGTACCCGATGGTCGAGGATCCGCCGGTCGGTGACCCGCATCGGGGGCGCCACCGCCGCGTCCGGCGGCGGCTCGGCCAGGTCGAGCACGGCGACGTCACCGCGCCCACGGTCGTCGAGGTCGGGATGCCAGCCGCCGGACGTCACGGTGGCCGGGATCGGACGGTCGTCGCCGGCCCACTGGAATTCGACGAGGACCGGCTCGTCCGGCGGCTGTTCACCGGGCGGGTCGGCCACCACGTGCGCGCAGGTCAGGACGCGGCCACCGGGGATCAGGAATCCGGCGCCGACCGGCACGCCGTCCCGGGAGCGCCTGATCCGGACCAGCCAGGTGGGCGCGACCGACATCAGCGTGTCGTGCGGTCCGGATCGCGCTGCCAGCGCAGCTTGACGACGATGTGGGCCTCGGCCGCGGTCTTGGCGACCATCGCGCTGGCCTCGGCGGTGAGCTTGATGCCGAACTCGATCTCGTGCTCGTCGGGTGACATGTCGCGCACCAGCGTGGTCACCGACCGCATCGCCGGCAGCACCGCCGCCAGCGCCTCCTCCAGCCGTTTACCGGCCTCGACGACACCGGCGCGGTCCCGGGAGATCCGGTCCATGCCGAACGCGTCGTCGTCGACCTCCACGAGCAGTGTCTCGCCTTCGGCGGTGGCGAACCGTACGACCTCGCTCATGCCGCGGAACGGTACCCGGCCATGACGGCCGTCAGGTGTGCTGATTTACGACAGTGTCTTCGTTCCGGCCTGCCGATAATGTGGACGGTCATCGAAGATCGGGAGAGTGTGGTGATCGTCGGGCTTTCGATCGAGGCCACCGGCGTGGTGTCCGCCGTGCGCCCGGCGGCCGGCGCACCACCCGAGACCGTCTCCGGCGGCGACCTGACGACGGTGTTCCGGTCCCCGGCCACGCGGTGCGTGGTCGCCGTCCCCGACAGATGGCTCGACGGCAGCGCCGACGGGGTCCGGCAGGCCGATCACTGGCGGCGGATCCTGCTGGAGGCCGGCGCCGGCGATCCCCGTTTCGTGGCCCGGTCGGTGGCGTGCGCCGGCGAGCGGGACGCCGTCGTCCACGACCTGTCCGGCCACAGCGTCACCGTGTCGGTGCTGCGTGACGGCGTCCTGACCGACTCGGTCACCGAGATCCCGCCCGGCGACGGCGACGTCCTCACCCGCCTGGCCGCCACCGTCCCGGGCCCGGCCGGCGCCCGCCGGGCCGAACTCGTCCTGGCCCGCGCCGCCACCACGGCACGCTACCGGCAGACGCCGCTCTACCACGGCCTCACCGCCGGCGAGATCCTCGACGCCTGGGCGCCTGTCGACGCCGCGATCCGACGCTGCCAAAAGGCTCTGACCGGCACCGATCGGCTGCCGGTGGTCCGGATCGGCGCCCTCGCGCACATCCCGGCCGGGCCGTCACCCGCCACCGGCACGAGCCCGGTCGCCGCCACCGAAGGCGCGTTGCGGCTGGCCGAGACGGACGGATCCACCCGTTCGGGGTACCCCTATCTGCTCACTCTGCCGGTCCATCGGGTGCACCGCGGAGAGTTGTGCTCGCAGCGGCTGACCATCGCCGAACCGGGCGATCCGGCGCCGTCCTGGACCCGGCGGGCCACCCCGCCGATCGAGGTGCCGCCCGGCGCGCCGGGCCGGTTCACCGTCGAACACAGCGCCGGCGCCGAGCCGACCGTGCTCACCCTGCCCGACGTGCCGCCCGGGACCTACCGGGTCCGAGTGTGGCCCGCCTTCCGCGGTCCCGGCGTGCTCGGCTGGTTCCCGGCCGACGGCGGCGCCCCTCACCTCACGGAGTTGCCGACGTGACCGATGCCCTCCGCGCCGAGATCATCACCGCTGTCGAGCAGACCGGCCCGGCCGCCGCGATGCGGGTCCTGCGGCTGGCGCTCACCCTGGCCGCCGAGGCCCTGCCCGACGAGCCCGACGACGTGACCGCGATCGAGACCGTGATCGCCCTCGACGACGCCCTCACCGCCTCCGGCGATCTGCGGCAGCGCACGCCCGCCCTGCTCGCGGCAGCCGACAGCGGCCCGGCGGTCGACGGCTACCTGCGCGACCGGCTCGCCGAGCTCACCGGCCTGACCGAACAGGTGGGCGCCGCCCGCGCCACCCTGACCGTGCTGCGACAGACCGAGAAGAACGTCGGCGCGCGACTCGCCGAATTGGCCGGGCTGCGCCTCGAAGTGGCCCGGCTGCGCCGTCAGGAGATGCTCGCCCGCGCCCTGACCGAACTCGACGCCCAGCGTGCCGAGCTCACCGCCCGCGCCGACACCCTGCAAAACCAGACGATCAACATCGAGGATGGGGTACGGCTAGAGGCCACCAACCTCATCCGGCTCAGTCACGAGAAACTCGCGGCACTGGCCGAGCCGGTACGCGAAGCGCTGTCCGCTGCCGCCGCGGCAGAGGACGCCCGTACCGCAGCGGTCACCGAACTCGCCGAAGCCGAAGCCCGCTCCGCGGCCGCCCGTACCGAGCTGCAACAGGCCATGGCCCGGTCCGCGGAGCTGCGGGCCGAGCAGGACGACCGGCTGGCCGCGCTGGCCGCGCACACCGAGGCGAACCAGCGGATCACCGAAGCCCTCCGGCTGCACCAGCCCGGTGCTACCGAGACGTCCGTGCTCACCGGCTTGCAGACTCTCCTGGCCGAGACCGCGGCCCGGCTCGCCGAGATCGACACCGCGCTGGCCGGCGTCCTCGACGACCGCGACGTGCGGCACCGCCGGGAACACACGGTTCGCGCCTGGACCGGCCGGTGACCGGTCCAGGCCGCGCGGCCGTCAGCTGATCAGCAACTCCGCCTCGACCGCCTGGGACTCCAGCCGGTCCCCGATGCCCCGGGAGATGTCAGCCACCAGTTTCGGCCCGCCGTCGGCCAGGAACTGGGTGGCCAGCATCGTCGCCAGCTCCTGCTCCTTGGCCGGCGCCTCGGCCCGCAGCCGCTCGACGAGTTTCTCCTCACTGCGCAGCTGCCGCACTCTCAGCGGCAGGTTGGACGTCGTCGCCTTCTCCAGGGCCGCCTCCTTGCCGATGAGCAGTCCCACGCTGGCGGCCATCAGACCGACCACGAGACCGATCGGCCCGGTGGCCAGCAGAGCCACACCGACGACCGCGAGGATCACGTTGGTGATGGTGGTGGCGAGCGCCCGCAGCAACGCGGTCCCCTGGGCCACGTCGGGTCGCAGGTTCAGGTCGCCGGGGTCCGCTGACACGTCGAGCAGCGGCAGGGTCATCGCCTCGGGCGGGAGGTGCCAGCGGTTGCAGATCGGCCGGGTCAGATCGTCGATCTCCGGAATCAGGCTGTTCTGCCAGTCCACCACGATCTGGTCGATCTTCGGGTTGCCCGGTGCGGTCAGCTCCAGCCGCAGCGAGTCGGCGACCTGGTCGGCCAGCCCCGACAGGGTGACGATGTCGCCGTTGCGCCAGCGCCGGAACGCGGGGATGACGTGCCGCTCGGTCATCCCGTCGGCGGCCGCCGCGCCGATCTGCTCGGCCAGGGCGGGCAGCCGGGCGGTGACGATCCGCTCGATGTCACCGCTGGTGTTGAGGGCCCGCACGTCTTCCCGGAACCCGGAAGCCCGGATGCTGATCCGCCCGGCCAGCGCCAGGCCCCGGGCGATGGCGACCTCCGGTTCCTTGCCCACGACGATCCGGCTGTCCGGGAAGATCTCCTGGACGGTCGGCTGGATGAACCACATCCGCGAGGCGCCACCGGTCAGGACGATCACCTCGGGCGGCCGTTTCTCCCTGGCGGCGATGCCCTCCAGGTCCGACCGGAACGCCTGCGGCCAGGACTTCCCGCCGAGATCACGCTGCGGGGTGGCGAGCACCTCGGCCATCTCGGCCGCGGTCAGCTCCAGGGTCAGCAGCTGCGATCCCCGGGGGTGATGGATGCGCTCGGTGTTGTACACGGCGAACCCGGGCATCCGGGCCCGGGCCTGGTCGCTGCGGAAGAAGTCCTCCTTCAGCCGCCGGCAGGCCATCTCCACCGCCGGGCGAAGCTGCCGGGTCTCCTGGAGCAGGTCCTCGACGACCCGCCCGTCCGGGCTGTCCAGCAGCCGGTCGAGGATGGTCCGTTCGATGAGCCGCGCGCCGAGCGGCGAACCGTGGTCGGCGGGCTGCATCTTGTGGCCGCGCACCATGGTGTAGTCCGTCGTGGACGAGCCGACGTCGATGATCAGCGCGGAGCCGTGCTGGAGGCCGCTCCAGTCGGTCAGTTCGCCGGCCTCACGGGAGTAGAGCATCGCGGCCCGTGACTCCGGCACGACGTCCACCAGCACGTCGGGTTCGTCCAGGCCGGCCTCCCGCAGCAGGGCGGCGTAACGGACCCGCAGCTCGGGGCTCCAGCCGGACGGTGCTCCGAAGACCCAGCGCCGCGGGCCGGCACTCGCCACCTTCCCGTTGCCGGTGATGTCCGCCCGTACCGCGTTCACCAGCATCAGCGCCGGGACACGGAACTCCGGGTCGTCGATCTGCGGCCGTTTGAAGGTGATGTACAGCGACCGCATCTCGAACGGCCGGGCGAGCGCCCACGCGCCGACGAGCACACCGTGCTCCGGATGCTCGCCGACCACGGTAACGTGCTGCTGGCCGTTGCCCGGGGCGCCGGTCAGCGTGACGATGCCGGGGACGCTGTTCCCCCGGGCCGGCACCGTGGCCACGGCGGTCTCGCCGTCGCCCAGATCGAACCCCACCACCAGGGTGTCCAGACTTTCAGTCATCGACGCGCTCGCCTTCTGCGACTACCGGATCGTCCTGAACGGTGCTCTCGACACGCCGGGCCGGCACGAACGCCTGCCCACGCATCGAATGACCGGTGTCGCCGAGGATCGCCGGCACCTTGGTCTGCGTGGTCCCCGGCGCGACCAGCGGGTTCTCGCTGAGGTCGAACAGGTCCGGCTTGTCGTCGTAGGCGAGCACGTGGATGCCGCGCTGGTTGGCCAGCCGGGTCCGTACCTCGCCCAGGCGCCCGCGGACGAAGACGCCGGAGTCCTGGTCGAACGACAGCTCGAACACCCGCTGGAACTCCGCCAGCAACTTCTCGTCCTCGGACCAGGGCACCGGCACCGGCGCCACCGGCTTCGGCCGGAGCGCCTCGATCAGCTGGTCAAGCGCCTCGACCGCGCCGCGCAGGCCACGATGGAGTTCCTCGCGCGCCACCTGCGGCTCCTCGGACGCCGGCATCAGGACTTTTCGCGCTGGTTTCGGAGACTTGCTGAGGATGTCCAGAAAGCCGCCTTTCGCATCCTGGTCGGCCTTGGCCTGTTCCTTCGCGACCAGATCGAACGCCTTCCACGACGGCCGGATCGAGCTGATCACACCGGCCACCGAACTGGTGAGCAGCTGATACACCGGCTCGACCGGCTCGAAGCCGGCCTTCTGCAACTCGTCGCGTACGAAGGCGAGCAGGGCACGCACCTCGTCCTTGGCCGTCCCCAGCGGAACCCACGCTGGGCGACCCGGCCCGTTCACCCGGAACCACTGCTCGTACAGCTTCGTCAGCCGGGGCGGAGAGTCAGGTGCTCCCGGTCCAGTCATCAGTGGTCCTCTCTGTCGTGTCGCCGTGATCTCCAGACGCGGATCAGGCCGTCGGCGCCCGCCGCGGCGATCCGGCCGTCCGGCATGCGGGCCACCCCACGGACCGCGCCCCCGTATCGCCCGAGCACCGTGGCGGCGCCGGTCCGGTCCTGGCTGACGAGCAGGCCGTCGACGTCCCCGGCGACCAGCCCGGCTGCGTCGAGCAGCAGCGCGCCGATCGCGCCGGCCATCCGGTACGCCGGCCGCGGGGCGTCCGAGCCGGTCAGGTCGTGCAGGAGGATCGAACCGTCCGCGCCGCCGGCCGCGAGCTGCCGGCCGTCCGGGGCCAGCGCCAGCCGGGTCACCGGCGCGGTGTTGCGGATCGCGGCCCGTTCCTGGCCGGTACGCCCGTCGAAGATCCGGATCCGGTAGTCGCTGCCGCCGACCGCCAGGACCGTCGCATCCTGGTCCACGGCGAGCGCCGACGCCGTGCTGAACCCGACCTCGGCCCGGAACCCCGGCTGCCCGGAGTCCAGTGGAGTGGCCCGCACCGCCCCGTCGTCGCCGACGCTGAACACCGTCCGCCCGGCCAGTCCGACGCCGTTCACCCAGCCGTTGTGGCGCGTCAGCACGTCGGCCGGCGCCCCGGATCCGACGGCCCGGATCCGGACCTCGCCGCTGCGGTGCCCACTGACGACCAGCCCCGAGTGCACGGCCAGCGCCAGCACACGGTCGCCGCCGACCGCGCCGGGCGACCCGTCGGGCCACCACCACAGCGTCCCGCCCCGCGCTCCGGCGACCAGTTCCCCGGTGGACGATCCGGCGAACGCCGAGATCTCGCCGGGCAACCGGAGGGTCTGCGTCTGCCGGTCGCCGGCCCGCGCGGACGCCCAGCGCCGGACCTCACCCCGCCGGCCGGCGAGCGTGTCCAGCACCTTTCCCGGCAGCGCCCATCCGCCGGTGAGGTCGGCCAGCACCACGGCGCCGGCGGGCAGGCGGTCGGCCAGCGCCCGGACCGCCACCACGTCCGGCGTCACCCGCGCTGCCGCGACGCCCCCGGCCAGCCGGAACCGCCGTTCCTCGGCGCCGGCCGGAAGCCCGCTGACCAGTTCGGTCCACGGCCAGGTCGCCGGTTCGGCGTTCTCGACCAGGTCCGCGGCGAACCGCGGCACGACGATGCCGTCCGGGTCGGCCTCCACCACCACGGTGGCGGCCGCCGGCCACGGCGGGTCGGCCCGCTGCTCGGCGGCGGTGACCGCGTCACGCCACTGCGGCTCCGGCACGGGCCCGCCGCGGACCAGCGTCAACAGCCGGCCGAGCAGCTCCGTCTCGACCCGCCCGTGCCGCTGGGCGGCCCGGACCACGGCGGCCAGATCGATTCCCCGCCGCGCGTCGGCGAGGCGCCGTGCGAAGTCCTCCGCCATCGACGGCGTCACCGCGCCCAGGCGGTACGGCCCTTCCAGCTCCCACCCGCACGCAGGGCAGACGGCCGGGTCGCCGGCGGTTTCGGCGCACACCGGGCAGGCGGTGTCAGTCGTGGTCATCGGGCACGTCCCCGGCCTCGAACACCAGCGCGGCGTCCCCGGTGATCCGGGCCGCCATCCGCGCTTCCATGCGTTCCAGCAGCAGCCGTACGGTCCGGCCGTTGCCGAAATCGGGTCCCTGTTTCGTCTTCGCCGTGTCCAGCCACTGTCCCGCCTTCGTCGCGGCGGCCGCGCTCAGCGTGTATCCCTCGGCCGCCGACTGCCGGCGCAGGATCTCCAGCAGGGCGGGCACGTCGTAGGAGTGGAACGGCACCGGCTCGCCGAAACGTGACCGCAGGCCGGGGTTGCGGCGCACGAACTCGGCCATCAGGTCCGGGTAGCCGGCCGCGATCACGGTCAGCCGGCCACGCCACCGCTCCATCTCCCGGTTGAGGGTGTCGACGGCCTCGCGGCCGAAGTCGCGCGACGAGTCGGATCTGGTCAGCGCGTACGCCTCGTCGATGAACAGCACCCCGTCGAGGGCGTCCCGGACCGCCTTCTCGGTTCGTGGCCCGGTGCGGCCGATCCATTCGGCGACCAGGTCGTTGCGGGTGACCTCGACGACGTGCCCGCGGCGTAGCAGCCCCATCGCGTGGAAGATCCGGCCGACCAGCCTGGCGACCGTGGTCTTGCCGGTGCCGGGTGGGCCGACGAACAGCAGGTGGGGGGCGGCGACCGGCTCGGCCCCGGTGCGCCCGCGCAGCCGGATCCGGTCGACGAGCCGGCGTACCACGGTCTTGACCTCGTCCAGTCCGACCAGCGCGTCCAGCTCGGACAGCAGGTCCGCCAGGGGTGGCGTGGCCCGGCGCAGGTGTCCCGCGTACACGGCGGGCAGGTCCTCGGCGGTGACCGGCTCGTCGATCGCGCCCCGTACCCGTACCGCCCAGGAGGTTCGCAGCTCGTCGGCGAGCAGCCGCATCCGGCCGGCGTTGCCGAACGTCTCGTCCCGGGTCTCGTAGAGACCGGTGACCACCTCGAACAGCTGGGTCTCGGCCTCCGGGGTCCAGGTCAGCCCGAAGTCGCGCAGCGCCGCGAACAGCACCTCGGCGAGCTCCGGCGGGCTCAGATCGGGGAAGTCGATGATGTTGCCGGGCGGGAAGCGGCGTGGCAGTCCCGGGTCGCTGTCCAGGAACTCCTCGATCCGGCCGGGATATCCGGCGACCACCACGACCAGGCGGTCCCGGTCGTTCTCCATCCGGGTCAGCAGCCGCCCGACGGCCTCGCCGCCCCGGCGTTCGTTCTGGCCGGTGAGCTGGTGCGCCTCGTCGATGAACAGCACCCCGTCGAGCGCGGAGGTGATCACGTCGTCGGTGCGGTGCGGGGTGTCCCCCACGTACGGCGAGATCAGGTCCTTGGCCTGCACCTCGACCACGTGGCCGCGGCGCAGCACGCCGAGGTCGCGGTACATCTCGCCGACCAGCCGGGCCACCGTCGTCTTGCCGGTGCCGGGCGGTCCCCGGAACACCAGGTGCCGGGACACCGGCTCGGTGGCGGCGCTCCGCCCGGCGGTGCGCAGCTCGTTCTCGGCCACGATCGCCCAGCGCAGCCCTTCGAGGTGCGCGCGCACCCCGGCCAGGCCGACCAGACGGTCCAGGCGTTCCCAGGCGGTGCGCCCGTCGGCGCCGGTGGTGTCGATCCACCGGCGGCGGCCCAGTTCGGCGCCGGTCAGCGCGACCTTCCCGGCGGCCAGCTCACCGAGCCGGTACTGCCAGTCGCGGGCGCGGACACCGGGCATCCGGGCCATCGCCCGCGCCGCGGCCGGCAGTCCGGGCCAGTCGCCGACGGTCAGGCCGCGCCGCAGCCGGGCCTGTTGGATGATCCGGCCGGTCTCGTGTTCGTCCGGCTCGGTCACCGCGTAGGCCGCGTCCGGGCCGGCCAGGAAGGTCTCCAGCCGCGGCAGGCCGTGCAGGCCCCGGACGAAGTCGCGCAGCTCGTCGAGGGTGTGCCGGCGGAACAGCAGCACGCACACGTTGCCGGGGGCGGTGCCGTACTCCAGCCATTCGGCGACGGTGCCGGCCAGCGACCGCTGGTCGGCGATGTAGCGCAGCTGCTCCTCGGCCTGGGTCAGCACCACCGCGGTCCGCGGGCCGGTCCGGCGCATGAGGTGGTTCATCGTCATCACCGCGAAGTGATCGGACAGTCCGGCGGCCGGGCGCTCCGGCTCGGGTTCGGGGCGGGAAGTGAGCACGCGGTCGCCCATCGGCCCGCGGAAGAACCGCATCCCGCCGCCGGCCTGGGTGGTTTCGGGAGCGCCGCCCAGCCGGTACAACGGCTGGCGCAGCGAGCTGAAGACGATCTCGGTGAACCCCTGGTCGCGCAGGATCGCCCACAGGGTCTCCTGGATGCCACGGTCGGTGAGGTCGTGGCCGACGAAGACGTCGTCCACGCACCGGCCGTACAGGAAGATCATCGGGTCGCCGGCGACCCGCAGCCCGTGCAGCCGTTCGACCGCGGCGGCACTACTCACGTGTGATCTCCCGTTTGCGGACCGCCTCCAGGTCACGCCATTGCGGATCGGCGTCGCCGGCCTCCTGCGCGCCGCCGCTGGCCAGGCCGTGCTGCCGCAGGCCCTCGACGATCGCCTGGGCCCGGGTGTCGCGGTCGTGCCGGGCCGTGGTGTCGTCGTCGTACGAGTGCACCGACACGACCATCGCCGACGAGTCCTCCGACGGCGTGGCCACCTCCACCACCAGCTCGTTGCCGTTGAGGTGCTGCATCTTGGCCAGGAACCGCTCCCGCTCGTCGGCGCCGACATACGTGCCGTCGATCACCTGGTAGCCGGTGCTGTCGCCGAGCACCCCGGCCACCGTCTCGGCGAGGTTCACCCGCAGCTGGGAGCGCAGCTGCCGCAGCCGGGCCCGTTCGACGATCTCACCGAGCCGCTGCTCGTGGCCGGGGACCTCGGTGGCGGTCACCGCACGCAGGTCGGCCGTGCTCAGCACCCGGTCGGCGACCTCCCGGCTGCGGGCCGCGACCTCGTCGCGCAGCCGGGTGAGCTCGCCCCGTGACCAGTGGTCGACGTGCAGGGTCACCCCGTGGATCGGCACCCCGTTCTCGTCCTCGACCGGGGCGATCTCGTTCTGCCCGATCAGCGCCGTGAGGTAGGCGAGGGCGCCGGTCGCGGCGGTCCGGGCCAGCAGGTTCTCCCGCTCGGCCAGTTCCACCGTCAGCCGGAGATCGCTCAGGTCGTGGTAGGTGGCCTGGGCGAGCCCGAGCGCCGACGCCGCGTGCCCCTGCGCCAGGTCGGTGGCCGCCGTGTCCAGGCGCGGGGTGATCCGGGCGAGCTCACCCGGCGCGTGCCGCTCGTGCGGCAGGTCCTCGATCAGCGACACCATGGTGCGGGCGTCGGCCAGCCAGTCGGTGGCGGCCCGGGTGGTCTGGGCGGCCGTGGTCTCCAGGTCGCCGACCCGGTCCGCGACGTCCTGGATCTCCCGGCGGGCCTGCCGCCGTGACTCGTCGATCTCGGCTCGCCACGCCGCCTGCTGGGCGACCAGCCGGGCCTCGGTGTCGCGGCGCACGTCGGTGCCGAGCTGTTCCAGGGCGGCGGCCGCCCGCCGGGTGTGTTCGCGCAGTTTCTGCTCGGTTCGCGCCTCCAGGTTGCGGGCCTGCTCGTGCAGGGTGCCGACCTGGGCCTCGACGGCGGCCTGCCGGGTCTCGAGCGCTTCGGAGACCCGTACCAGATCGTTGTTGACCTGCTGTCGAAGTTGGTTGATCAGCACCGGGACGGCGCGTTGCAGACCGCCCAGCTGTTTGGCCTTCTGTTCGAGGCCGAAGTATTCGGCCTCGTCCACGAGGATCCGTTTGCGGCCGCTCATCGCGCCTCTTTCCGGGTTGTCAGCCTGTCGAAGGCCTCGAGGACGCCCGCCGGTGGCACGCCGACCAGCAGCGCCTCGTTGCCGTCGAGGTGGATCTCGGCGTTGCGGGTCCGGCCGGCGAAGTCGTATCCGACGTCCCGCAGCCGGCCGGTGAGGTGGTGGACCTGCTGGTTGCTGCTGCCGCGCAGGCCGCGGAAGTCGTTGCGGGCCGCCACGTACCGCCCGTCGATCAGCACGTCGATCAGGCCGAGCAGCGCGGCGGTGTCCGGGCGGCGCCGCAGTTCGGCCAACCGGAATCCGGTGAAGCAGACGACGTCGACGTCGCGCCGGCGGCGGATCTCCCGGACCAGTTCGCCGAGCGCCGGGGCCTGCGCCATCGGTTCGCCGCCGGACAGCGTCAGTCCGGTGACCAGGGGGTCGGTGAGCAGTTCGGTGGCCAGCCGGTCCACGTCGACGGTGCGGGCCGGGCGTTGCGGGATCCACTCCGGCGCGATGCATCCGGCGCAGTCGAACGGGCAGCCCTGCACCCAGACGACCGATCGCAGTCCCGGGCCCAGCGCGCGGGTTCCGGTGCAGGTCGCGGCGACGTTCATCCACACGGGTTGCACGGGTCTCCACAGCGGTCGGCGAGCACGGCCGAGCCATTGAAACAGCTGAATAAGATCCAATCCATCACACGGACAGGTGGGTAACAGTGTTTCCGCGCCCCGGGCGGTCACCTCAACGGATGATGCGTTCCGGCTTTTCTGGCCGGGGGAACGACGCGCCGTGCCGGGCCGGGCGCTAGGTTCACATTTCTATGGTGCGAACGGTGGGTAACCTCTCCGCTGCAGTGACCAGCTTCGTCGGGCGGCGGCGGGAGATCGGGCAGGTCCGGGAGCGGCTGGCGGCGTCGCGGCTGGTCACGCTGACCGGGCCGGGTGGCGTCGGCAAGACCCGGCTGGCCGTCGAGGCGGCCGCCGAGGCCCGCCGCGCCTTCTCCGACGGGACGTGGATCGTCGACCTCGCCGCGCTCACCGAGGACGGCCGGGTCGCGTCCGCCGTCGCCGCCGCCCTGGCGATCCGCGACCAGTCGGCCCGGCCCGCCCTCGACCGGCTGACCGAATTCCTCACCGACCGGCAGGCGCTGCTCGTCCTGGACAACTGTGAGCACGTCCTGGACGCCTGCGCGACCCTCGCCGACACCGTCCTGCGGCACGCCCCGGGCACCCGGATCCTGGCCACCAGCCGGCAGAGCCTCGGCATCGACGGCGAGCACGTCCTGCCGGTACCGCCGCTGACCCGCGTCGAGTCGGTGGCGCTGCTGACCGACCGGGCCGCCGCCGTCGCGCCCGGTTTCGCGGTCACCGACGCCAACAGCGAGGCCGTGGCCCGGCTGTGCGCCCGCCTCGACGGCATTCCGCTCGCCATCGAGCTGGCCGCGACCCGGCTGCGGACCCTCTCGATCGACCAGCTGCTGCAACGCCTGGAGGACCGGTTCGCGCTGCTCAACGTCGGCAGCCGGGTCGCTGCTCCCCGGCAGCGCACGCTGCGCGCCACCGTCGACTGGAGCTACGGCCTGTGCACCCCCGCCGAGCAGCGGTTGTGGGCCCGGCTGTCGGTCTTCACCGGCGGCTTCGACCTGGACGCCGCCGAGGCGGTCTGCGCCGGCGACGGCCTCGGCCGCGCCGAGATCCTCGATCTCGTCGACCAACTCGCGACACAGTCCCTGGTCACCCACCGCGGGGCGCGTTTCGGCATGCTGGAGACGATTCGGGAGTACGGGCTGAGCCGGCTCACGGAATTCGGCGAGCAGGACACCCTGCGCCGCCGCCACCGAGCGTATTACCTGGATCTGGCCGTCCGCGGGGAACGTGACTGGTGCGGCCCCGGCCAGGAGCAGACCCTCGCCCGGGTGCGCGCCGAGCATGGCAATCTGCGGGCCGCGTTCGAGGAGTTCCTCGCCGACCCGGACGGCGCCGAGGCGGCCCTTACCCTGGCCGCGGCGCTGCGCTGGCACTGGTCGGCGGACGGTCTGATCAGCGAGGGCCGCGAGTGGCTGGAACGCGCCCTGGCACTGCCCGCCCCGGACGGCCGGGCCCGCGCCGACGCGCTCTGGGTCGGCGCCTGGGTGCCGCTCCTGCAGGGCGATCAGGAGACGTCCCGGGCGCGGCTGGCCGAGTGCCGGCGGGTCGCCGCGGCCACCGGCGACCCGGTTCCCGCCGCGCACGCCGCCAGCCAGGCCGGGACGGCGAACCTGTTCCGCGGCGACATGCCGGCTGCCATCGCCGAGTTCCGGGCGGCCGTCGACGCGCTGGAGACCGCCGGCGAGACCGCGGGTGTCCTGCACGCCCAGTTCCAGCTCGCGATCACCCTGTCCCACTGCGGCGAACACGAGCAGGCCACCGCGATCGCCCGCCGGGCCGCCGACGTCGGACAGGCCCGCGGCGAGCACCTGTCCCAGTCGTACGCCCGCTGGGTCCTGGCCTTCGACACCTGGCGCCGCGGCGACCCGGAGCAGGCCCACGACCTGGTGCTGGCCGCGCTGACCCTGCAAGCCGGGTTCCGGGACGCGGTCGGCGCCGGGCTGATGATCGAGACGCTGGCCTGGATCGCCGGTTCGGCCGGCCGGCCGGAACGGGCCGCCCAGCTCCTGGGCACCGCGTATTCGATCTGGCGTGGCATCGGCACCCACGTCGGCGTGTTCGGCCCGCCGCTGGGCGTCCACCACGACAGGTGCGCGGCCGCCGCCACCCGGGCGCTGCGCCCGGCCGCCTACCGGGCCGCCTTCGAGCAGGGCGTCCAGCCCACCCTGGAGGACGCCATCCGGTACGCGCTGCGACAACCCGCCGCCGCGACGCCGCCACCGGCCGCCGACGACCCCGGCCTGACCCGCCGCGAACGGGAGATCGCCGACCTGATCGCCGAGGGCCTCAGCAACCGGGCGATCGCCCAGCGCCTGGTCCTGTCCACCCGAACCGTCGACGGGCACGTGCAGAACCTGCTGGCCAAACTCGGGTTCTCGGCCCGCGCGCAGGTCGCCGCCTGGGTCGCCCGGGTACGTGTTTCCGAGCAGGAACAGGTAACACCCCCGTAACCTCACGGGTCCCGAACGGGCCACACGTCCCTACCGTCTCACGGCTATGACCCCCATCACCCGGCCCGAGCCGGCCCCCGGACAGCTCTTCATCGACGGCCGGTGGCGTGACGCCGCCGACGGCGGGCGCCTCGACGTGCTCGACCCGTCCACCGGCAGGATCGCCACCACCGTCGCCGCCGGCAGCGCGAAGGACGTCGAAGACGCGGTGGCCGCGGCCCGCGCGGCCTTCCCCGCCTGGCGCGACACCCCGGTCCGGGAACGCGGGCGGATCCTGAACCGGGTCGCCGCGCTGATCCGCGAGCACGCCGACGAACTCACCGCCCTGGAGAGCCTCGACGTCGGCAAACCGGTCAGCCTCTGCCGGCCGGTCGACGTGTTCACCGCCGCCGACGTCTACGAGTACTACGCGGCCCTGATCCAGACGGCCGGTGGCGGGCACCGCACGGTCGCGATGCCCGCCCACGCCTACACCCGCCACGAGCCCGTCGGCGTGGTCGCGGCCATCACACCGTTCAACTTCCCGCTGATCCTCAGCAGCTCCAAACTCGCCCCCGCGCTGGCCGCCGGCAACACCGTCGTGCACAAACCCGCCGACGACACCCCGCTGTCCGCCCTGTTCATGGCCGGGCTGCTCACCGAAGCCGGCGTGCCGGCCGGTGTGGTCAACGTCGTCACCGGCCGCGGACCCGACGCCGGGGAGCCGCTGCTGCGCCATCCCGGCGTGGACAAGGTCGCGTTCACCGGCTCCACCGCGGTCGGACGGCACGCCGCCGCCACCGCCGGGGCCGCCCTCAAACCGGTGACCATGGAACTGGGCGGCAACGCGGCGAACATCGTGTTCGACGACGCCGACGTGGAGAAGGCCGTCGGCACGGTGATCAAGGCGTTCGTCTTCAACACCGGCCAGTTCTGCATGGGCGGCCCCCGGCTGCTGGTGGCCCGGCCACTGCACGACACCCTGCTCGGCATCCTGGCCCAGGCGGTGCCCGGCGTCCCGCTCGGAGACCCGTTCGACCCGGTCACCGTGATCGGCCCGATGGCCGGTGAGCGGCACCTGGCCAAGGTGCAGGACTACCTCGGCCGGGCCCGCGCCGAGGGCGCCCGGATCGTCACCGGCGGCGAACGGCTCGACCGGCCCGGCTGCTACCTCCAGCCGACCGTCATCGCCGGGCTGCCCGACAGCTCCCCGGTCGTGCAGGAGGAGATCTTCGGCCCGGTGCTGACCGTGCAGCCGTTCGACACCGAGGACGAGGCGATCGCGCTGGCCAACGGCACCCCGTACGGCCTGGCCGCCGGCGTGCAGACCCGCGACGTCGCCCGCGCCCACCGGGTCGCGGCCCGCCTGGACGCCGGGATCGTCTGGGTCAACGACTGGGCGATGCTCGACCCGGCCATGCCCTTCGGCGGGGTCAAGGCCTCCGGTTTCGGCCGCGAGTACGGCCCGGAAGGCCTGGAGCCCTACACCCGCACCAAGTCCGTTCTCATCTCGCTGGAGGCCTGAGTTGACCACCGCCACCACCGCGGCGATCGTCGAATCCGCGGGCGCCCCGTTCACCCTCACCCGCATCGACCTCGACGACCCACGCCCCGGCGAGGTGCTGGTCCGGATCGTCGCGGCCGGCCTCTGCCACACCGACCTCGGCGTGGCCGCCGGCGCCCTGCCGTTCCCGCTGCCCGGTGTCCTCGGCCACGAGGGCGCCGGCATCGTCGAGGCGGTCGGCTCGGGCGTCACCTCGGTCGTCCCCGGCGACCGGGTGCTGCTCTCCTTCACCTCGTGCGGGGCCTGCGGAAACTGCCGCGACGGTCATCCCGCCTACTGCGCCACGTGGCTGCCGGCCAACCTGCTCGGTGGTCGCCGCGCCGACGGCAGCGCCACGCTCACCCGCGGCGGGCAGCCGGTCGGCGGCCACTTCTTCGGGCAGTCCTCGTTCGCCCGGCACGCCCTCGCCGACGAACGCAGCGTCGTCAAGGTCGCCCCGGACGCGCCGCTGGACCTGCTCGCCCCGCTCGGCTGCGGCGTGCTGACCGGCGCCGGGGCCATCTGGAACGTCCTGAAACCGCGGCCCGGCGCCACCCTGATGATCACCGGCGCCGGCGCGGTCGGCCTGTCCGCGGTGATGGCCGCCCGGCTCAGCCCGGCCGGCCGGATCATCGTCGTCGACCGGGTGCCGGGCCGGCTCAAACTGGCCGGGGAACTCGGCGCCACCGACACCATTGACACCACCGGCCGGGACCTGGCCGACGCCGTCGCCGAACTGACCGACGGCCACGGCGTGGACGGCGTCGTCGAGACCACCGGCGCGGCCGGTGTCCTCCAGGCCGGCGTCGGCGCTCTCGCCGCCCGCGGCACCGCCGTCATCGTCGGCGCGCCCGCCTTCGGCACCGCCGTGCCGGTCGACGTCAACCACATGCTCGGCGGGCGTACGGTCACCGGCCTCACCCTCGGCGACAGCGAGACCCAGGCGCTCATCCCGGTCCTGGTCGACCTGGTCACCAGTGGGCGGCTGCCGATCGACCGGCTGGTGCGCCACTACGCGTTCGAGGACATCCAGCAGGCCGTCACCGACGTCGTCGCCGGGGACACCATCAAGCCGGTCCTGCGGGTCTCCCGGCCGTGAACCCGGGCCGTGTCCCGCCGCGGCGCCGGTGGCGGGACACGGCCCGGGGCGTGTGGCCGCGGCCGCGGTCGCGGCTTAGGCTGGCGCGGGAAGATCCGTGGATCACTGGAGGAAACGTGACCGTCCATGACGTCCAGATCGCTGATCTGCACGGCAAGCCGCTGGACCTCGCCGAGTTCCGGGGCTCGGCGACGCTGGTCGTCAACGTGGCCTCCCGGTGCGGGCTGACGCCGCAGTACTCCGGGCTGGAGCAGCTGCACGAGCGGTATGCGGACCGCGGGTTCAGCGTGCTCGGGGTGCCGTGCAACCAGTTCGGCGGTCAGGAGCCGGGCACCGCCGAGGAGATCGAGGAGTTCTGCAGCACGACGTATGGGGTGACGTTCCCGATGACCGAGAAGATCGAGGTCAACGGCGACCGGCGGCACCCGCTCTACCAGGAGCTGACCCAGGCGTCCGACGCTGAGGGGCACAGCGGCGACATCCGGTGGAATTTCGAGAAGTTCCTGGTCGGCGCGGACGGCACGGTCCTGGCCCGGTTCGGCCCGCGGGTCACCCCGGACGCCCCTGAGCTGGTTGCGGCGGTCGAGGCAGCGTTGCCGTCGAATTGATGCCCGCGCGGGGGCCCGCCGCTCCCATCGTGTTGCGTCGAGCGCTCAGGCCGTGGACCCGCCGCCCGGACCGTCCCCGTCCTGCGGTGGACGGTCCTGCGGGGCCTTGGTGACGATCTCCAGCAGGCGGCGGGCGTCGGCGCGGCGCAGGCGGTTGCGGGAGAAGAGGCCCACGACGCCGAACAGGATGTGCAGGATCGCCCGGCTCAGCCCGAGCAGCAGGACCGCGGCGGACAACAGTGGGATGAGAACGGCGGGATCGAACAGAGGGGACACTGTGGCTCCTCGGAGTGGACCGGAACGATCGATTGGTTGAGTCAACGATCGCCCAGGTCAGAGCCACTGTGTAGGGCTGCGGACCGCACTGCGACAGCATTTGACAGTGCTTTGTGTCCGGTCGACTGATCTCAGCGACGCGAATGTGTCGATTGGAGCGACACGGGCGAAGACCCCGAGATCGGGCGGCTTCGGCGCGGGGTGTGCGACCGGTGACCGGGCCCGGGCACGAACCCGTTGTTCGCCCTCGGCCGCGCATGCCATCCTGTCACTTGACACAACTTGACGTAGGTTGGCACGACCTCAGGGGAGCGTGCTGCGTGGCGATCGAGATGCCGGGCCCGGAGAGTCTTGCGCCCGGTGCGTTGCGCGACTTCGTTCAGGCGTTGCACCAGCTGTACGACGATGCCGGCCAACCGCCCAGCCGCCAGATCAGCGACGTCATCCGCCTTGTGCTCCCGAGCCGCGCGTTCGAGGCGGTGTCGCACGAGACGGTCAGCGCCCTGCTGCGCGGCCGGCCGGTGCCCGCGTGGGGCAAGACCCGCGCCGTCGTCGCCGGGTTGTGCCACCTGTCGGTGCAGTCCCGGGCGTTCCGCGACGAGGAGGCCCCGTTCAACAGGCTGTGGGCGGCCGCCCGCTCGGGGACGCCGGCACCGCCCGAGGAGCCGCGACGCCCGCCGGTGGCGCCCGCTGACCGTCCGAGCCTCGCGGTCAACCGCCCGTTGCCGCGCACCCTGCCCACCCCCTCCGCCGCGCCGAGCCTGCCCGCGCCGATCGGCCTGCCCACCCGTGCCACCGACGGGATCGAGCGCTCCGGCCTGCTCGACGAGATGGACGCGATCCTCACCACGCACCCGGGCGTCCCGCTCGTGCTGCACGGGATGATCGGCTCCGGGAAGTCGCAGCTCGCGCTGGGCTACGCCAGGTCGCGCGGCGGCCGGTACACCACGATCGCCTGGATTCCGGCGCGGTCCCTCGCCGAGGCCCAGGCGGCGATGGCCGCCCTGGCCGCTCCACTGGCGGTGCGGCCGGGGCCGAGCGCCGCCGAGACCGCCGACGCGGTGCGCGGCCGGCTCGCTGCCGTGCCCGGCGACTTTCTGCTGATCTTCGACGGTGCCGGCGACGAGAACATCCGGCGGCTGATTCCGCCGGTCGGCGGCCATGTCATCGTGACCAGCCGGGATCCGGGCTGGGCGCAGGACGGCACCAGCAACGGGCTGACCGTGCCGGCGTACACCGCCGAGGAGGCGCGCAAGTTCGTCGCCGGGCGCGGTCTGGCCGACCCGGACGCGGTCGTGGCGCGGGTCGGCCGCTTGCCGCTGGCGCTGGCCGAGGAGGTGACCGGCGGCCGGCCCACCGGCTATCCGGGCACGTTGAAGGGTGAGGTCCACGCCGCCCTGGCCCGGCTGCGGGCCGCCGACGAGCTCGCCGCCGAGATCTTCGAGCTGTTCGCGGTGCTCGCCCCGGTGCCGGTGCCGCCCGCCCTGCTGAAGAGGGGCCTGGCCGGGGAGAGCCCGCCGCCGATCTCCGCGGCGCTGCAGCAGGAGGTGCGGCGCCTGCAGGCGTTGCTGGAGGTGACCGGGCGCGGGCTGGCCCGGCTGCACAACGACACCGGCAGCATCGAGGTCGACCCGGCGATCCGGGCCGCCCTGTGGCAGTGTCTGGATCTCACCGCCGCCCAGCGGGCCCGCGACGACGTGCACGCGCTGCTGGCCGCGGCCGACCCGGGCTTCCCCGACGATGTGCCCGACCAGGTGCGCTCGGGTGAGGCGCACGCGGCGATCGCGGTGCATGTGGCCGCGGCCGAGCTGATCGAGTCGCGGTTCGGCCCGGCCCGGGAGGCGGTCTACCACCTGATCCGCTACCACCACCTGCGCGGCGAGAACGGCGTGGCGGTGGAGCTGGCCCGGGCCGCTGTCGCGAGGTGGCGCGAGGAGACGCTCATGGGTTCGCTGAACCCGCTGGTCCTCGGGGTCACGCTGCAATGGGCGAACGCGCTGCGTGCCCTCGGTGAGTACGACCAGGCCCGGGACCTGACCGCCGCCGGGCTGAGTCAGCTGCGCTGCGACCCGATCTTCGGCGACGGCCACCTCTACACGCTGGAGATGAGCGACGGTCACAGCGCTGATCTCCGCATCGCCGGGGAGTACACGCTCGCCCTGGAGCTTGCCGAGGAGATCCATCAGGGTCATGTGAGCCGGGAGGGTCAGGCGTCCGGCCGGGCGGCGATGAGCCGGCACCACCTCGCGGTCAGCCACCGGCTGCTCGGTGACTTCGCCGCGGCCGAGCACAACGACCGGCAGACCCTCGAGCAGCACCGGGACCAGCGGGGGCCGGGTGACTGGCGCACGCTGCTGTCGACGAATGCGCTCGGGGAGGACCTCTACGGGCTGGGGCGTTACGCCGAGGCTCTGGAGGTGCTGTCCACCTGCGACGATCAGGCGGTGGCGTCCGATCGCGGGCTGATGCTCTGCGTACGGACGGTGGCCCTGGCCCAGCGCGAGCTCGGTGACGCCGGCACCGCCGCCGACCAGTTGCGCGACCATGTCGACGCGTGCGTCAGGCAGTACGGCGAACAGCACGAGCACACCCTCGCGGCTCAGGTCAGCCTGGCCGCGACGTTGCGGCAGTGCGGGGCGGTCGGCGAGGCCCGTGCGCTCGCTGAGGCCGCGCTCGACGTCTACCGCCGGACGCTGGGCCCGCGCAATCCGCTCAGTCTGGCCGCTCAGCTCAACCTGGCCGCGATCCTGCGGGCCGGCGGCGACTACGGCCGGGCCCGGCACCTCGACGGGGTGGCCGCGGTGGAGCTGCGGGCGGCGTTCCCCACCTGGCATCCCTTCCGGGTGGCCGCGATGGTCGGTCTGGCCAGCGATTATGCGCTGACCTCGCGGTCGACCACGGCGGCGCCGATCTCCCGGGAGGCGTACCAGATCTCCTCCCGGCACCGTGGGCCGGAACACCCGCAATCGCTCGTCGCCGGCGCCAACCTGGTGATCGACCTGAGGGCCACCGGGCTCGGCGGCGAGGCGGACCGTCTGCGGGCCACGATCAGGCCGGCGGTCGAGCGGATCTTCGGCGACCAGCACCCGTTCCTGGGCCGGATCGACGCCGGCCTGCGACTGGAAGGCCCTGTCGAGACGCCGTCCACCTGAGGTGGCAGGAGTGTTGTCAAGTTTTGTCAACTGTGCCGACATTAGCCCGATTTACCGCGCTATGCGGCTTCGCAGGATCATGCTGGAGTGGTAGATACTACGGCGCACGTCGCCTTCCCACGGAGCGTCGGGCACCGACAGAGGGGAGACCACAGTGAACGCCGTGCCGGAGGAAGGCGCTGACCGCGCATCCGGAGAGACGCTTCTGCTCGACGTGCGCACCATGCCGGCCGCCGAGATCGCCGCCGCCCGAGACTCCGCGCTGAGCCGAAGTCTGCGCCGGGTGCTGGACAGCCTCGACGACCCGAACGGTGTGCTGTCTGCGTTCAGCTCGTTCGCCTCGTCATGAGCCGGCCGTCGGTCGCCGACGTCCACGCCGCGCAGCGCCGCGCCGCCCCCTGGCCGTACGCCGAGCTCGACCTCACCGGCCCCGCCCCGCACCCCGTCCGCGACGTGGTCCTCAAGGTCCATCAGCGCTGCAACCTGGCCTGCGACTACTGTTACGTCTACGAACTTGCCGACCGCTCCTGGCGCGACCGCCCGGCGGTGATGCCGGACGACGTGTGGCAGGCGACGCTGGCCGCGCTCGGCCGGCACGCGCGCCGCCACGGCCTGGACCGCCTGCGGGTGATCCTGCACGGCGGCGAGCCGCTGCTGCTCGGCCCACGCCGGCTCGGCGAGATGGCCGCCCAGCTGCGCGCCGCCCTGCCGGACGGTTGCCGCGCCGACATCGGTGTGCAGAGCAACGGGACACAGCTGAGCGACACGATGGTGGCGACGCTGGCGCGGCACGGGATCCGGGCCGGGATCAGCCTCGACGGCGTGCCCGCCGACCACGACCGGCACCGGGTCACCCACAACGGGCGGGGCACGTCGGCCGCGGTCGCGGCGGGGCTGCGCCGGTTGCAGGCGGCGCCTTCGGCGTACGCGGGTGTCCTCTGCACCGTCTCCCCCGACACCGACCCGGTCGCCACCTACGCCTACCTGCGGGAATTCGAACCGCCGCTGATCGACTTCCTGCTGCCGCACGCCAACTGGACCACTCCCCCGGCCCAGCGCGGGCACGGTGACTGGCTGGTGGCCGCGTTCGACGCCTGGTACGGCGACACCGCGCCACCACGGGTCCGGCTCTTCGACGACCTGCTCGACATGCTCTTCGGCGGCGCCGGGCACTCCGAGCAGGCCGGCCTGAGCCCGATCGCGCTCGCGGTGATCGAGACCGACGGCGCGATCGAACTGGTCGACTCACTCAAGAGCGCCTACGACGGCGCCGCCCGCACCGGCCTTGACATCCGCACCGACGAGCTTGACGACCTGCTGACCGATCCCGGGTACGCCGCCCGTCAACTGGGCACCGACGCGCTCGCCCCCGCCTGCCGGGCCTGCCCGGTCCAGCAGATCTGCGGCGGCGGCCACTACGTGCACCGCTACCGGGCCGGCGCCGGGTTCCGCAACCCGAGTGTCTACTGCGCCGACATGTTGCAACTGATCGGGCACATCCACACGCGGGTCACCGCGGACCTGCAACGACCTATCGGAGCGCCGTCGTGACCACCACCTATCACCAGCTCGCGCCGGAGCAGTTCGACCTGCTGGCCACCGGGGGCGGCGGGGCGTCCGGCGTGACAGCGCTGCTGACCGCGCAGCGCAGCAAACACCTGATGATGATCGGCTACCTGCTGAGCAACTGGCCGGGGCCGGACGGCGACCGGCTGGCCGCCACGCTGGACGCGGTCCGCGCCGCCGACGTGCTGAGCGCTCCCCTGGTCGGCGCGTGGGCGTCGATCGCCTGCCGGGCGGTCCGGCACGACAGCTTCGCCCGGGCCGAGTTCACCCAGCTCGGCGCGGTGCTCGTGGTGGCCGGGGCGGCCACCGGCATCGACGTCGAGGCCGAGGTGCCGGTCCGGGACGGGCTGGTCGCGCTGCCCGGCGTCGGCGCGGTGCCGGTGCCCGGCGGCGACAGCACCCGGGCGGCCGCCCGGGACGGCCGGATCACCGTCGACGGCGGCCCGGCGGCGGGAATGCTGCCGGTGCGATACCTGACCTCGGCGTACGGCGAACGCACGATCCGGCTCGGGCTGGACGACCTCGACCCGTACCGGCACGGGCACCACGCGCCGCCGGCCCCGCGACTGTCCGCCGGTGAGGTGGCCCGCTGGCAGCGCCTGCTCGACGAGGCCTGGACCCTGCTGGCCGCCCGGGCGCCGGAGCGCGCCGACGAACTGGCCGCCGGGCTGCGCACCCTGGTGCCGCTGATCGACCAGGACGGGCAGTCCTCACGCAGCGCCACGCTCCGGCACGCCTTCGGCGCCTTCGGCCTGACCCGGCCCGCCTCGCCGACCGAGTTCGCGGTCACGCTCGTGCACGAGTTCCAGCACTCCAAACTCAGCGCCGTCCTCGACCTGACCACGCTCAGCGACCCGGACGACGAGCAACGCTACTTCGCGCCGTGGCGGGTCGACCCGCGGCCGCTGGCCGGGCTGCTCCAGGGCGTGTACGCGTTCGTCGGCGTGGCCGACACCTGGCGGGCGCTGCGCGGCGACGCCGCCTCCGGTGCGCTCGCCGAACGGGAGTTCGCCAAGGCCCGGCTCCAGGTCGACCGGGCGCTGGACACCGTCGAACACGCCGGCGCGCTCACCGCGGACGGCCGCCGGCTCGCGACCCGGCTGCGAACCGTCGTCGACGGGTTCCTGGCCGAGACGGTCACGCCCGCCGCAGCCGGCGAGGCGGAGCAGGCGCTGGAGCGTACCCGGCAGGCGTGGTTGACCCGTAACGCCTGAACGCACGGGCTCTCAGGTCGGCGGCGGCTCGATGTCGCCCTCGCTGCGCAGGCCGTTCTCGGCGGCGACCACCTCGGGATGGGTCGGGCCGAGTGACCGCCGCAAGCCGGACAGCGACTCCTGCAACAGCGCCTCGGCCTCGATCCGGTCACCGACCGCCCGCAGGTCGTGCGCCAGATTCACGGCCCGCATCAGCACGTACGGGTGCGCGGCGCCCTCACGAGCCTCATGCCCACCACCCGCGATCCGCTGGCTGGCCTGGATGATCCCGGTGGACAGGCGCAGCGCCTCGTCGTGCCGTCCGGCCAGCGACAGGTCGGTCGCGTACGCCGTGGCCGCGCACAACGTGTACGGATGGTCCTCCCCCAGCACCGCGGTCAACGACCGGTAGGCGGCCTCGTCCCGCTCCCGCGCCTCGTCGTGGCGTTCCTGGGCGCGCCACACCATCGCCCGGTTGACCCGGGCGACCAGGGTGAGCGGGTGCTCCTCGCCGAAGTCGGTCGCGTACCGGGTGATCGCCGTGTCCAGCAGCCCGTCGGCCTCGGACAGCTCGCCCAGCTGCCGCAGGGCGTTGGCCCGGCTGACCATGGCGGCCACCGTGTACTCGTGTTTCTCGCCGAACCGGTCCTCGGTGGCCTGGTGGTTCTGCCGGATCACCTCGAGCGCCTCGATGATCCGCCCGGCCTTGCGCAGCATGATCGCGTGGGTCCGCGCGGCCAGCAGCACCAGCCGGTGACCCGGTTCGAGGGTGTCCTGCAACGGCTGCAACCAGCGTTCGAGCTCGGCCAGCCCGGTCTTGTAGGCGCCCATCCCGTAGTAGTCGCGGGCCACGTTCATCCGTGCTTCGAGCTCGCGGAAGTCGGCGCCGCCGGCGTCCTGCCAGTGGCGCACGGTCTCGGCGTCGATGGCCAGCGCCCGGGTGAAGTCACCGATCATCCGGTAGTTCACGGCGAGGTTGGTCCGGGCTCGCAGGGTGTAGGTGTCGGTCGGCCCGAACAGGTCCACGTGCCGGTCGACGGACTCCTGCTCGAACTCCAGCGCCTTCGGGTAGCTCCCGGCGATCCGCAGGTCGGCGCCGACCTGGTTGCCGGTGATCAGGGTGAACTCGTGGTCCGGGCCGAGCAGTGGGCTGGTCCGCATCCCGTCGTACGCCTCCCGGGCCACCCGGGCGGCGTAGGCGCTGTCACCCAGGGTCCGGGCGGCGTTCGCGACCTGCCCCTTGGCCAGCAGGGTGAACTCCCCGGACGGGCCGAGCCGCGGGTGCCAGTCCTCCGTCTCCCAGACCTTCACCGCGCCTTCGGCCATGAGCCGGCTGTTCTCGTAGTCGCCGTCGAGGTAGAGCAGGCGGGCGTGGTCGAGCACCGCCTGCCGGGCTTCGACGACCCTCGAATTGACCATGTCGGCGGTGGCCAGGTGCGGACCCACCTCCCGCTGGCGAGCGTGTTCGGTGGGGTGCTCGTCGGGGTCGCCGGGGTTGGCCCGGGCCAGCAGGTTCTGCACGTCGAGCAGGGCGGCGGCGGCCTCGTCGGCCGGCAGCGTCTCCCGCAGCACCACCTGCACCAGCCGGTGCACCTGCAACCGCTGGGCGGCGTCGAGCTTGGCCAGCCCGTGCCGGTTCAGGTCGCGGGTCAGCCGGTTGGTACGGACCGAGTTGCCCAGCGTCTCCCGCAGCGGCTGCCGGATGTCGGCGTCCTTGCCGTACCGCAGCAGCGAGACCGGCACCGGCTCACCACCGAGGTAGGCGAACAGCTCGAACATCTGGGCGGTCGCCGGTGACTCCGCGCGCAACCGCTCCAGGGCCAGCTTGACGAACCCGACCACCGACCACGGATAGTTGGCCGGCTTGCCCTCGGCCAGCAGCTCGGCGATGTGGCCGTCGAGCAGCTCGATGTACTCCTTGATCGGCATGGCGGTGGCCAGATGCCACGCCACCGCCTGCTCCAGCGCCAGCGGCAGGTCGTGGAGCTTGCCGGCCAGCAGATCCGCCTCCTCCGGGCTGATCCGCGACGGCTGGTCCTCGCGGTCACGGCTGCGCTTGCGCAACAGCTCGACGCTCTCGGCCCGGTCGAACACGTCGACCACGATCGACGGGCCGATGGCCGCGAACTGCTGGTTACGGGTGGTCAGGATGACGTGCCCGCCCTTGGACGGCATGAACTGGTCGATGGTGTCCGGATCGTCGGCGTTGTCGTAGACGATCAGCCACGGGAAGTCACTGTCGGCGAGCATGCTCAGGACCGTGGCGGCGGTCTGCGGGCGGTCGTCGATGTTCGGCAGACCCAGCTGGTACGCGAGCCGCGCCAGCGACGACAGGATGGTGGAGGTCTGCTCGGCGGCGACCCACCAGATCAGCTTGTACTCCTCGGCGTGGCGGTACACGTACTCGATGACCAGCTGGGTCTTGCCGACGCCGCCTAGGCCTTGCAGGGTCTGCGGCAGCACCGACGCCTTGGAGCTGGTCCGGACCGCTCGCTGAAGCTGTTCGAGCAGCTCGACCCGCCCGGTGAAGTTCCGGTTGCGGCCCGGCACGTCACCCCAGATCCGCCCGGTCTCCGGGGCCGGCGCCACCGGTGCGGGCACCGCCGGCACGACCGCGCCGTCCGGGTGCAGCGCGGCGACCGCGGCCGGCGTGACGCCGAGACCACCGGCGACCGAGTCGATCCACGCGTGCAGCGCCGCGGAACGGTCCTCAGCGACCACGTGGGCCAGCCGGTCGACGAAGGCGACCAGCGGCGGAACCCCGTGCGGCGGGCTGGGCAGGCGCTCGGCGATCCGGATGACCGCCACCATGTCCCGCCACACCTGCACCGAGCTGAGCTCGGGAACCTCGCTCAGGTCGCCGATCGCGTCGAACAGATCCTTGACCGGGATGTCGACGAGCGCCCGCCGCAACGCCTCACGATCGGGCCCAGACAGCAGCACGGTGCCGCCGCCGACGATCTCGTCCGCCGCGGTGGCCGCCCGATCGCTGGCCTCGCTCGGATGGTGGCGACGGATGTCCTGGACGAGCAGCCGCAGCGCGCCGGTGTAGATCACACACGACCGCAGCACCGAGGCCAGGTCGTCACGGGCATCGGCGGCCCGGGGGAAGTCGGTGGGACGGCGCAGGGCGGCCGCCAGAGCTTCGACGTGGGCGTCACGCTCCCGCGAGTCGGACATCGCGGGCACCACGAGAAGCAACTCGATCAACCGGTCGAGCTGGCCCCGGCCAGGCAGCACATCCGACACGGAGTTCTCCCCGTCTGTCGTGTCAACGCCACCAGCAGGCTAACCGAAATGGACAGGCGAGGAAACGCTCACGGCGCCCAGCGCGTTTTCGTACGGCCGTGCCGGGCCGGGTGACGGGTCAGCCCTCCGGTCACGTGCGGCGTCGCTTCCGGTGGCTCGGCTGAGGGCCGGCGGGCGACGCGGCGGGCTGGCCGTTCGCTGAGGTCCCGCGGCCGAAGAGGCGCGCCAAGCCCTGCTTGACGCCGTCCTGGGCCATGGCCAGGACGAGCGCCCACACGAAGGCGAGCACCCAGCCCGTCCACTCGGCCAGGGACACCTGGGCGATGCTCCGGACCGGCTCGTGCCGGGAGACCGGGCTCAGCAGGCTCAGCTCCACCGCGGACTGACCGCCGACGATCCGGCGCTGCTCGCCGGCCGGGATCTCCCTGGCCTCGCTCGGTGGGTCGGTGGCCGCGACGACGTTGCTGCCCGCCTCGATGATGATCTCGGAGTCGTCGGCCGGGGTGAAGACGACCCGTCGCGCCCAGGGGGCCGGGGAGCCGGGGCCGGTGGAGGCGCTGAGCGGTCTCGCCCGGTACAGCTCGATGTCGGGGATCGCCAGCGACTGCCGGGACACCAGCGGGAACATCCCGGTCTGGGCGGACTCGGCGCTGCGGCGCCTGGTGAAGACGGCCTTCTCGCCGTCCAGGATGCGGGTGAAGGTCCAGCCCTGCTTGGCGAGGATGCCCTCCAGGGTCCGGAGGTCCTCCTCGAGCTTGCGGCGGAACTCCTCCCGGTTCGCCGGGTCGATCCGGTCGCCGAACCAGGCGCCGTCGTCCGACACTGCTTCGACGACCCGGTCGGCCGGCACGGTGATCTCGTCGACGATGTCCCACTGGGCGTTGTCGGCGGCGAGCGTGGCCGTCACTCGGTAGTGGATGCTCCAGCCGAACTCGGCGGGGGCGCACCCGGCCAGCCACAATAGGGCGATCACCAGGGTGAAGGCGCCGAACTTGAGGCCGTAGGAGATGCGCCAGAACAGGAACGCGAGCAGCACACCCACCCCGACCGGCACGATGAGCCGTACGTTGGCCGCGACCAGGGCGAGGGTGCCGACCGTGACGACCAGCAGCGCCATCGACGTGTGCCGCTGTCTGCGCTCCATGCCACTGATCTTGCCCTAGACGCGCTACCCGGGGATTGTCGGCTTTCCGCGGGTTCACATGGTGGCGTTGTTGAATGCGTGGCGCCATTCGCTCGGGCCGCTGCGGCGCCCGTCGGGGGCTTCCGCGGTGACCCGCCAGCGGAACTTCTGCCAGCCCGGCCAGGCCTCGCTGAAGGTGGTGCCGGACACCCGGTGGGTGGCGACCGGCTGGAAGCTCACGCCGTCGCCGGCCTCGGTCTCCAGCGTGTACACCGATGCGCCGGCCACCGCCTGCCAGCCGAAGTTGACCGTGTCGGGGACGGTGTAGACGATCTGGTCGGGCGGGGTGACCAGCATCGGGCTGCCCAGTGGGGCCGGGGCCGTGGTGGTCGGCGACGTGGTGGCGGGCGACTTCGCACCCGGCTCGGACGACTGCGGCTCGCGCCTCGAAGTGCCGCCGGTCTGCTTGGTGAGCGGCTGGAGCGGGGCCGGGACCACCGCGGCCGGGGGCCCGCCGCCGGCCGGCGCCGGTGACGTCCCGGTGGTGGCCGGGGGCGACGGGACCTCGGACACCGTCGGGGACACCAGTGGCCGGGTCGCGTCGGTCCGTTCGGTGGCCGCGTCGCTGGCCATGCTGTTCATCAGGCCGACCGTGACGGCGGCGCCGGCGGCCAGGCTCAGGGCCAGGGTGCCGGCCACGGCCGTCCGCCGGGTGGAAGGCGACAGCGGCCGGCGGGGTCGGCGTCCACCCGGGTCGGCACGCTGCGGCGGCCCGGACTGCGGTGGGCCGGACTGCGGCGGAGGCGACGGCCGGGACTGCCGCGGTGGGGGCGGCGCCGCATGCGCCCGGTTCGGCGCGAACGCGTACCCGGAAAGGCTGTTGCGCACTGCCTGCTGGGGTTGCGGCAGGTCCTTCGCGGCGAGTTCCCGGCACAGGTGGTGGAAGGCCTCGTCGAAGCCGAGGTACGGCCCGGCGCCCGGCAGGCCGTCGCGCAGCAGCCGGATCAGCTCGCCGGAGAAGGCGGTGTGCTTGTCCTCGGGGGGCGCCATGGACGGCTCGTTCTCGGCCGACGACGTGAGCACGTAGGCGCCCTCCACCGCGCTCACCGCGCCGATGCTGCCGCCCATCATGTTCTTGAGCGCGCCGCCGCTGTAGCAGCAGTCGAGGACGACCATGTTGAGCTCCGCCTTCGAGTGCTGCTGAACGGCGGCGCGCACGTAGTCGTACGGAAGCGCGGTGTGTGGCTTTTGATCTCCGGTCTGGCCGAGGCCGAGGTGCAGCCGCCCGCGGTCGTCGAGGAGCCCGTGCCCGGCGTAGTAGACGAGGAACGTGTCGGTGGCCGCCTGGGCGGCCTTGTTGATGGTGTCGATGATGTCGGCCGGGCTTCTCGGCTCGGCCATCACCACGCACCGGTCCCTGGGCAGTCCCCAGACGAGCGGGTCGGTCAGCAGGTCACGAAGGTCGCTGATGTTGTGGATGACCGCGGGCAGCGGCTCCATGCCCTCGAAGCGGCTGCACCCGATGAGCACGGCCATCGAGGTGGCGGGGTCGGGCAGGCGCATCAGGGTGCGCCGTCCTCGAGGAGCTTCTTCGCCTCTTCGAGCACCGTCCGGTCGGTTCCGGTGACGGTGACCTCGACGTCGCCGCGCCGGATCCGGACGCTCTTCACCTGTTTGCGGGCCTGCATGAACGCCGCGACCGCGACCAGCAGGTTGCCGACGTCGAGGGCCTTGTCGGCGACGAGTGTGATCAGGTCGGCGGTGGTGCCCATCGTGCCCCGTGCGGCGGCGGCTGTGGTGAGGCCGACGGTGGCGTTGCGGCGGATCGCCGGTTTCGCGATCAGCCAGTCCCGCAGCAGCACAAGGTGGTTGCCGTCACCGTCGACGGCGATCTCGAACAGCACAGAGTCTCCCGCACAGGAGGAAGGAAGGGCAACGGTCCGAACGCCGTGCCGGGGCACAAGCTACCTTTCCGGAACTGCGTGAAGCCGTCGCCGGACTCGCACGGGGAGCAGGTTCGCCCGGCCGGATGACAGCCTCCGGCACCACGCGAGTCGCCGCCGATGGCATCCGTTTTGCTGCAATATCTGCGGTATGGGCATTGTCACCATCGACGAGTACAGCGAGCGGAACACGCAGCTGCTGAACCGGCACCGCATCAGCCGCCGCTCGGCGTTGCAGGCGGTGATGGCCGGGGCCGGCGGGCTCGCTGCGAGCCAGTTCCGGCTGGCCGGGGCGGCGTTCGCGGCCGGCGGCGGCCGGACCGGCAAGGCCGGCGTGGTCGTCGCCGGCCGGCACCTGTCGTTCGTGCCCGGCGCCGACGGACTGCCCGGCAACACGATGGCCGTCACCGCCCAGCTCGTGAGCAGCACCGGCAAGCTCCCGAAGGATCTGCGTGCCGTCGTCGAGGTCGGCAGCAAGCCCGGCGACTACGGCACCCGCCACGACGCGGCCATCCACCACCTCACCGGCCTCGACAAGATCGCCGGTGGCCCGGTGTGCAGCCAGTTCTACGTCAAGGCCGTGCTCGGCAAACTCGACCCGGGCGCTGTCCACCACTACCGGATCCGGCTCTCCGACGGCACCGTCAGCGGCGACGCGCACTTCTCCGCCGCGCCCGCGACCGGCGTTCCCAAGCCCTTCACGTTCACCGCCTTCGCCGACGTCGGCACCCACAACGCGCCGACCGACCCGCGTTACTCCTGGCACCAGCAGCCGGCCGCCGTGCTGCGCGCCGAAGGCGCCTGGCCGGCCGGCGTGTTCGACAACAACTCCTACTGGAGCACCGACCCGATCGCCGGGGCCGGGGGCACAGATCCCTGGCCGGCCGTCACCCAGGTCGGCCTGATGGCCACCCAGCGACCGGTGTTCACACTGCTCGCGGGCGACATCTGTTACGCCAACCCGACCGGTTCCGGCCTGCCCGCCGACAACACTCTCGCGATGTCGAGGACCGCGCCGCCGGGCCGGAACATGTTCAACCCGTACGTCTGGGATGTCTTCCTGAATCAGATCGAACCGCTGGCCGCGCACATTCCGTGGATGTTCACCACCGGCAATCACGACATGGAGCCCATTCACGGCTCGCACGGTTACGGTGGCCATCGTGCCCGGCTCGACATGCCGTCGAACGGGCCGCACGACTGCCCGTCGGCCTACCGGTTCGTCTACGGCAACATCGGTTTCCTGTCGATCGACGCCAACGAATTGTCGGCCGAGTTGCAGACCAACACCGGCTACTCCAAGGGCGCGCAGGCACGGTGGATCGAGAAGGCGCTGGCCGACTGGCGGTCCGGCAGCAGAATCGACTTCATCGTCGCGTTCTTCCACCATTGCGCGTACGCGACGTCGAACAACCATGCCTCCGACGGCGGCGTGCGCGACATTCTCGACCCGCTTTTCTCCCGCTACCGGGTCGACCTGGCGATCCAGGGACACAACCATCAATTCGAAAGGACCGATCCCATCCGGTACGGCCGGAAGACCCGCTCGGCACCGGACGGCTCCACCATTCATCCGGCGGTGGACGGGGTGACCTACATCTGTGCCGGTTCCGGGGGCCGGCCGCGCTACCCGTTCCGCCCCGCGCCCGGTCCGGCTGCGCCCGCACCCCACGGTGTCAAGGTCACCGGCCCGCAGGCGCTGGCCGAGGGTGAGCGCTACCGCGGCTACCGGCCGGCGAACCCGGAGAACACCACCGAGACCGTGGCCAACAGCTACGTCTGGGCGGCCACCCCGGCCAGCACGGCCAAGGGCGGGCAGGTGAGCGGGACACGGGTGCCGGAGTCGGTCGACTGGTCGCAGGTCCGCTACGACGGGTACGCCTTCCTGGCCATCGACGCGGTGCCCGCGGCGCCGGGGAAGCCGACCACCCTGACCGTGCGGACTCTCGCGGACGGGCTGCCCGGGACGAAGCAGCCGTACACCGAGATCGACCGGATCGTGCTGGCCCGTACCGCCGGGCACGGCCGGCTCACCGACGGGCTGACCTCGACCCGCCGATGAGCCGGCCCGTGTCAGCGTTTCCAGGTACGGGTGGCCGTGGTCGCCGTGTTGCCGGCCCTGTCGACCGCCCGGATCTGGATCTTCATCGTCTTCGGGAACTTCGAAACCTTGATCTTGAAGACGTACGCCGCGGCGACGTCCTTCGCCACCACCTTGCCGTTGATGAGCAGCTCGACCCGGGCGACACCACTGGCATCCCCCGCCGACACCTTCACGGTCACCGTGCCCTTGACCTTGGCACCGCTCTTCGGCCCGCTGGTGATCTTCACGGCCGGCGCCTTGTTGTCGGCGATCAACTGCCGGTTGAACGTCGCGGTGTTGCCGACCCGGTCGACGACCCGCCACTGGAAGGCGACCGCCCCGTTGCCCTTGCCGCTGTTGTACTTCACCGCGTAGGGCGCCGTGCTGTCCCTCCCGACCAGTTTGCCGTTGGCGTACAGCGCCGCGTAGGAGACGCCGGAGCCGGAGTCGGTCACCCCCGTCGCCGTGACCGTGACCGTGCCCCGGAACCGTGCGTTCTGTCCGGGCGTGGCGCCGGTGATCCGCGGCGCGGTGACGTCGACCTGCCCCATCGCCGCACCGGCGCGGATCTCACCGAACTGGGTGAAGCCCGTGGTCTGGGTCGGCTTGGCGGTCGAGGTGAGCGCCCTGGTGAGCGCCGCCGCACTGGCGCCCGGGTACTTCGACTTCAGCAGCGCGACGACCCCGGAGACCAGCGGCGCCGAGCCGGAGGTCCCGCAGAACACGTCGTACTCGTCGCCGGTCTCGGGCGTCGAGTAGCCGGGGAGGTTCGCCGCGATCGAGCACCAGGGCGCCGCCACGTCGACCCAGTCCGGCCCGTAGTTGGTGCCCTCACACCACAGCCAGCAGAAGATGTACGGCTCGCTGTCCTCGTCGGTGCCGCCGACCGCGAGCACCCCGTCGAAGGCCGCCGGGTAGAGCTTGTCGGACACCAGGTCGTTGCCGGCCGACGCGATGACCAGTGCGCCCTTGCTCTGGGCGTACGCCACGGCGTCCTTCTGCACCTGGGTCGCCGTGTAACCGCCGAGCGAGACGTTGATGATCTTCGCGCCCTTGTCGGCGGCGAACACGATGCCCGCGGCCGAGGTGCTCGACAGTCCGCTGCCGGTCGCGTCGAGCGTCTTGATCGCGAGAACCTTGCAGGCCCAGCAGACCCCGGCCATCCCGGCGCCGTCGTTGCCCCGTCCGGCGATCAGCGAGGCCACCGCCGTGCCGTGGCCCTCGTCGTCGGCCGGGTCGGCGTCGTTGTTGACGAAGTCGTAGCCGGGCACGACCGCCCCGGCGAGGTCGCCGACCGGACTCACCCCAGTGTCGACCACCGCGACCGTGACCGCCGAGCCGGTGGTGGTGCTCCACGCGTCGGGCACGGTGATCTGCGGCAGTTCGGTCTGCTGCGCGTACAGCGGATCGTTCGGCGTCACCGCGGTGGCCGTGACCACCGCGTCCTCCTCGACGTAGGCGACCCGTGGATCGGCCCGGAGGGCGGCCGCCACCCCGGCCAGGTCGGCCTTCGGCACGGTGACGGCCTGGGCGCCCAGGCTCGCCAGCGAGGCGTTGGCCCGCCCGCTCAGGCCGGCGGCACGCAGATGCCCGGCCATCGCCGTCGCGCTGGTGCCGGCCCGGTAGCCGACCACGTGGCGGGCCGGCCCGCCCGCCGGAGCGGCCCGGTCGATGCGGCGGGCCGGCGAGGCGGGCTCGGCCGACGCGGGCGCCGCCTTCGCCCCCGCGATCCGGCCGGCCATGTCGTCAGCGCCGTCGGCACGAGCCGGTCCTGGCACGATCCCGAGTGCCAGGACCACGGCCGACGCCATCACGGCGGCCAGCCGACGAGATCCATTTCTGAGCAAGAGCTGCCTCCCCAAGCAGGTCCATGTTGGACCCGGAGCTTATGGGTCCCGGCGCTCGCGGTGGTGATCGTTTGGACACCGCTGGACAGAGCAGCGCAGTCGAATCGTCCGTGCAGAGAGGGAAATGAGAATGAAACTGCGAAGGATCGCCGGCAGTCTCCTCGTCACCACGATGGTGGCCACCGGCTCGCCGGCCCTGGCGACACCACCGGGACCGGGCATGACCGCCACCGTGATCAGGAAGGTCACGGCGGGCGGCACCGACTGGATCCTGCGGGAGATCACCATCCCGCCCGGCCAGGCCACCGGCTGGCACTGGCACAGCGGCCGGGTGTCCGGCCTGGTCAAGGCAGGGACGCTGAGCCATTACGGCGCCGACTGCAAATCCGACGGCGTGTACCAGCCCGGCGGCGTCATTCAGGAGTCGAGCGGCCCGGGTTACGTCCACATCGGCGTCAACCACGGAACCACACCCCTGGTTCTCGAGGTTCTCTATGTCCAGCCGGCCGGTTCACCGTTCGCCAACGACGCGCCGAATCCCGGCTGTGGCTTCCAGTGAGAGTCAGGTGGGATCGGGGACGCCCTGGGTGAGCGCCGCCTGGACGATGCGGACGGCCTCGGTGGCGTCGATGCCGACGCTGGCGATGACGGCGGCGTACTCGGCGGCGGCGCGACGGGCCCGTTCCCGCCCCTGCTCACCGGCCGCCGACACGAACGAGCCGGCCGCGCCGCGGGTCTCGATCAGCCCGGCCTCCTCCAGCTCCCGGTACGCCCGGCCGACCGTGTTGACCGCCAGCCCGAGGTCCCCGGCGAGCCGGCGGATGGTCGGCAGCCGGGCGCCCACGGCCAGCGTGCGGTCCTGGATCTGTGCGGCGAGCTGGGCGCGCAGCTGCTCGAACGGCGGGACGGGCGAGGCCGAGTCGATGACGATCATGCGGCTCACCGGGCGCTGGAGCCGCGCCGGGCGGCCAGGGCGGCGCGCCCCTCCCGGGCCGTGATCAGGACGAGCGCGACAGTGCTGAGGACGATGAAGACGAGCCAGCCGGTGTTCCACGGATCGAGCCCGGTGTCGAAGACCGACACGACCGGCAGCGACCACACCACGGTCGGCACGGCCATCTCGCGCGCGTCCTCGACCCGCATGAGCAGGTCGGCCTTCAGTGTGCCCTCGTCGTCGGCGACCACCGGGTGGGTGAACACGTGGCGCAGCTGGACGGCCGTGCCGACGGCGACCCCGCACAGCCCGATGAGCAGGATGACCGCCGCATATCTCGCGGCGCCGTCGCGCACGGTCAGCGCCGCGACCGTCAGCACCGCACCGCCCGCGTAGGTGACCGCCAGGAACGCGGCCCGTGGGACGCCGAGCACGGTCCGCCAGCCGGGCCGCACGGTGTGGGCCGCCCGTCGTGGCAGGTCCGCGCCGGCCTGCTGGTCGACCCGGCGCACCCATCGGTTCAGCAGCCCCAGGCCCAGCACCAGCCCGGCGACCAGCCCGGTCAACGCCACCAGTTGCGGGCCGAACCCGTCGTCGGCGGGACGGATCGGCAGGGCGGACACGTAGACCAGGGCGGTGGCCATCAGGAACAGGGCCGGCAGGATGGCGGCGCCCAGGCGCGCACGCCGCCGGACCGTCAGGCGCGCGGCCAGCATCGGTGTCGGCGTGACGCCGGTCAGGCCACGCGCGGCCAGCCAGAGCCGCGCAATCTCGAGTTGTGTCGGACGTACCTTCCCCGGCATGGCAGCCTCCCCGCCTTGTCGCAAACCTTGTCTCACCATGTTGCGACAAGACTTGCGACAAGTCAAAGCCGCCGAAGGATTACCGAAACTTCGATCCCTAACTTGCCGTGCATGAGAACAAACCGATTCGCCGTCCTCGTCGCCGGACTCCTGGCCGCCGCGGGTGTGCAGGTAGTCGCCACCCCCGCCGAAGCCATCCCGGGACGCGTCCGCGTCGTGGCCACCTCGGCGAACAACAACGCCGCCTTCAAACAGGTCAACCCCGTCTGTCCCAGCGGGACCCGGGTCGTCGGTGGTGGCGGGTGGGCGTTCGACAACGACGCCAACAAGGTCCGCCTCATCCGGCTGGAACCGCTCAGCTCGACACAGAGCAGCTACTTCGTACAGGCCGAAGCCGAGATCGGATTCACCGGGAACTGGTGGCTGGAGGGTTACGCGATCTGCGCGACCACACCGGCCGGCCACCAGATCGTGCAGGCCACGTCCACCGCGGCCTCCAGCACGTTCGTCTCCAAGTTCGTCGACTGCCCGACCGGCAAGAAGCTGCTCGGCACCGGCGCCACGATCCTCAGCGGCAACCACGAGGTCGGCCTGCAACGCATCGGCGCCGACAGCGGCCTGACCCGGTCACTGGTCACCGCCCGCGAGGACGCCACCGGGTTCGCCGGCAACTGGACGCTCACCGCGTACGGCGTCTGCGCCAACCCGGTCGCCGGCGCCAATCTCAAGACCTTCCAGACCTCGGGCAGCGTGGCCAACTCCTCCTGCACCAGCGGCTCGGTCCACACGGTCGGCGGCGGCGGACCGTTCTTCGACGCCGGCCCGGTGTTCCTGATGAAGCTCTTCCCGTCGAGCAACGGCAGCAGCATCGGCAGCGCCATGAGCGGCACCCCCTCACACGGCATCACCGAGGTCAACGCGATCTGCGCGCCCTGACGCTCTGAGCTGGCCCGGCATCGGAGTGCCGGGCCAGTTTCGCGCGCACCTCCCCGGCCGGCAGGCCCAGCTCGTCCAGCAGGACCACCGCTTCCCGCCAGGCCTCGCACGCCCGCCGCTGGTCACCGGCCGCGCTGCACGAGTCACCGAGCAGAGTCAGGCACTTCGCCTCCTGCGGCCGGTCATGCGCCTCCCGGAACAACCGCACCGCCTCCGCGTAGCCCTCGGTCGCCGCCACCCGCTCGCCGCGCTGCTCGTTGATGTGCGCCATGTTCAGCGACGTGTTGGCCTGGCCGTGGACGTTGCCGATCTCCTGACAGAGCCGCAACGACGCCCGGCACGCCGCCAGCGCCTCGGTGTACCGGCCGACCTGGCCGAGCCCCCAGCCGATGTTGTTCAGCGCCCGGGCCTGGCCGGCCTGGCTGCCCGATTCCCGGTAGAGCCGCAACGACGCCTCGTCGTGGAGCAGCATCGTTTCGAGGTCGCCGCGCCGCGCGTACATCCGGGCGAGGTTGACGTTGGTCTGAGCGGCACCGGCCAGGTCGCCGGCGGCGTCGAAGAGCGCAAGAGCCGCAGTCAGGTCGTCGCTCGCCTCGGCGTCCCGGCCCAGCACGTCACGCACCCGGCCCAGCGCACGCAACGCGTGCGCCTCCCGCAGCGGATCGCCGAGGCGGCGGGCCGCGGCGACCGCGCTGCGCTGAGCGAGCTCCTGGTCGTTCCACCGGCCCTGCAGGTTGAGGACGTTCGACAAGGTCCACGCCAGCTGCCAGACCGCCGGGTCGGTGACCCCCTCCCCCACCACCGCGAAACCGCCGATCAGAGCATCGTGCTCGGCGGTGAACCAGGCCAGGGCGGCATTACGGTCGGCGAACCGCTCGGCGATCACCCCGGCCGCGCCGGACGGCGGTTCGATCGGTTCGCGGGAGGGGTAGACCAGCAGGTCGGCGCGATGCGCCGACTGCACATAGTGGTCCAGGAGGCGGGCACAGGCACGGCCGGCCTCCGGGTCACCCTGGGCGAGTTCTCTGGCGTACGCGCGGAGCAGATCATGCATCAGCCAGCGTCCCGGCAGGTGCTCCTGGATCAGGCTGGCCTCGGTGAGCACGGCCAGAGCCGCCTGCGCCTCGGCGACCGTGACACCGGCCAGGCTGGCCGCGGCCGGCGCCGTGACGTCCGCGCCCCAGTGCACGCCGAGCAGCCGGAACAACGCCGCCGGCCGGGCGTCCAGCGCACGCACCGAACAGTCGAACACGGCCCGGATGTCGATCGCGGCGTCGCCCCCGGCGAACCCGTACAGGGTGGTGTCCAGCTCCGCCGCGAGCTCGGCCAGCGACGACGCGGGACTGAGCACCGCACGCCCGGCCACGATCGCCAGCGCCAGCGGAAGGCGGGCGCACCGCTCGACGAGCCGCCGGACCGCATCCGGCTCCGCGGCGACCCGGGATCCGCCGATACGCCGCGCGAGCAGCCCGGCCGCCTCGTCCGCGGTGAGCAGGCCGAGTTCCACGGGCTGGGCGTTGTTGAGGGCGATCAGCCCCGGCATCTGATGACGGCTGGTCACCACCACCACGCATCCCGGCGAACCCGGCAGCAGCGGCCGCACCTGGCCCACCTCGCGGGCGTTGTCCAGCACGACCAGCATCCGGCGGCCGGCCAGCAGGCTGCGGTACAGGGCGCCGCGCGCCTGGAGACCGTGCGGGATGCGTCCCGGTTCGACGGCCAGCGCTCCCAGCAGGTCCAGCAACGCCTCGGCGGGACTCAGCGGCGGCGCCTCCGGGTCGTAGCCGCGCAGGTTCACGTACAGCTGACCGTCCGGGAAACGACCGGCCACCTGGTGTGACCAGTGCACCGCCAGGGCGGTCTTGCCGACGCCCGCGGTGCCGGTCACCGACGAGATCACCACGGCGGTGGCCTGTTCCCGGTCCAGCGCGGCGTCCAGCCGGGCCAGATCCGCGACCCGCCCGGTGAACGTCTGCGGCGCCGCCGGAAGCTGCCGCGGGACCAGCGGCGACGGCGGCGCCGGGACCTCCCCGGCCACGATCTCCTGATACAGGTCCCGCAGCCCGGCGCCCGGATCGATACCCAGCTCGTCGGCCAGCCGGGCCCGCAGCCGCCGGTACCGGTCCAGCGCCGCGGCCGACCGGCCACTGCGGTGCAACGCGGTCATCTCCTGCGCGGCGACCCGCTCGTCGAGTGGATACCGGACCGAACAGCGGGCGAGATCACCGAGCAGCAGCGTGTGTTCGCCACGGCGCAGCGCGACGTCGTTGTGGTCGAGTTCAGCGGCGAGCCGGTCGGCTTCGAGTGCCCGGCGCACATCGTTGAACCAGGGCGTGTCCAGCGTCGCGAACGGCTCACCCCGCCACAGGCGGGCCGCCGCCGCGAAAAGCCGCGCCGCGGTGGCATCGTCGGCGGCCGCCCGCGCCTCTGCGACCAGCCGCCGGAACCGGTGCAGGTCCACCGTGTCCGGATCGGCCAGCAACGTGTATCCGGCCGGACCCCGCTGGATCGGCACGCCGGCCAGCACCTGCCGCAGCCTCGACAGATAACCCGCGAGGGCGGTCCGCCCGTGCCGTGGCGGTTGCCCGGCCCACACCCGGTCGATGAGCGCGTCGGCGTGCACCGGCTCGTTCACATCGACCAGCAGAGCCGCAAGAACCGCCCGCTGCCGAGCATGCCCGACCCCGGCAGCCACACCGTCCACACTCGCCGCGACATCCCCGAGCACCCGAAAATCGACCGCCACCCATACCTCCCGCGCGATTATGCCGGGCCGGGCACACATATCGCGCCAAAGGCCGCCAACAGCAGGAGAGCTTCCGGCGGGCACGGTCCGCCGGCCGTCGCCCAACACTGGAAAACGCCTGCCTTTACCGCGCTCAGCGACGGCTGAGACCGTGAGCCGTCGCTGAGCGCTGGAATACCGGCGGTTTTACCGCGCTCAGCGACGGCTGGCGGTCTGGGCCGACCGGCAACGCTGGGAGTTCTAGGCGCAGGGGTCGTCGAAGGGGACGTCGGGGAACAGGGTGCGCCAGAGTTCCGGGGTCAGGACGCCGCGGGTGCTGCGGCAGATCCGGTCGGCGCCGGACCGGGGATCCAGATCCCACACCCGGGCGTACGCGTCGGCGACACTCACCAGCGACGTCCCGTCCGGGCTGAACAGCAGCCGGTCGATGTAGCGGGAGTGCCCGGTCAGTGGCTCGCCGATCGGGCGCCCGGCCGCCGGGTCGCTGACGTCCCACAGCCGGATCGTGTGGTCCTCGGCCGCGGTGGCCAGGGTCCGGCCGTCCGGGCTGAACGTCGCGGTCGTCGGCACGGTGCTGTGCCCGGTCAGGGGCCGGCCGAGCGGCGTCAGGGTCCGCGCGTCCCACAGCTCGATCGACTTGTCGAACCCGGTCGCGGCGATCAGCTTCGAGTCCGGGCTGACCGTGACCGCGTAGAAGCCGGACGTCATCCGGCTCGGGCCGGTCTCCTTCGGTCGCGGGCGTGCCGGATCGCTGACGTCCCACGCCCACATTCGCCGGGTGTCGCCGGCGACGAGCAGACGTCCGTCCGGGCTGAAGGCGGCGTTCGTGACGACCTCCGCCAGTGGGGATCCGATCGGGCGCGGACGGCGCGGGTCGCTGACGTCCCAGAGCCGGATGTCCCCGCGGACTCCCGAGGTGACCAGGACCTTCCCACCCGGATGGAACGCCACCGTCCGCATCGGCGTGTCGTGCGCCTTCGTGACGGCGCCGAGCCGAACCGGGTGGTCGAGCCGGCTGATGTCGGTCAGTTCGATTCCGCCGGACGTGCTGCCGGAGGCGAGCAGCCGGCCGTCGGAGCTCACCCCCATCACCAGGACTCCGGTCTGGCCCGTGGTGATCGTCTCCGCGCGGCGCGGAGCACCCGGGCCGGACAGGTCCCAGGTCCGGATCCGGGCATCGTTGCCGCTCATCAGGAGCCGCCGGCGGTCCGCGAGCAGCACCCCGTCCGAGTCGTCGTTCGCGCTGGCCAGCATGCTGGGCGGGAACCGCCACAGATACGCGACGCCGTCGTCGCCGGCGGTCACCAGGTGCGCGCCGTCCGGGCTGAACGCAGCCGTCCAGCCGGTGCCGCCACGGCTGGCCGGAACGGGCGAGACCAGCGGGTACGGGCTCCCGGTGTGGATGGTGTTCCACAGCGAGATCCGGCCGTCCAGCCCGACGGCGGCGAGCCGGTTACCGGTGCTGTCGAACGCCATCCCGCCGTAGCCGCTGACCGGCCCGGCCAGCGGCGTCTCGATCTGCTGGGCGGCGGACGGGTCGGTCACGTTCCACAGTCGAACGGTGCCGTCGAAGGAACTGCTGGCCAGCACCTGGCGACTAGGGGTGAAGGCCAGCGCGGTGATCTCCTGGGTGTGCCCGGCCAGTGGCGCGCCGATCCGGGCGGCCCGTCGCGGGTCGGACATGTCCCAGAGCTGGATCGGCCCGTCCCGTCCCCCGGTGGCGAGCAGGCTGCCGCCCGGTTGGAAGGCGATCGCCTCGATCGCGCTCCCGGTGACGTGGTCGGTTCCGACCCGGACGGGCTTGGCCGGGTCGGCGACGTTCCACAGCCGCAGCGCCGGGTCGGCTCCACCCGCGGCCAGCACCTGGCCGTCCGGGCTGAACCCGACACTCCAGATCGCCCGGGACGAGACGGTCAGTTCAGGCGTGTACGGGCGGACGTCCGCCGGATCGGTGACGTTCCACAGCCGTACCCGGCCATTGATCGTCGCCGTGGCCAGGACCGTCCCGGCCGCGTTGAACCGCACCGATCGAACCTGGTCGCTGTGCGTGAGTGGCTCGCCGATCCGGACCGGCCGGTCCGGATCGGTGGTGTCCCAGAGCCGGACGGTGTGGTCGGCGCTGCCGGTGACCAGCAGGTGCCCGCCGGGCTGGAAGGCGGTGGACCAGATGGTCCGGGTATGGCCGCGCAGCGGTTGCGCCAGCACCGCGTTCTCGGCGTTGATCAGCCGCGACCGGGTCGCCTCGTCCGGTCGCCGGTGGTGCACGACCAGGTCGAGCTGGGCGGCGAGGGAGACGTCGAGCCCGCGCAGCCGGTCGGCCTGGGCGGCGATCTCGTTGGTCACCGCCTCGTCACGTTGCCGCAGCGCCTCGGCCCGCTGCTGGGTGGCGACCACCGCTCCGGTCACCGCGAGCAAGGTCAAGATCGCCAAAACGACGAAGGCGGCGCGGCGGGTACGGACGGCCCGGCTCTCCTGCCGGTCACCGGCGCGCAGGAAGTCGTGCATGTCCGCGTCGAGGTCGTCCTCGTGCAGGCCGGACCAGGTCCGGGCGTCCTGGAGCCGGCGGCCGCGGAACAGCAGCGACGGATCGCGGTTGCCGGCGCGCCAGGCGGCCGCCGCCTCCTCGATCGACCGCCGGGTCGCCGTCCCGTCGGCCCGCAGCCACTCGCCCATCTGTTTCCAGGAGCGGATCAGCGCCTCGTGCACGATCCGGACCTGCTTGTCGTCGACGGAGATCAGCCGGGCCTCGGTGAGCGCGTCGAGTGCCCGCTTCGCCGCGGCCGGGTCCCGCCCGGCCTTGTGGGCGTCCGCGAGCGGCAGCGGCCGCCGGGTCGCGGTCTCGGGCGGGCCGTCGGTCATCCGGAGCATCAGCAGGTGCACGGCCCGCTGCGCGGCCGGGTCGAGCCGGTCGTAGAGGTCGTCGGCGGCCTGGCTGATGGCGCCGGCCACGCCGCCGGTGGCGGCATATCCGGCCGCGGTGAGCACCCGGTTGCTGCGTTCCCGCCAGGTCTGAAGCATGGCGTACGAGAGGTACGGCAGGATTCCCGCGTCGTGCACCACCGCGTCGTCGTCGTGCGGGTCCGCCCCCACGTCACGCAGCAGCAGCCCGGGCAGCCCGTCCTGCAGGGCCAGATTGTGCAGTTCGGCCGGCCGCTCGATGGCGGCCCGCAGCCCGGCGGTCGTCATCGGCCCGACCACGATCTGGTCGTGGGCCAGCGCTGCTTCGAGCACCGGCAGCTGCGTGCACGGCCCGTGGAAGTCGGACCGCACGCAGATCATGACCATGACCGGTGGGGTGCCGGTGGCGGCCCGGTCGAGCGCGGCGACGAACGCCCGTTGCGTCTCGACCGTCGCGCCCTGGGTGAACAGTTCCTCGAACTGGTCCACCACGAGCACCTGCCGCTGTTCGGCGCCGGCACCCCCGAGCGCCGCGGACAGGGCACGGATCGGGTCGGCGCCCGGCGTCATCGAGGCGTACGCCCAGTTCGAGCTGCCGGGCAGCGCGCCCTTGCGCAGCGCCGGGATCAGCCCCGCGTGCACGACCGACGACTTGCCGCTGCCGGACGGCCCGATGGTGACGCACAGCCCACCGGACTCGGCCGCGCGGCCCATCCGGGCGACGAGAGCGTCGACCAGTTTCTCCCGTCCGAAGAAGACGTCCGCGTCCTGTTCGGTGTACGACTCCAGGCCGAGGAACGGCGAACGGTCGTCGTCGAAACCGTGTGGCAGGTCGGGCACCGGGTCCGCCTCGACGCTCCGGTAGGCGGGGTTGTCGGCGAGGACCAGGTCACCGAGCTGGTTGCGGCTCTGCAACTGCGGGACCGGCTGCCGGCGGCGGCTCATCCGGCGGGCCAGATGCTCGTGGACCACCCGGAGGGTCAGCCGGCGGGGGCAGCTGGGGTCGCCGTCGCGCAGCAGGCCGAGAACGGCCCCGGTCATCACGGTGTACTCGGCGTCCGCCTCGACCAGGGCGTGCTCGTTGCGGTCGGCGGAAGCCAGCAGCACGCCACGCCGGGTGACCGGGGCCGCCCGGTTGGCGAAGCAGCAGTCGAGCACGAGGATCACGTTGACCGGCGACTCACGCAGGTCGTGGGCCACGTCGGCGAGCCGCAGCGCATGGTGGGGCAGGTTCGGCGCCTCACCGCTGACCGTGGCCCGGGTGGCCAGGTACAGCTCCTTCTCCGAGGTGAGCACGCCGTGGCCGATGTACCAGATGAGCAGGGTCGATGTGGCCCGCCCGGCCGCGTCGAGGATCGCCTGCTGGAATTCGGCGGCCGACTCCGGGTCGATCAGGACGGTGGCGTTGTCGGCGGGCACGCCGCAACGCTCGACCAGCACGTCACGGACCGCGATCGCGGAGCGGGCGGCCGCGGGAACGTCCGGAAGCGACGATCCGGGCCGGTGTGTGGCGGTGCCGACCACCAGGGCCTGAACGTCAGCCCCGACGAGGTCGGCCATCCGGCCCGTCTTCCGGTCCGCGTTCCAGGTCCTCGAACCGTTGCACGAGTTCCTCGGTGAGCTTGGCCAGTTCGTCAGGCGTCAGATTGCGGTACCGGGACGCCTCGAGGGTGATGCTGGTCCCGTCCGGACGGGTGAACGTCAGGGTGATCTCGTTGCGCCGATGGCGCAGCCAGCCGATGATCAGGGTGGCGAGTGGGCCGGAGACCGAGGTGAGCACGACACTCAGGGCCTCGATGACCGGGCCGAGATGCCCGGGCGCCACCGGGGCCTCGACCGGGTGCACCCGGCCCAGGAGATCGTCGTCGGCGACGAGCCAGCTGCGCAGGTCCCGCAGCTCGTCACCGGCGCCGGGGCAGCCGTCAGCCGCGACGATAATCCGCATCCCGACATTAGACCGGGCCTCCGCGGCGAACGGCATCACCCCGGCGAGTGACCGGCAGAGCCGGAGAGACACGCCGGAACGCTCCGCATCGATGCTTGTACTTCCGTCGTGTCTGCCGTACAACATGCCGCATGGCGTTCACGGACGAACCCGAACTTCAGACCGATGTGCCGCACGCGGCACGTATCTGGAACTACTGGATGGGCGGTAAGGACAACTTCGCCGCCGACCGGGCCGCCGGTGATGCGGTCGAGCAGGTGTATCCGGAGATCGTGCTGATGGCGAAGCAGTCACGGCAGTTCCTCATCCGGGCCGTCCACCATCTGGCCGCCGAGGCCGGGATCCGGCAGTTCCTGGACATCGGCACCGGTCTGCCGACCATGCAGAACACCCATCAGGTGGCGCAGGCGGTCGCCCCGGAGACCCGCGTGGTGTATGTCGACAACGACCCCCTCGTGCTCGTGCACGCCCGCGCCCTGATGGCCGACTCCACCCAGGACGGGCGAACCGTCCACGTGCACGCCGACTACCACGACCCGGAGAAGATCCTCGCCGCCGCCCGTGAGGTGCTCGACTTCGACCGGCCCGTCGCCGTCATGTTCATGGGCGTCCTGGGTTACGAGCCGGACCTCGGGGAGGTCGCCTCCATCGTGGACCGGACCATGGCCGCGACCCCGCCCGGCAGCCACCTCGTGCTGTGGGACGGCACGAACACCACTCCGGCCGTGGTCGAGGGCGCCGAACGCCTCGCCCAGAACGGCGGTGTGCCGTACATCCTGCGATCACCGGACGAGATCGGCGGCCTCTTCCACGGCCTGGACCTGCTGGACCCGGGCCTGGTCCAGATCACCGAGTGGCGGCCGCAAGGCAAACCCGAATGGCTCGACGCGTACGGGGCGGTCGCCCGCAAGCCCTGAGGCCGCAACGAGCGCGGGCCCCGGAACTCGTGTCCCGGGGCCCGCATACCTCAACTCGTCCGTTACCGGCGACCCGCGTGCAGTTGGGACACCTGCTCGGCGCTGAGCTCGGTGCCGTACAGCCGGAGGTCGTCGATCAGGCCGTCGAACCGGGCGTCGCCCCAGCTCGTACCGCCGAGGAGGTTGGCGGTGGTGTTGCCGCCGACACCGACGTCACCGAGGTTGATCGGGAAGTCGGTCCGGACGGCCTGTTGGACGCCGTTGAAGTAGATCTTTCCGGTGGAGCCGTTCATGGTGAACACCACGTGGGTCCACGTGTTGAGCGGCAGGTCCCGGCCGGCGCCGAGCAGCAGGCGCTCCTGCGCCGCCACCCCGGGTGCTTTGAAGGTGGCGCCGAAACCTGTGGTCCCGCCGTTGGTGGCCGACTGGAGCAGGAAGAACGTGTCCGTGCTGCTGCCGATCTGCAACAGCGGGACCCAGCTCGGCAGGGCGTCCGGACGGGCCCAGAAGGACACGGTGAACTGTTCGTCCAGACCGGCCTCCATGTTGTCCGGCAGCCGGACCTGGTTGCCCGAGTCGGCGGCACCGCCGGGCAGCGACGCCGCGCTGCCGGACCGGCCGGCGGCCCACGACGTGGTCCCCTGGAGGGTGGCCGCGCCGATGGACGCCTTCGCCCCCGAGTTTCCGGCCGAGGTGCCGGTGTTCTCGTCGAACAGGTAACGGACCGAGACACCCTCGTTGTAGAGCGCGGCCACGTCGGCCCCGCTCAGGGTGGAGGTGTACAGGCGTACGTCGTCCATCAGGCCGTCGAACGCCGCGTCCGGGTAACCGTTGCGGCCCAGCCAGTTGTCGGCCGTCGTGCCGATCTGGGCCATCCCGATCGTCAGGTCGGAGCGGGTCGCGATCGCCTCGCCGTTGAGGTAGAGCGTCCCGACCGAACCCTGACGGGTGAAGGCCACGTGGTTCCACTGGCCGGCGGTGACGTCCCGTGCCGGGGTGGCGTAGACCCGTTCCTCCGGGCCGGTCTTGGCCTTGAAGGTGGCGGCGAGCCCGGTGCTGCCGTTCGCCTGGGTCTGCATCTGGATCTGGAAGTAGCTCCCGGCGGAGCCGAGTCCGTCGCCGATGTTGAGAAGGCCGGTCCAGTTGGCCTTGGTGTCCGGGCGTACCCAGAATCCGGTGGAGAAGTTCGCCGCGTTCTGGAGCAGGTTGTCCGGCAGGTCGACGGCGTTGGCGGTGCTGCCGCCGGGCAGGTTGATCGCCTTGCCGACGACGCCGTTGGCGTTCCAGCCGGTGGTGCCGGTCAGGGTCGCGGCGCCCGGCCCGCCGGCGGTGCCGGTGTTGGCGGCCGAGGTGCCGGTGCCCTCCTCGAACTCGTAGCGGGTCAGGGAGGTGGGCGGCGGCGGTGGAGCGTCGTCACCCACGACGACCAGGTCGTCGACCATCAAGCCGACGGCGGTGCCTCGCAGGCTGAGCGTCGCGGTGCTCGACGCGGCCGTGAAGGTGCCGGAGTACGTGGCGTAGTTCGCCGTCGACGGTGACGTGGTGGCTGCGGTGAGGGTCGCGTTCAGGTTCGCGACCGACAGGGCGCCGGTCGCCGCGGCGGTTCCGCTCACCCGGCTGTCCCGTGCGTAGCGCAGCGAGACCCGGTAGGTGGTACCGGGAGTGAGGGAACTGAGCGTGCGCTGGATGTTGCCGGCCGCGCCCAGGCTGAGCTGGTAACCGGTGAGCCCCAGACCGCCCTGGCCGGAGACGGTGCCCCGGACCAGCTGGACCTGGCTGGTGACCGTCCACGGCGACATCCGGCTGTTGCCGGCGGCGGCGACGTCGACGGTGGCCGGCGGGTTCGAGGTGCGCCACTCGGACGGCACCCGCGGGTACTCGAACTGGTCGACGACCCGTGGGTTGAGCTGGGTCATCTTGACCGCCGGGTCGATCTTGACGATCTTCGCGACGGACGGGGTGCCGGAGGCGTCCCAGACGAACAGCATGTACGAGCCGGGCGGCGCGTACGTGCCGTTGGCCGGGGCGTTGACGGTGACCGTGCCGCCGGACTGGGTGAACGTCAGGTCCTGGAAGTTCTGGTCGTTGTTGAAGCCGTGCGTCACCGACCCGTGGCGCACCAGGGTGACCCGGGAGACCGTGCCGGTGGCGGTGATCGCGAAGCCGCCGTTGTAGCCGATCTTCGCGGGGGCGGTGTTGATGACCGGGCGCGGGGCGAGCTGGTCGCCGTTGAACAGGTAGGACGGCGAGTAGTACTCGACGTCGGTGTAGCTGCGCGGGCCGGGGGTGCCGCCGCCGCCCATCATCACCCGGCCGTCGGGCAGGAGCAGGGCCGCGGAGTGGTAGAGCCGGGCGTGCTCGTACGGGACGGCGACCTCGCTCCAGTTGCCGGTGTCCGGGTCCCAGATCTCGGCGTTGGTGACGTATCCGCCGTTGCCGTTGTTCTCCCGGCCGCCGCCGGTGACGAGCACGTCGCCGTCGGGCAGGACGGTCGAGGTGGCCCAGTGGCGCTGGTACTTCATCGGCTTGGTGGCGGTGATGACGGGTGTGGCGGTGCCGCCGGTGATGTCGACGGTGAAGCCGGCGCGGGCGCCGTCGGGGCCGCCGCCGTTGCCCCACCAGCCGCCGCCGACCTGCAGGATCTTGCCGGGGCGGTACATGGTGGCGGTGGAGGTGGCGCCGACCGGGTTGCCGTTCGTGCCCTGGTTGGCGATGCCGCTGGGCAGCGTGCCGCGCAGGACGATCTGGCCGGTGCCGTTGTTGCCGGCCGGGTTGAGCTCGTACATCTGGGTGCCGGTGATGTTGAACAGGGTTCCGCTGCCCGGGGCGACGAACGCCCGCGGGTACCACCAGCGGTTCTCGTCGGCGCCGGCATGGTCGGCGCCGCCGTCACCGTACGCGGCGGGGCTGCGCGCGCCGTCGAGGGTCTTCCAGCCGGAGCCGGACTGCGGGGTGTAGATCTCCGGGGTGAGCACGCCGGGTCCGCCGGGCCCGCCGCGGAGGCTGCCGCCCTGTACGACGATGTCGCCGTTGGGCATGGTGGTGCCGGTCGGGTACCAGCGGGGGTAGTTCATCGGGGCCTTGTTCTGCAGCCCGTTGTTGGTGGTGTGGCCGGTGACGCCGATGGCCGCGTCGTTGGGGCTGTTGCCGCCGAGTCCGTCGTCGCCGCCGATGGTCATGGTGGAGTGGTCGTGCGGGTTCTGCACCTGCATGGCGCAGAACAGGTCGGTGTAGGTGGTGTTGGGCAGGATGCCGGCGCGCAGGTTCGCGAGGTTGCGAGGTGTGGCCGGGTCCCAGATGTCGACCTCCATCTGGCCGCCCTGAGTGACCGAGGAGTTGCCGGTCCAGTCGTAGGGGGTGGTGTCGTCGCCCCAGCCGCCGACGCTGCCGAACGACTGCACCTTGCCGTCGGAGGTCAGTGACATGTTGATCGGCACCAGCGGCCACGGCGTGACGCCGCTCCAGGCGCCGGCCTGGTCCTTGACCGGCGGGGAGCAGTCGGCGGCGAGCAGCCCGGCGGCGTACGCCAGGCCGTTCTTCATCTGGGCACGCATGTAGGCCTCGGAGTAGGCGGTGCCCTCGTGGCCCATCGAGGTGTACCAGGACCGGCCGGAGTCGATCTTCTGGCACCAGGTGACCGGGTGCAGGGTGCCCTGCCGGCCGCCGCCGTAGGACGCCTCGTCGGCGGCGATCAGGGTCCGCACGTTGGGCGCCGGGTTGACGACCCAGTCGTACCATTCGTCGCTGCGCGAGATGGTGGTCGGCACGCCCTGGGTGAGCGGGTGCCCGTTGTCCCGGACGTTCACGGTGCCCGGCCGGACACCGGGGTCCTCCGGGTGGCCTTCGGAGACGGCCCCGACGAGCCGGGCGTAGAACGGGTTGACGTCGTGTTCGCTCTCACCGACCGACCAGCCGGTGTAATGCAGACCCATGAAACCGCCACCCCCACGGATGTACGCCTCCAGAGCCGACCGCTGAGCGGCGTTGAACAGCACGCCCCCGGTCTGCGCGAAGACGACCGTGTCACGGGCGGCGAGGTTGGCGGTGTTGAAGACCGCCGGGTCGTCGGTCTCCTGGATCTCGACCGGCTGGTTGTACTGGGTGCCGAGCTGGGCGGCCAGGTCACGGACGGCCTGGCGGGCCTGGACGTTCGAGGCGTGGAAGTTGGGCTTGTAGAAGAGCAGGACGTTGAGCCGGCCGTCGTCGACGGCTGCCGCGGCCTGGACCGGTGACATCGACCCGGTGACCAGGATCAGCGCGGTGAACATGGCGAAAAGGGAGCGGAAAGATCTTCGGGGCACTTTCATGCGAGGTCCCTCGGAATTCGGCTGGCGTGACAGTGAGGACGGTCACTGGCACTGGAGGGCCTGAAACTATGTCGTCCGCGTTACAACGTCAAGAACTGCATCTACATACATGGACTGGATTTCTCAATCATCTTCATATGTGAACGCAGTGCAGACAAAGGCGGGTCTGGCGGATCGCTCCGCCAGACCCGCCTGACAATCAGCGGCGCACGCGGGCGCTGCCGCCACCGGCGAGCGCCCACACCTCCTCACGGGTCGCCATCGAGGTGTCCCCCGGTGTCGTCATCGCCAGCGCGCCGTGCGCGGCCCCGAGCTCCAGACAGGACTGCAACGCCTCGCCCTCGAGCAGCCCGTAGATCAGCCCGGACGCGAACCCGTCACCGCCGCCGACCCGGTCGAGGATGCCGAGATGGTCACGCGCCACCGACGACAGCACACCCGTCTCCGGTGACCAGGCGATCGCCTGCCAGTCGTTGTCACTCGCGGTGTGCACCGTCCGCAGCGTCGTGGCCACCACCTTCAGCCACGGCATCTTGCCCGCCACGGTGCCGACCATCTCGGCGAAGCTGTCGATCGGCAGCGCCGACAGCCGCTCGTCGACGTGCGCCACGTCGAACCCGAGCGCCGCGGTGAAGTCCTCCTCGTTGCCGATCATCACGTCGACGTGCCTGGCCAGCCCGGTGTTGACCGCCCGCGCCACCTCGGTGCCGCCGATCCCGGACCACAGGCTCGGCCGGTAGTTGAGGTCGAAGGAGACCACCGTGCCGTGCCTGCGGGCGGCGGCCATCGCCTCCCCGGCCACCGCGGCCGAGTTCTCCGACAGGGCCGCGAAGATCCCGCCGGTGTGCAGCCAGCGGACCCCGCGCCGGCCGAACAGGTCGTCCCAGTCGATCGTGCCCGGCCGCAGCCCGGCGATCGCCGTGTGGGCCCGGTCGGAGACCCCGACCGCGCCACGCACCCCGAAGCCGCGCTCGGTGAAGTTGAGCCCGTTGCGGACCGTACGGCCGATGCCGTCGTACTTCTCCCAGCGGATCAGCGAGGTGTCGACGCCACCCTGCATGATCAGGTTCTCGGCCAGGCGGCCGATCTCGTTGTCGGCGAACGCGGTCACCACCGCCGCCCGTAACCCGAACACCTTGCGCATGCCGCGGGCGACGTTGTATTCGCCGCCGCCCTCCCACACGTCGAACCGGCGGGCGGTACGGACCCGGCCCTCACCGGGGTCGAGCCGCAGCATCACCTCGCCCAGCGCGACGATGTCGAACTCGCACTCGGACACGGGACGTAAGTCGATCACGATGTCACTCCCAACCCGGCGCACCTCGCGGTGACCTCGTCCCATTTGCCGGCGGCCAGCAGGTCCGGCGCCACCATCCAGCTCCCGCCGACCGCGGCGACAGCCGGGTGGGCGAGGTAGGCCGGCGCGTTCCCGGCGCTGACTCCCCCGGTCGGCACGAAACGGACCTGCGGGAAGGCCGCGGACAGCGCCTTCACGGTGGGCAGCCCGCCGCTGGCCTCGGCGGGGAAGAACTTGACGGTGTCCAGGCCGAGGTCCAGCGCCGCGATGATCTCCGAGGCGGTGACCGCCCCGGGGATCACCGGCAGGCCGAGCGCCTGGCAGCGCCGCACGACGGTGGCGCTCAGACCGGGCGAGACCACGAACTTCGCACCCGATTCGTACGCCAGGTCGACCTGCGCGGCGGTGATCACCGTGCCGGCGCCCACCACCAGGTCACCGCGCGCGGCCAGACGGCGGAGGACGGTCGCCGCCTCTCGCGTGCGGAACGTGACCTCGGCGATCGGCAGGCCGCCGGCCACCAGCGCGTCACCGAGGCCGTCGGCCGACCCGGGATCGTTGAGGACCACGACCGGCACCACCCGGTGCCCGCCGAGAACGTCGACGGCGCTCATCGCAGCTCGGCGATGACGGTCTTGAGCTCGGTGTAGTCGTCCAGGCCGAACGAACCGAGCTCCCGGCCCCAGCCGGACTGCTTGAAGCCGCCCCGGGGCAGGGTGACGTCGTCGGCGTGCCAGGTGTTGAGCCACACGGTGCCGGCCCGCAGCCGGGCGCCGACCCGGTGCGCGGTGCCGATGTTCTGCGACCAGACGCCGGCGGCCAGGCCGTACACCGTGTTGTTGGCCGCCGCGACCACCTCGTCCTCGGTGTCGAACGGCACCGCGGTGACCACCGGGCCGAAGATCTCGTCGGTCTGCACCGCCATCTGCTCGGTCACCCCGGTGATCAGCGTCGGCTGCACGAAGAAGCCACGGTCACCGACGGCGTCGGCGCTGCCCGCGTTCAGCACCGCGCCGTCGCGTACCGCCCCGCGGATGTAACCGAGCACCTTCTCGTGCTGCTCCTGGGAGACCAGCGGGCCCATCTGCGAGGCCGGGTCGAACCCGTCGCCCACGGTGATCGCCCGCGCGGCCGCCGCCACCCCCTCGACGACCTGGTCGAAGACACCGCGCTGCACGTACAGCCGGGAGCCGTTGACGCAGCACTGGCCCTCGTTGAAGTAGCCGCCCAGCACCGCGCCGGCGATGGCGGCGTCCAGGTCGGCGTCGTTGAAGATGATGTTGGGAGCCTTGCCGCCGAGCTCCAGCGACACCTTCTTGAGGTTGCCGGACGCCGCCGCGGCGATCTTCTTGCCGACCTCGGTGCTGCCGGTGAACGCGACCTTGTCGACGCCGTGGTGGTCGACGAGGGCGGCGCCGGTGTCGCCGAAGCCGGGCAGGATGTTCACCACACCGGCGGGCAGACCGGCCTCGAGCAGCAGCTCGCCGAGGCGCAGCGCGGTCAGCGGGGTCTGCTCGGCCGGCTTGAGGATGACGGTGTTTCCCGCGGTGATCGCCGGGACGATCTTGAAGCAGGCCATCAGCAGCGGGAAGTTCCACGGCACGATGCCGGCCACCACACCGACCGGCTCCCGGCGGGTGTACGCGTGGAACTCGCGTCCGGGCACCGACATCGGGATGGACGTGCCTTCCATCTTGGTCGCCCAGCCCGCGAAGTAGCGGAACAGCTCGGCCGAGATAGCGACGTCACCGTCCCGGGCGGCCGACACCCGCTTGCCGTTGTCCAGGGCCTCCAGCTGGGCGAACTCGTCGGCGTGGGCGTCGATCAGGTCGCCGATGCGCCACAGCAGGTGGGACCGGTCCCGCGGGGTCATCCGCGACCAGGGCGACCCGTGCTCGAACGCGGTGCGAGCCGCCACGACGGCGCGGTCCACGTCGATCGACGACGCGTGCGCCACCTGGACGAGCGTCTCCTCGGTCGACGGATTGACGGTGGCGAAGGTCCGGCCGTCCTTCGCGTCCACCCAGTCACCGTCGATGAGCAGCCCCTTGGGCGAGGACAGGAACGAACGGACGGCGGGCAGGAGAGCGGAGTTCTCGTAGGGCATGATGGCCTTCCGTGGTCGGAGCAACTACTTGATTGTCGAAACCTTCGACCCGTCGAGGGTCAGTGCGACGGCGACGACGATGATCGCGCCGTAAAGGATCTGTTCGTAGGCGGACGGCACCCCGACGATCGGCAGGCCCACCCGCAACAGCGTCACCACGAGCGCCCCGGCGAGGCTGCGCCACACGCTGCCGTGACCTCCGGTGATCGCGGTGCCGCCGACGACGATCGCCGCGACCGCCGGCAGCAGCAGGTTGTCGGCCATCGTGGGGCCGCCGCTGAACTGGCGTGAGACCAGCATGACCGCGGCGAAACCGGCGCAGGCGCCGGACAGGCAGAACGCGCCGATCTTGACCAGGTCGACCGGGGTGCCGGCGAGCCGGGCCGCCGACTCCGAATACCCGGTGGCCGACACCCAGCTCTGCAACGGGGTCACCTTGAGCACCACCGCGATCAGGGCAACCAGCACGATCGCCATCGCGGCCGAGGTCGGCAGGAAACCGCCGATGTAGAGGTCGAGCCAGCTGACCGTGGAGTCGTCGACGACCCGTACCGTGCCGGCGCCGGAGACGACCAGGGCGATCGCCGACAGGATGCTCATCCCGCCCAGGGTGACGATGAACGACGGTATCCGCAGCAGGACGTGTGCCGTGCCCTGGGCCGCGCCGATCGCCGCCGCGATCAGGATGACCGCCGGCGTGGCCAGCCCGCCGAGATCCGGCAGCCACAGGGCCAGCAGAACCGTCGACAGTGAGGCCAGGGCCGCAATCGAAAGATCAATCCCGCCGCAGAGTACGACCAGAGTCGCCCCCGCAGCGAGCACGATCAGTGGCGCCGCGGTCCGCAGGGCGGCGGTCAGGCTCCGCTGGGTCAGGAAGTCCGGGTCGACCGCGGTCAGTGCGGCCGTCAACGCGACCAGGGCGATCAGGGGCATGAAGCCGGTGAACCGCCCGGCTCGCCGGGAGACGGTGGCCGGCCGGGTGGCCACGGGGGTGCTCACACCATCACCTTCACCAGGTCCAGAGGGCTCGGTTTGCCGCCGTTGGGGCAGGCCACCTCGGTCGCGACCCGCCCGTCGGTCATCACCAGGATCCGGTCGGCCATGCCGATCGCCTCCTCCAGGCTGTCGGCCAGCAGCACGGTGGCGACTCCGGTTCCGGCCAGTTCCCGCATCAGCCGGTACACCTCCGAGCGGGCGCCGATGTCCAGGCCACGGGTGGGGTGGTCGAGCAGCAGCAGGCGGATGTCGCCGCCGACCAGCCAGCGGGCCAGCACCACCTTCTGCTGGTTGCCGCCGGACAACCTCCCGATGGCGGTGTCGCGGGTGGGCGTACGAATGGAGAGTCTCTTGATCCATCCGTCGACCAGGCCGGCCTGTTTGCGGGGCGCCACGAACGGCCCGGTGCAGCGGGCCTGCTGTTTGCTCAGGGTCATGTTGTCGGCCACCGACATCGGGCCGACCATGCCCTCGATCTTGCGTTCGGCCGGGACGTAGCCGATGCCGGCGGCGCAGGCGGCCCGGGTGCTGGACAGGTCGACCTTCTTACCGTCCATCCGGATCTCGCCGGCGGTCGTCGGTTCGGCGCCGAACAGCGCACGGCAGACGTCCTCACGGCCGGAGCCGTGCACACCGACGATCGCCACGATCTCGCCGGCCGCCACGTCCAGGTCGATGTCGCGGAACGTGCTGCCGGACAGGCCACGGATCGACAGCCGGGGCTGCTCCGAGGCGACCGCAACCGCGGCGTTCTCGTGGTAGTGGTCGTCGGAGCCGGTCGAGCCGATCATCATCCGGTGCAGCTCGCCCGGGACCGCGCCGGCGGTGGCGACCTCGCCGACCGACTGGCCACCGCGCAGCACGGCCACCCGGTCGCAGACGTCGAGCACCTCGTCGAGGCGGTGCGAGACGAAGACGACCGACGCGAACTCGCGCAGCCGGCGGATCTGCGCGAACAGCGTCTCGATCTCCTTGGACTCCAGGACCGACGTCGGCTCGTCCAGGATGATCACCGGCGGGTGCTGGCTGCGTTCCTCGATGCGCAGCACCTTCGCGATCTCGACCATCTGCCGGTCGGCGAAGGACAACGAGTCGGTACGGGCCAGCGGATCGATGTGCGAGCCGATCTTGTCGAGTTGCTCCTGGGCCAGCCGGCGCATCGCGTCCCAGCGGTAGATGCCGCGCCGGACCGCCGGTCCCTCGCTGCCCAGCACGATGTTCTCGGCCGCGGTCAGGTTGGGCACCAGCGACTGCTCCTGGAAGACCATCCCGATCCCGTGATCGGCGGCGTCCACGACACTGCGCAGCCGGACCGCCTCCCCACGCACGTAGATCTCCCCCGCATCCGGCGTGACCAGCCCGACCAGCGCCTTGAGCAGCGTGGACTTGCCCGCGCCGTTCTCGCCAGCCAGACCCAGGACCTCGTGCTGACGGACCACCAGGTCGACGCCGTCGAGCGCCTTGACCCCCGGGTAGTGCTTGACGAGGCCACGGACCTCCAGTGCCGGGACACTCATTTGACCACCTGGTTCCTTCGTCGCAGCGGGATGACCGCGGCAGCCACCGCGGCCACGACGATCAGGCCCTCGACACCGCCCTGCCAGTAGGGACTGACACCGACCTGCACCAGACCGTTGGTGAGCACCATGACCAGCAGGACACCGACGGCGGAGTGCAGGACACCGCCGCGGCCGCCGGTGAGCAGGGTTCCGCCGACCACGGCGGCGGTGATCGCCGAGAAGTCGTACCCGTCACCGGCCTGCACGAGACCGGCGCCGAGCTGGCTGGTCACCATCACCCCGCCCAGCCCGTAGAAGGCGCCGGCCAGAGCGAAGACCCCGATCTTGTACGGCTTGACGCGCACCCCGGAGAGGGTGAGGACCTCCTCGGCGCCGCCGATCGCGTAGGCGTACCGGCCGAGGCGGGTGTAACGCTGGATCAGCCATCCGATCAGGATGCACGCGACCGCGATCCAGGTGAGATAGGAGAAGCCCAGGAATCGTTCGATCGCCCAGCTCTCCAGCATGGCGTCGGTGATGTTGGGCTGGACGCCGGCGAACATCAGCGTCGCGACGCCGAGCCCGATCGCCGACACCCCGAGCGTGGCCATGAACGACGGCACCTTCAGCAGGACCAGGGCCAGGCCGCTCAGGCAGCCGAACGCGCAGCCCAGCAGGACGGCGATCAGGATGCCCAGCAGCCCGAAGTCGTTGTCGTTGCGGTTGTTGGCGACCAGCAGTGACACGGTCAGGGCCGAGGCGCCCATCACCCCGGCCGCGGACAGGTCGATCGACCCCATCATCAGCACGAACGTGATGCCGCAGGTGACGACGGCGAGCACCGCTGCCGCGTCGACGATGTTCCGGACGTTGTCGGCGCTGCGGAACTGCGGGCTCAGAGCCGCGAAGATCAGGAAGATGACGATCAGCGCGAGCGGTGGGCCGGCGTCCCGGAGCGACGCGCCTCGCCGAGGAGTACGGCGAGGCGCTACGGCGACCTCGGTGGCGACGGTCATGTCAGGGGGCCGGCCACGCGGTTGAAGACGTTGCCGCACTCGAAGTCGGCCGGGTCGGCCTTGGGCGTCGCGAACTCGGCGGCGTTGTCCTTGGTGATGAGGAACTGCTCGGCGAAGAACGCCCGGTTGGCCGGGGCGATGTCGGCGACCTTCAGCTTGCCGGTGGCGACGCAGTAGCCGATCGCCAGGCCGATGCCGCCCTGCCAGGTGCCGTCGCTGGAGACGGTGGCGGTCATGTCGCCCTTCTGGACGGCGCTGACCGCGTCCGGGACGGCGTCGATGCCGACGACCGCGACCTTGCCGGCCTTGCCCGCCTGCTGGAGAGCCTCCAGCGCGCCCAGCGCCATGTCGTCGTTGGCCGCCCAGATGCCCTTGACGTTGTCGCCGTGCTTGGTGAGCAGCGTCTTGGTGACGGTGAGCGCCTCGGCCCGGGAGAAGTTGGCGGCCTGCTGGTCGAGCAGCTTCACGCCGGTGTTCTTGGCCAGCGACGCTTCGAGGCCGGCGAACCGGTCCTTGGCGGCCGCGGTGTCCAGCACGCCCTGCAGCGCGATGATGCCGCCGGACCCGCCGATCGCCGTGGACAGCGCGTCGCCGATCTGCTGACCCGACTCGACGCCGTTGTAGGTGATGTGGCTCAGCCAGGTCTTGTGGTCGGCCGGTTTCAGGTCGGCCGGCTTGTTCCACTGGGTGACCAGGAAGGCCCCGGCCTGGTCGGCGCCCTTGACGATCGGCGCAGTGTCCGAGTCGCCGTTCGGGAGCACGTTCATCACCAGGCACTTGGTGTTGCCGGCGAGGATCTGGCTGATCTGCTCCTGCTGCTTGGTGGAGTCGCCGTCGTAGGTGAGGCGTTCCTGCTTGAGCCCGACCGACTGGGCGAACGTGTCGCCGCCGGTCAGCCAGGAGGCCTCGTACGGGTTGGACTCGTTGCGGACCTGGCCGACCAGGCGGACCTCGGACGGCTGGCAGGCCTCCGAACCGGCGGCGGCGGTTCCCCCACCGGATTCCTCGCTGCAGCCGGTGAGGACGGCGGCAAGCAGGCTGAGGCTGACTATCGCGGCGGGACGAGGGGTGATTCTCATGATTTCTCTTCTCGGGAACGGAGGGAACGGAAGGAACGGAGAGGAAGGTCAGCGGGCCATCCAGCCGCCGTCGACGACCAGGACGTGGCCGTTGACGTAGTCGGCTGCGGCGGAACTCAGGAAGACGGCCGCACCGGCGATGTCCGTGGCGTCTCCCCAGCGGCCGGCCGGGATGCGCTCGAGGATGGCGCGGGCCCGGTCCGGGTCCTCGCGCAGTGCGGTCGTGTTGTCGGTGGCGATGTAACCGGGGGCGATGGCGTTGACCTGCACCCCGAGCGGGCCCCACTCGTTGGCCAGCGCCTTGGTGACGCCGGCGACGCCGTGCTTGCTGGCGGCGTACGACGCGACGCGGATGCCGCCCTGGAAGGAGAGCAGGCTGGCGACGCTGACGATCTTGCCGTGCCCGCGCCGGGTCATCGGGCGGCCGAACTCCTGGCACAGGAAGAACAGCCCGTTCAGGTTGACGTCGACCACGCGGTCCCACGACTTGCGGGTCACCTCGACCGAGTCCTGGCGGTCGATGATCCCGGCGTTGTTGACCAGGATGTCCACCTGGTGATTGCGATTGACGTGGTCGGCGGCCCGCGCGATGGCGTCATGGTCGGCGACGTCGAGGTCGACGATCTCGACGTCCCGGCCGAGGGCGGCCACCTGGTCGCGGGTCGACTTCTGGCTCGCGGCCCGGCCGAGCAGGATCAGGTCGGCGCCGGCCTCGGCGAGACCGACGGCGATGGCCCGGCCCAGGCCGCGGCCGGCGCCGGTCACCACGGCGCGGCGGCCGCTCAGGTCGAACGGCGAGCGGGTCACAGGTCCTCCAGGGCCACCGGGCTCAGGTCGGTGTACTCGTTGTTCTCGCCGCCCATGGCCCAGATGAAGGCGTAGGAGCCGGTGCCGACGCCGGAGTGGATCGACCACGGCGGTGAGATGACCGCCTCGCGGTTGCCGATCACCAGGTGGCGGGCGGCGCCGGGGCGGCCCATGAAGTGGAAGACCCGGTCCTTCTCGTCGAGGTCGACGTAGAGGTAGACCTCGGTGCGCCGGTCGTGCAGGTGCGGCGGGCAGGTGTTCCACACCGAGCCGTCGGCGATCACGGTGACGCCGAACTGGAGGACGGCGGTCTGCAGCTCCTGGCCCCAGGCGTAGCGGTACAGGCTGCGTTCGTTGGCGCCCTCCGGCGAGCCGAGCTTGACCGGCTCGACCGCCGTGTGGCTGAGCAGCACCGCCGGGTACGTCGCGTGCGCCGGAGCGGAGACGAAGTAGAACGCGGCGTCGGGCCCTTCGAACACGACTTCGCTGCCGCGGCCGACGAACAAGCCGTCGAGGTGGCGGAGCTCGAACTTCTCGTTGTCGACGAGCACGTGGCCGGGCCGGCCGACGTTGACGATGCCGAGCTCACGGCGGGCCAGGTGGGTCGGCGCGCCGAGCACCTCCCAGGCCGGCAGTTCGAGCCGGCCGGAGCCGGGCACCGCTCCGCCGACGACCAGACGGTCGTCGTGGGTGTAGACCCCGCGGACCTCGCCGGTGCGGAACAGGTCCTGGGCGAGGAAGTCCTTCCGGAGATCTGCGTTCGTCGCCGTCTCCACGCCGTGAGGCGATGCCGAATACCTGACCTCGATCAAAACTCGCTCCTCGTTCGTGAACCGTGTTCAGCTATGTGAACTGAGATCGACCATACCTATGGCGCCGATCACAGGTCAAGGGGCTGAATTTTGTCCACCTATGTGAACCGTGGTGTAAGGTTGTGCACCTCAATGAAACGTGCCACAACCGATCAGGAGGTCTCGGTGGACCCGGAGAAGGCAAGCAGCGGCACTTCCGCCACGTCGCAGGTCAAGTCTGCCGCCAGGGTCCTCGACGTCCTCGACGACATAGCCGCCAACGGCCCCGGCACCCAGCTTCAGCTGGCCAAACGCCTCGGCATCCCAAAAAGCAGCCTGCACGCGCTGTTGCGCACCATGTGCGCCCGCGGATGGCTCGACACCGACCAGACCGGCAGCATCTACCGCCTCGGCGTGCACACCCTGACAGTGAGCTCCGCCTATCTCGACGGCGACCCGGTGCTGTCCCGTGCACGGGCCGTGATGGACGAGATCGCCGCCGCCACCGAGGAGACCGTGCACCTCGGCCGGCTCGAAGGCGCCGAGATCATCTACACCGCGAAACGCGAGTCCAAGCACCCGCTGCGGATGTATTCAGCGGTCGGCCGGCGGCTGCCCGCGTACAGCACCGCACTGGGCCGGGCGATGCTCGCCGAGCTGCCCGAGAGTGACCGCGGCAGCCTGGTCCCGCACGAGATCAAGGCGTTCACCTCGCAGACGATCACCGACCGGGACGCCCTGCTGGCGATAATCGACAAGGCCGCCCAGTTCGGGTATGCGGAGGAGAGCGAGGAGTCCTGCCTGGGCGTGCGGTGCTTCGGGGTCGCACTGCCGTTCTCCCACCGGTCGATCGACGCGATCAGCGTCGCGGTCCCGATCAGCCGACTCAGCCAGGGCCGCGAGGACCTGATCATCGAGACGCTGCTGAGCGTGAAGGCCCGGCTGTCCGCGATGCGCGACAACCGCCTGGTCCGCTGACATCGATGGGGGCAAGCCGCCGGTCGGCGGCTTGCCCCCATCGCGCTTTCTCCCACTAGCCCTTCTTGAGCGCCGCCACCACACCTGCCCGGCTCTCGTCCTCGCTGGCCAGCACGCCGCCGTTGGCCACGTCATCCGCGGTGATCTCGGTGAACACCATGCGGACGTCCTGCCGGCGGGCGCCGAGGATCTCGACGGCCTGGTCGGCCACCGCCCGGGCGAACGCCTTGCGCTGCTCGAGGGTCCGGCCGGCGAGTAGTTCGACGGTGATGTTCGGCATGTAGGCCAACTCCTATCGCTCACATTGAGGATCTCAGTTCACTTATGTGAACCGAGGCTACCTTTCCATTACGCATGCCGCAATGAGTGCGCCTTCAGTTCACATCCTTGACATGAGTTCAGCAGGTTGCTCCAATGTGCGGCATGCGGCGCGATGACGACGAACCCGGTAGGAAGAGCCGCTGGCCGCGGCGTATCGCCCGGATCGGCGCGGCCACGCTGGCCGTCACCGCCGTCGGGCTCGCCTCCCCGGCCGGCGCCCACGTCACCGTCACGTCCTCCACGACCGTGGCCGGCGCCCACGCCGTCCTCCAGTTCAGCGTCGCGCACGGCTGCGGGGATTCGCCGACCACCGGGATCACCATCCAGATCCCGGCCCAGATCACCTCCGTCACCCCCACCCGCAACCCGCTGTGGCAGGTCTCGAAGAGGACCGAGAAGGTCGACCCGCCGGTGACGGACTCGCACGGCAACCAGATCACCGAACGGGTCACCGCCGTCACCTACCGCACCGACACCCCGCTCCCGGACGGCTACCGCGACGTCCTCGAACTCTCGGTCCAGCTGCCCGAGACCGCCGGGACCGACCTGCTGTTCCCCACCATCCAGACCTGCGAGACAGGCGAATCGGCCTGGATCGAGGTCCCCCAGGACGGGCAGACCATCCACGAGCTGGAACGGCCCGCCCCGGGATTCGCCGTCTCCGCGGGCACGCTCCACCACGTGGCCACCGAAGCTCAGCCGGCACCCGCACCACCGGCGTCCAGCAACGGCGTCACGCTCGCCGCTCTGCTGGCCGGTCTGGTCGGGTCGGCGCTCGCCGCGGTGTCGCTCTTCCAGCAGCACCGCCGGGCATGATCAGGCGACTGGGCGCCACCGTACTGCTGCTCGTGGCCCTGCTGCTCGGCACGGCCCAACCGGTCAGTGCGCACGCCGACCTGGTCCGCAGCGATCCGGCTCAGGGCGCGGTGCTGGCCACCGCGCCGACCCGGATCCTGCTGACCTTCGACGAGACCGTCCGCGGCGTACCCGATGGGGTGCAGATCTTCGACGCCCGAGGCGACCTCGTCGAGGCTCGCACGACGGTGACCGGCGCCGAACTAACGGTCGACCCGGCCGGGTCGCTGGGCACCGGGACGACCGTGCTGACCTGGCGGGTCGTCTCCGACGACGGGCATCCCATCAGTGGCGCGCTCTCCTTCTCGATCGGCGCCCCGACCGGTCCGGCCGTCACCCTCCCGGCCGCTGAGCCGACCACCGTTCCGGACGTTCCCTGGGCATTGACCCTGCTCCGCTGGCTCGGCTACGCCGGCCTGCTCCTCGCCGCCGGGCTCGTCGTGTTCGCCACCTTCTTCCTGTCCGGCGGCTCCAGCCGCCTTCTCGTCGCGGTGCGGGTCAGCGCGGCCGTCGCCGCCGGCGCCTGGATCGCCGCGCTGCCGATCATGGCGGTCTACCTGCTCGGCGGCGGGCCGACCCTACTGACCCGGGCCACCACCTGGTCCTCACTGCCACCGACGGACTACATCGTCGCCGCAACAGTCGCCGGCGGGTTGGCGGCAGCGGTCGCCCTACTCGGACGGCTGGCTGACAAGTCGACGCCGAACGCCCTGCACGGACGGCAACAGCCTGCCGCCAAAAGGCTGGCTGACAAGTCGACGCCGGACGCCCTGCACGGACGGCAACAGCCCGCCGCCGCCACAACGGTGGCTGACCGGGCGCTCGGGCAGCGACAGCCCGCCGCCACAAAACCCGCTGATCGGCTGGCGCTGGGCGCCCGGCTCGGACCGCAAAAGGCTGCCGCCGCAACGATGGCTGACCGGCCGTTGCCGGTCGAGCCGCCCGGACGGCGACGCATCGCCGCGGTGGTGGCCGCGTTGATCGCTGCCGCGGCGCCCGCGCTGACGGGGCACACCCGATCAGCGAACCCGGAAGCCCTCGCCATCGCGGCCGACGTGCTGCATCTGCTCGCCGGCAGCGTCTGGCTCGGCGGGCTGGCCGGCCTGGCGCTGACCCTGCCAGGACTCGCCGGCCGGGCCGCCGCGGCCGAAACGCTCGCCAGATTCTCCACCGCGGCCGCCATCGTGCTCACCGCCCTGGTCGCCACCGGCACGCTGCTCGGCTGGCGGATTCTCGGATCGTGGAGCGCCCTGGTGAACACCGACTACGGACGCCTGCTCCTCGCCAAGATCACCATCGCCCTCGTCGCCGTCGCCATCGCGGCATGGAACAGATGGTCACTACTCCCCCGGATCCAGCAGGCGCCCCGACGCCCGGAACGTACCCGGCCGGTCGTCCGCGCCGTCACGATCGAGGGAGCACTGCTGCTGGCCGCCCTGCTCGTCACCGGATCACTCGTCGACACCAGCCCCGAGGCAAGTCCCGCATCGACAGCGGCGGCGACCGAAGCCGACCGCGGCCCGCGCATCACCACCCTGGGCGACATCCAGGTACAGGCCGGCCTCGCTCCCCTGACCCGGGGCGCCAACACCATCACCCTGCGGATGATCTCCGCGACCGGCGAGCCGGCCGAGGGCGTCGCGCCACCTGTCGTACGCCTGAGCTCCGACCGTGCCTCCCTCGGCGCCGTCCCGCTGACCCAGGTGTCACCGGGCTTCTACACCGCACAGGTGACGATCCCGGCGCCCGGCACCTGGCGGATGCAGGTGTCCCTGCGGGTCACCGAGTTCACCAACCCGGTAGCCGAACTGGACTTCGACATCAGTTGACGTCGCGGATCCACGTCAGGTGTCTCCCGCGTCCAGGAAACACCCAATCGCCCGCCGTTCGCCGTTCGCCGTTCGCCGTTCGCCGTTCGCGATCTTGCACGAACTTTCAGCCTCGCGCCGATCTTGCAGCCCTTTCCACACCCCAACGGGAAGAAAGCTGCAAGGTCCCCCCAGCTCAGTAGACCTTGCACGACAAATCACCCCCAGACGTGAAGAACCCTGCAAGATCGCTGTCAGGGTGGAGAAATGTGCAAGATCTACAAGACTGACTGGTGACAGATAACCCGCGAATACGACATTCCGACCTCGGCTCGGTGTCGCCTCCGTGAGCGACCCAGGCGATCTGGGCAACCGACATCTGGAGGCTGATCTGCGGATCCGGATGGGCGATCACGACGCGCTTCGTGGGGACGGGACTTCCACCCGTACCCAATGGGGATCTGCTTTGTCGTTGTTGGAAGCGGTGACCCTTCGGGGCCATCCGGCTGTCCCGAATCCTGGTCGCAAACGGGATCGATCCGGTTCGGAATGGACAACGCTGGACAGCGCCGCCCGGCCGTCAGTAGTCGGCCGCGGCGTCGTATCCCGGGATGTCCACGGCCGCTGTCAGCATCAGCGCGATGACCATGGCGACACCGATCAGCGTGCCGATGCCGGCCACCGTGATCACCGCGGTCCGCCCCAGCATGAGCACGCCGTCCAGGATCGCCCGGACCAGCGACGGGTCGGTGTGGGCGGCTTCGATGTGGCTCGCGTTCATGCCCGAAACGATCGGCCCGGCACCTCAAGGCCGCCTCCAGCCACCGTCAGACCGCGCGCAACCTTGGCCGTCCGGCGTCACCGGCCCATCGCTGATCGGCCGGGCGGCGTCAGCCCACCGCTGGTCGCCCGGCGGCACCAGCCCACCGCTGGTCGGCTGGGCGCGGCGCCCCGGCTCCGGCGCTTCGCAGTGACTCGTAGGCTCGCTTGACCCCGGCGGGCACGGCGACGTAGGCGATGAAGCCGCGGCCGGCCGGCCCGTAGCCGTCATTGTCGTCGGTGAGCCGGGGAATCTCGCCCATCAGCAGCGAGACGTATCGGTCCACCGGCCACATGCCGGCCGGCGGCGCGGAGAAACCCGGTTCACCGTCGATCAGTTCGACGGGCGTCCGGTGGGCGGCGAAGTTCACGATCCGGGCATCCGGGGCGAGCAGCCGGAACCCGGCGTCCATGCGCCGCTGCATCGAGGCGTCCTGGATCAGCAGAATTCGACGGTGGGCGACGCGCTCGGCGGCGAGCAGGGCAAGCGCGTTACGGACGTTGTCGCCGCAGTTCGTGGACTCGTGTTCGAGCAGGTCGGCGCGGACGCCGTACCGCTCGGTGAGATAGCGGTCGAAGAGGGCCGCCTCGGTCAGGTCGGCGACGTCGTCCCAGCCCATCCGGTCACGCATCGCGGCGCGCAGCACGTCGGTGGAGTGCCCCTGACCGCCGACGATCATGAACCGGTCGGCGACGCGGTCGGCGATGGCCTTCGCGAACAGGTCACCGCCGGCCAGGATGCTGCCGCCGAAGAGGATGGCGACGTCCAGGCCACCGCCGGCCGCCTCGTCGACGGCGTCGCGGGTCAGTTCGCCGACATCACGCTGAGCGCAGAAGCCGACAAGGGCGTTGAGATGGGCGATGACCTCGGCTCCGATCACGGATCCGAGGTTAGCCCGCGCCCGATCTTGACCGTTGCTCGCCAAAGCTTCCGGGTGCGGCCGCGGCCGAACTCGCGCCGCCCGCCCCTACCCAGGAGGTCCTGCGGCAGATCACCGGCCGGACCGGCAACGGGCTAGGGTTCTCCGGTGAACGCCGAGGATCTCGACTTCCGTGCCCGGACACGGACCGGATGTATCCCGCCAGAGCTGGTCTCCCGGATCATCGAGCTCGGGTACGTCGAGGAGGTGCGGCTGCAGGCCGGCCGCGGGGAGTGGTTCTGCGCGCGGGAGTGGGCGTGGCTGCTCGCCGGTCAGGAGCGGCGGGCCGAGGCGCTGGAGGTGCTCGCCCCGTACCTCGCGACCGGCTGGTGGGAGGCCGCCGCAACCACGGCGGAGCTGCTGGAGGGCTGGGGCCGGGTCGACGAGGCGATCGCTCTGGCCCGCCCGTATGCAGAGGGCGGCGATCGGCTGGCACTGGACCGCGTCGCGCGCATGCTCGCCCGGAACGGCCGCAGCGCGGAGGCGTTCGCCCTGCTGGCGCCACATGTGCAGGACTGGTTTCTGGCCGGCGCCCTGATTGCCGTCTCCGCGGGTCTGGGCCGTGACGAAGACGTCGCCGCGCTGCTCACCGCCCGCCTCGAGGTGATCGAGCGTCGCTGTGACAGTCCGTCGTGCCGATGCGCTGCGCCGGATCCGTTGCTGGTCGGTCGGCTGGCCGAGATCCGGGAACGTCAGGGCCGCATCGACGAGGCGATCGCGGTTCTGCGCACACGGAGCAGCACCTCGGTCAACAACCGCGACCAGCTCGCCGACCTGCTGGCCCGGCACGACCGGATAGAGGAACTACGGGAGTACGCGGCCGACGAGTATCACGGGCACGCCGCCGAGCGTCTCGCGGACCTGCTGGGGGAGCGCGGTGACGTGGACGGCGCGATCGCCGTGTATCAGCGGTCGACGAGCCGAAACGGCAGCGGCGAGGTGCGGCTCGCGGAGCTTCTGACCCGTCACGGTCGAGGTGACGAGGCACTGGAGATTCTGCGATCGCTGGCCGACACCTACAGTTCGGACGACTGCATCGTCCACACGCTTTGTGAGCACTACACGGCCCTGGGGCGCCCCGAGGACGCCCTGGCCTACCTCGACGCGCGGAAGGAGCGTCATGGCGCAGAGGAATGGGAGTTCTTCTGTTTGCGGCTGCCGCTGATGGTCGCGTGCGGGCGCCGCGCGGAGGCCATCAAGCTCGCAGAAGGGCATCCCGAAGGCGACACGTGGTACGCGGCGAGAGCCATCGCCGAACTTCTGTCCGGCGACGGTCGCCACGAAGAGGCCCTCGAGATTCTCGAATCGCATGACCTGAGAAGCACCACGGCGGCACATCTCATCGAACTCGGAAGGATCAGCGAGGCGGTGACCCTCCTGCAGCGGCACGAACCGCGGCCGACCGAACAACTGTGGACCGGTACGCCTGACGACCCGCCGCCCTTCTGAGACGCAAACGTCTCAGGTCTGACCGGCTTCAGCGGATGTTCTGCTCGTGGGCCCATGTGCGTAGTTCGGCTTCGGCCTGTTCGCGGGACAGCGGGCCCCGGTCGAGATGTAGCTGCCGCAAGCGGCGGGTTGCCGCGCCGACCGGAGGGCCGGGTGGAATGTCCAGCAATGTCATGATCGCCTGGCCGTCCAGGGCGGGACGGATCCGGGCCAGTTCCCGCTCGCGCGCGGCGTCCTCGAAGTAGGCCGGCGTCCGCCCGGCGCGGGCGTAGGCCAGCCAGCGGGGCACGTCGCGTTCGAGGCCGAGCCCGACCTCGTCGAACAGGTCCACGGGCTGGTCCGGGTTCCACGAATAGGTGCGCCCGCTCGGCCGTACCCCGAGTTGTGCCAGCGCGGCGTTGATCGGCCACTGCTCCCGCGGCCCGTCGAACTCGTCGTCGAACACCGGGCCCCAGGCCAGGACACCGTCGCGCCATACCGTGGCGGCCTGGTGTCCGTCGCCGCCGAAGAAGTCGGCCTGTACGAAGGCGACCGGGCCCGCGACCGACCAGCCGGCGAGCGCCCGGCTGAGCTCCGGGTTCGTCTGCTCGGCGAAGGCGGACGGCCCGTCATCCGAAGGACCGGCCAGGTCCTCGAACAACTTCTCACTCAGCGGCATCATCGCCAGGCCGCAGCGGAGCACGGCGACCGGACCGTGGCCGACGCGGTCTCGCAGGAGCCCCGCCTCGGCGATGACAGCAGCCAGCTGGTACACGGTTCCCCCGAATCTTGAGCAGTCCACAGTCGATACAAATCGACGCGTTGTCAAGTACGAAAATCATGAATTCGTTTCAACCTTCCCTACTTTCGCACGCTTCGATGAAAGTTCCGTCCACACTCCTCGAAGATCTGGACCAAAACGCGAAAGACGCTTTACTGTGACGCCCTTCACACATTCGCGTTCGCCGATCCACCTGCCACCCGGAGGAGAACGGATGCTCTGGCCGTACCGAATAACCATGTCCTTGATCTTGACCTTGGGTCTCACCGGCATCACCTCGGCCGCCCAGGCCGCGCCGCCCCCGCAGGAACCGGGCGTGACCCTGCGGGTCTTCGACGTGCAGACCGCGCTGGACAAGATCTGCACGCTGAAACCCGCCCAGACACCGAACATCGACAAGCTGATGCCGACCGTCAACTGGACCGGCGGCGACTTCGGCATCGAGGACAACTTCGTCGCGCAGGTGCTCGGCAACGTGACCGTCCCGGCCGCGGGCGCCTACACGTTCCGGCTGACCAGCGACGACGGCTCCCGTCTGAGCGTCGCCGACACCCTGGTGATCAACCACGACGGCCTGCACGGCGCGACCGCCAAGGAGGGCGCGATCACCCTGGCCGCCGGCATCCACCCGCTGCGCATCGACTACTTCGAACGTGGCGGCGGGCAGCAGCTCACCCTGGAGTGGCGGGCCCCCGGCGCGTCCGCCTTCACGCTGGTGCCGAATTCGGCGCTGAGCACCGACTCCGGCGTCGTACGGGTGACCGCCCCCGGACGCAAGGAGTGCGAGAGCGCCGGCGACTCCCCCGGCGACGGTCTGCCGCTGACCGGGGTGCACCCGAGCTACGACCTGACCAGCCTGCGGCCCGGCACCTTCCAGCCCAAGGTCACCGGCATGGACTGGTTCCCGGACGGGCGCCTCGCCGTGCTGACCTGGGGCGGCTCGGACGACTCGGGCACCTCGTCGGCGGGTGAGGTCTACATTCTCGGCAACGCGACGGGCAACACCAGCCCCGGCAACGTGACGACGAAGAAGGTGGCCGGCGGACTCAAGGAGCCGATGGGCCTCAAGATCGTCGACGGCGTGATCTACGTGTCGGAGAAGACGAAGCTCACCCGGCTCGTCGACACCACCGGCGACGGCGTCACCGACCAGTACCAGACCGTCGCGACCTGGCCGTACGGCGGGAACTTCCACGAATTCGCGTTCGGCCTGCTCTACCAGGCGCCGAACTTCTATCTCAACCTGTCGGTGTCGATCAACTACGGCGGCAACACCACGAGTCCGCAGCCCGCCGCCAACCGCGGCACCACCATCAAGGTCAACAAGGACACCGGCGCGGTCTCCTACGTCGCCGGCGGCCTGCGCACCCCGCACGGCATCGGCTGGGGACCGGAGAACGGCCTGTTCGTCACCGACAACCAGGGCGGCTGGCTGCCCTCCTCGAAACTGCTGCACATCAAACAGGACCGTTTCTTCAACCACTACATGACGCCGCCCGGCCCGTTCGACGCCAAACCGGTCACCGCGCCGGTGCTGTGGATGCCGCAGAACGAGATCGCCAACTCCCCCAGCACACCGGTGCTGGTCAACGAGGGCGTCTTCGCCGGACAGCTGCTGATCGGCGACGTCACCTACGGCGGCATCCAGCGCGCGTACCTGGAGAAGATCAACGGCGAGTACCAGGGCGCCCTGTTCCGGCTGACCCAGGGCCTGGAAGCAGGCGTCTCCGAACTCAACATCGGACCCGACGGCGCGATCTATGCGGGCGGGCTCGGCGCCGGCGGCAACTGGGGACAGACCGGCAAGCTGACGTACGGCCTGCAGAAGCTCAGCCCCAACGGCAAGAGCACGTTCGACATCCTGGCCATGCGCGCGAAGAACGGCGGCTTCGAGCTCGAATACACCAAACCGCTCTCCACCGAGACCGCCAACGCGCTGGCCGCCCGGTACACCGTCAAGCAGTGGCGCTACCAGCCGACCGGCTCCTACGGCGGCCCCAAGATCGATGAGCAGACGCTGACCGTCACCTCAGCCGCCCTCTCCACCGACCGCAAGAAGGTCACGCTCAACATCAACGGCCTCAAAGCCGGGCATGTGGTGTACGTACGATCGCCGCGCCCGTTCACCGCCGACACCGGTGAATCGCTCTGGAGCACCGAAGCCTGGTACACCCTCAACTCCCTGACCAGCGGCCCGGCTCCGACAGTCAACACCTATCAGGCGGAGCACGCCGGACTGTCCGGCAGCGCCGGCGTGGCCACCGAGCACGCCGGATACACCGGATCCGGTTTCGTCGCCGGTTACGGCAGTGTGGGCGCGACCACCACGTTCACCGTCGACGTCGCCGCGGCCGGCACCTACGACGTGGCCCTGCGCTACGCCAACGGCCCCAACCCGTTCACCGGCACCAAGAAGATCAGCGTCTACGCCAACGGCGCCAAGGTCGGGCAGACCAGCCTCACCGACACCGGCGCCTGGACCAACTGGGCCAGCAAGTCCGAGAACATCCCGCTCAACGCCGGCGCGAACACCATCGCGTACCGCTACGACACCGGCGACGACGGCCACGTCAATCTGGACGCCATCACCATCAGCGGCGGCACCGGGCCGATCACCGGCATCGCCGGCAAGTGCCTGGACGTGAACAACGCCGGAACCGCCGACGGCACCAAAATCCAGCTCTGGACCTGCAACAACAGCAGCGCCCAGAGCTGGAGCCGGGTCGGCTCGACCTTCCGCGCCCTCGGCAAATGCCTGGACGTCGACAACAGTGGCACCACCAACGGCACCAAGGTGCAACTGTGGACCTGCAACAACTCCGCGGCCCAGATCTGGCAGCCGCAGACCAACGGCTCCATCCTCAATCCGCAGTCCGGCAAGGTCCTGGACGCTGCCACCGGCAGCTCCGCCGACGGCACACAGATCCACATCTGGGAGTACGCCGGAGGCGCCAACCAGCAATGGACCCTCCCCGGATCCGGCACGGTCGTGCTGTTCGACGGCGACGACCTGAACTCGTGGCAGAAGACCGACGGCAGCGCGGCGACGTGGCCTCTGTCCGGCGGTTCGATGGAGGTGCTCGGCGGTGACATCCGGACCAGGCAGACCTACAACGACTTCAAACTGCACGTCGAATGGTGGGAGCCCACCCTGCCGCCGGACGTGACCGGCCAGCAGCGCGGCAACAGCGGCATCTATCTCCAGGACCGCTACGAGCTCCAGGTCCTCGACTCGTACGGCGACACCACGCTCGCCAGTGACGAGGCCGGCGGCATCTATCTGAAGAAGGCGCCGGACAGCAACGCCGCGCGGGCGCCGGAGACCTGGCAGACCTACGACATCACGTTCCGGGCGGCCCGTTTCAACAGCTCCGGCGTGAAGACCGAGAACGCCCGGGTGACCGTCGTCTGGAACGGCGTCACCGTCCACAACAACGTGGCCATCGACGGCCCCACCGGCGGCGGCGCGGCCGAGAGCGCCACCTCGGGCCCGATCCGCCTGCAGGATCACGGCGACGCCGGCGCCAACGTCCGCTACCGCAACATCCGCATCGAACCCCTCGGCTGAGCAGTCCCCAGTCTCGTGCGACGGCTGGCGGGCCAAGACCGCCAGCCGTCGCTGACCACTGGAATACCGGCGGGTTTACCGGGCTCAGCGACGGCTGAGCCCGCCAGCCGTCGCTGGCCACGGGAATACCGGCGGGTTTACCGGGCTGAGCGACGGCCGGCGGCAGGGCCGGTTGTTGCCTCCGTCTATACCTAGATCTACTATGCATTTCACTTCTAGGTATGGAGGGAGGAGCACGGCAATGCGGGTAACCAAAGACCTGGTCGCCGCGTCGGCCACGCCGATCGTGCTCGGCATTCTGGCCGATGGGGACAGCTATGGCTACGCCATCCTGCAGCGCATCAACGAGATGTCCGGTGGCGAGCTCGACTGGACCGAGGGTTTCCTCTATCCCCTGCTGCACCGCCTCGAACGGCTCGGCCACGTCGAATCGGACTGGCGGGTCGCGGCCGGCGAACGCCGTCGCAAGTACTACCGGCTCACCGAGCAGGGCCGCGCCGAACTCGCCGAACAGCGTCGCCAGTGGGCGACCGTCGTCGAGGCGCTCAAACAGATCTGGCCCAGCGTCGGCGACTTCAACCCGCTGATCATCCCCCGGGAAGGCACCGCATGACCGTGACGAACGATCCGGACGAGTTGGAGGCACAGTTCGCGCAGTGGCGCAGCTACGTGCGCCGGCGGCCCGAGCTGAGCGACAGTGACGCCGACGAACTCGAGGATCACCTGCGCGGTTCGGTCGACCAGCTCACCGCCCTGGGCCTGCACGACGACGAGGCGTTTCTGGTCGCCGTGAAACGGATGGGCGGGCTCGACGAGCTGTCACGGGAGTTCGCCCGGGAGCACTCCGAACGGCTGTGGAAACAACTGGTCCTCACCGGCGACACCGGGCCGAGGAGCCGTTCCCGCACCGACCTGATCGTCATGCTGGTCTGCGCGTTCGGAGCCGCGATCTCGATCAAGGTGCCCGAGCTGTTCAGGCACAGCATCGGCTTCGACGAGGACGGCTTCTACAGTCTCAACTACTCGCTGTTCGCGCTTCCGTGGCTGGCCGGCTTCCTGCTGTGGCGGCGGCGTGCCGGACGACTGGTGTGCGCCGTCGTGGCCGCGCTGTTCGTGGTCGGTGCGGCCGCTGCGAACCTGTATCCCGTCGACACCGATTCCCAGTCGATGGGGGTCATCGCGAGCCATCTCCCGGTGGCACTGTGGTTCGTCGTCGGTCTCGCGTACGTGTCGGATGGTTTCCGATCAGCCCGGCGACGGATGGATTTCATCCGGTTCAGCGGAGAGTGGTTCGTCTACCTCACCCTGATCGGACTCGGCGGTGGAGTGCTGACGGCGTTCGCGATCGGCGCGTTCGACGCCATCGGCATCGACCTCGGCAACTTCGTCAACGAGTGGCTGCTGCCCTGCGGGCTGGTCGCCGCCGTCGTGGTGGCCGGCTGGCTCGTCGAAGCCAAACAGGGTGTCATCGAGAACATCGCGCCGGTGCTGACCCGGCTGTTCACGCCGTTGTTCACCGTCGGGCTGCTGGCGTTCCTGGTCACGATCGGCTGGAACGGCCGCCGCATCGACGTCGACCGGGGCAACCTGGTGCTGTTCGACATGCTGCTGGTCCTGGTGCTCGGGCTGTTGCTGTACTCGATGTCGGCCCGTGATCCGCTGGCCCCGGCCGGCAAGTTCGACGTCATGCAGCTGGTGCTGGTGGCCAGCGCCGTGGTGATGGACGCGCTGGTGCTGTACACGATGACCGGCCGCGTCGACCGGTACGGCAGCACACCGAACAACATGACGGCGCTCGGCGCGAATATCGTGCTGCTGGTCAATCTCGTCTGGACCGCCTGGCTGCTGCTGCGTTTCGTCCGCCGCCGGCAGCCCTTCGCGACGATCGAGCGCTGGCAGACCACGTACCTGCCGGTCTACGCCGGTTGGATGTGGATCGTCGTGCTGGTCCTGCCGCCGGTGTTCGCGTTCCGGTGACCTAGGCCGCCACCCGGTCCCGGCCGGTGTGCTTGGCGACGTACAGCTGACGGTCGGCGGCCGCGAGCAGCGGGGCCGCCACCGTCAGGCCGGGTGGGGCGGTGGCCACGCCGATGCTCGCGGTCACCGGCAGCGTTCCGGTGACCGCGGCCCACTCGAAGTCCCGGATCAGGCAACGGACGCCGTCGCTGAAGCGGGCGGCCTCCGCGAGGTCGAAGCCGGGCAGGATCAGCAGGAACTCCTCGCCACCGAGCCGGGCCGCGACCCCGGCGCCGGCCACGACGTCCTGCAACAGGTAGCCGACCTGCTGGAGCACGGCGTCGCCGGTGGCGTGCGACAGCGTGTCGTTGATCTGTTTGAAGTGGTCCAGGTCGACGATCGCCACCGACAGCACTCCCCCACGGCTGAGCAGCTCGGCCAGCTGCTCGTCGACGTGGCGGCGGTTGTACAGCCCGGTCAGGGCGTCACGGTGGGCCAGTTCGCGGAACTCCTCGGTGGCCCGCCGGGCCTCGTCGGCCTCGAAGAGCGCCTGCATCGCGCGGGCGCGGGCCTCCCGCTGCGTGTTCTGCAGGCTGGCCAGGCTCTCCTGGTAGCGCAGCAGCTCCTCGTAGGCGTCCCGGTAACGGTCGGTGGCGGCGTACAGGGCCGCCTGCTCGCGGCGCACCTGCACCCTCGCCCGGGCCAGATCGCGGGCGTCGCACAGTTCCACCGCCCGGTCGAGCGCCGTCTGGGCTGCCTCCGGGCGGCCGCTGAGCCGACGTGCCTCAGCCAGCGTGAGCAGGCACTCCGCCGTACCATCGCCGTCGACGTCGACAACCGTGCCGGCCAGCACACCGGAAAGCGTCGCCTCAAGGGCGACGAAACGCCCGGCCATCATCTCGACCCGGGCGATGGTGTCGATCTCCTTCGCGGCAAGGCCGCGGCCACGACCGGAAAGTTCCCGCATGCGTACGGCCAGAGCGCGCGCAGCCGGCTCGTCATCTCGTTCGTACGCGTTGTAGGCCATGTTGTTGAGTGCCCGAAGGGCGAGTCCGTCGTCGCCCACCTCGGCCGAGATCCGCAGGACCTCGCGGTAACGCACATCGCTCTCGTCGAACGAGCCGTTGTCGTCCAGGGCGCAGCCGAGCTGAAGCAGATGCCGGGCGCGGACCGGCGGCGACGCGTCGGCCGGCAGGAACGACACGCCCTGCACGCCGTGGGCCAGGGCTTCGGAGAAGTCGCCGAGCAGGCGGTAGAAGTTGGACAGCATCCGGTGGGCGCGCGCCTGGAGATAGGGCAGGTCGTGCTTCTCGGCCCATTCCAGGGTCTGCCGGGCGCTGTGCCCGCTCGGTCCCAGGTGTCCCTCGCGCATCAGGGCGTCCGCGATGACCATGTCGCAGCGGTGGACCGACTCCTCGTCACCGGCCGCGACGGCGAGCGCGCGCAGCTCGGCGGCCTGCTGCCGGATGGCGGCGAACTCCTCGATGTCGGGGGTGCCCTCCAGCTCGGTGACGAGCGTGACGAGGTCGCGGACCGCGGTGCCGGCCGTCATCGCCACCTCCGTTCGCCAGGTGTCCGGACAACTCGATCGTCTCCTACCCGGGGTGGCAGGACGACCCAACGAGGTTGCAGTTGGGTTGCCGCCCGCCCTTCATCGACGGCGCGGGGCGCTCCGGAGCAGGGGGCACGACGGGGACGATGCCACACCACGACAACAGTCCGATCGATGGTGCCGGCATGCCCGGACCGGCATTCCACGGCCGGGGTCATCGAACCTTTGTTAGCGTGACTCGCGGCTCGGCTTCCTGCCACCGGAGATCACCGTGAAGGCCCTGGCCAGAGCGCCGATGCGGCCACGGTGAACGACCGGCGACGCCCGTTACCGATCTCGATGAATCGCGACTCCGGGCGCCGGAGAAAGCCACGCTGCCACCCATTCGTCGTACAGCTGCACGGGGGTTCTCATGAAACACCACAAACTGAGCAAGCGTATGGGCGTCCTGGCCGCCGCGGCCATGCTGATGTTCAGCATCCTGCCCGCGGTCGCGGCCAACGCCGCGATTCAGGCCGTCTCGAAGATCTCGGTGGTCAACAACGGCGGGTACGTGTTCTCGTTCAAGGTGCAGTGGCTCAGCGCCGACGACGGCACGTGGCACACCACCGACTGGGACAGCGGCCAGTACCCGATCAACCAGACCCGGACCACGCCGCTGCTGTCCCAGATCGGCGTGCCGGCCGACGCGCTGGCGGTCACGCCGTACGGCTCGGCGGTGCTGGGCACCTCCGGTCAGGGGCACGGCTTCGTCCGGTTCGCTCCGAAGAGCAGCAGCGTCGCCACCTACCGCGCCACCGGCACCACCTTCGTCGGCTTCGACATCAGTCTGATCTCCTGACCTGGGGAGCACCACCGCCCGGCGGGCCCATCGGGCCTCCCGGGCGGTGACGGGCCAAGCTCTCCGCCGCGTCGGCCAGGAGCCGATCCGGCCCGGACAGACGAGATCCAGGACGCCCCGCGTACGTGGTCAGGCGCGGGCGCCGTCCGGGCTTCGGAGGTCGAGGTCGAACGGGTTGCGCAGCCGCTGCATGGCTTCGGTGCTGCGGTCGGTCTCCGGCCTCGGCTGAGCGTCCTGGGCAGGTCGGTCTTCACCGCGAAACACCACTGCGTGAGCGGACATACGGGCTCCCCGTGAATCAGTACGACTGTTGCGCGGCAGTATTACCCGTTCACCCCCGTTTGGGAACCGGTTTTGCCGGTCAGAACGTCCGGCTCGATGGACGCGACCTCCTGCACCGTCGGCGTCATCCGGGCGAGGCGGAGCAGCCACCGATGATCGCTGTACTACGCTGCCGAAAAGTCGGTCGGGTGGGCTCCGGCAACGGCCACCGACCAGCGGCAACGGGAGAAGAACACCGATGGGAAACATCGCGGACAGCCGGATCCTCACCGAGGACACGCTGAAGCTCGAACTCGGCCCGGCTGAGCTCGCGCCGGAGGACGTGGTGGCCGGCCGCCCCGAGGTCTCCTCGCGGGTCCTGAGCGAGGGACCCGGCGCCGAGGTCGGCATCTGGCAGCTGACCACGGGCACGGTGACCGACACCGAGGTCGACGAGGTGTTCATCGTGCTGGCCGGCGACGGCACGGTCGCCTTCACCGACGGTTCGGAGATCAACCTCAAACCCGGCGTGGCCGTACGGCTGAATGCGGGCGACCGCACGGTCTGGACCGTACGGAAGACGCTGCGCAAGATCTACGTCGTCTGATTCCCGTCCGGCGCGGCGGGATCTTCTACAGATTTCCTACAGATCCATTACAGATCGGCACGCAACCCTGCCTCCAGGTCGTGGCTCATCACGACACCGAGCGAAGTGAGGTTGCGATGAGGAAACTCCAGCGCGCGGCGGCTGTCCTGCTGGTCACGGCCGGGACCGTCGCCGTCACCGCCCAGCCCGCGCAGGCGGCCATGGCCTCCTGTGTGGTGCCGTGGAGCGGCTGCGAAACCGCTGCGGTACCCGCTGAGGACGGGGTGATCTGGGTCGGCATCACCACCCCGGCGTTCAACCTGTGCGACTGGCGGGTCAAGGACATCATGAACGGGGCGATCATCCGGACCCGAACAACAATGGGTGACTGGGGAGAACGCATCACCGGGGTGCACAGCTGGTACCGGCTGGAACTCACCAACTGCCGCACCAGCTCCACCGGCACGATCAGGTGATTCCCTCGCGCGTGCCACCGGCGGGGTGAGGGGCCGGCCGTCAGCCGGCCGGCCTGTTACGCCTGCCGCCGGTGGTGGCGAGAATCCGCGACGAAACCGCCAGGCGCTTGGACAGCCCGTACGTCTTGATCGGGCTGCTGCTGACCGTCTCCTTGTAGAACACGGCGGCTCGGCCGGTCAGATACCAGCGGCGCGGAGTGTCGTCACCGTTGGTGAACTGGATCACCGCGTCCTTGCGCCCGAGGCTGACCGGCTGGTGGAGGTAGCCGAAACGGAACGGCCTGAGCTGCTCGCCCCGCAGCTGACGGCTGATGTTCTCGGCAGCGTGTGCCGCCGCCGGGATGCTGCTCTGGCAGGTGCCGTGCAGGACGCCGTAGGCCTGGGTGATGGCGGCCGCGTCACCGATCGCGTAGATCTCCGGGTGCGAAACCGACCGCAACATCGCATCGGTCCGGATACGCCCGCGCTCATCAGTGGTGATTCCGGCCTCGGCGGCGAGCGGGGCGACGTGGACACCCGTGGTCCACAGGCAGCCGTCCGCGGCGATGAACTCGCCACCCTCCAATTCGACCCCGTGCGCCAGGACCCGGGTCACGCCGGTGCCTGCCCGCACGGTCACGCCGAGCCGGCTCAAGGTCGCGATCAGATATGCGCGGGCGCCGGCCCCCATCATCGCGGCCGGTTCGCCCCGGCTCAGCAGGGTGACCCGGACGTTCGGGTGGGACTCGGCGATCTCAGCCGCGGCCTCTATCCCGGTCAGGCCCGCGCCGCAGACCAGGAAGTGGCGGGTGTCCGGGCGCGCGAGGTGCTCAGCCATGTCCTGTGCGCTCCGCGGGGCGTTGAGGGTGAAGGCGTGTTCGGCCGCCCCGGGGACGGTCCCGGTGTCGGTGGTGCTGCCGATCGCGTAGACCAGCGTGTCGTAGCGGAGGACTTGCGGACCGTCGGCGGCGGTCGACACCGCGACGGTGTGCCCGGCGGTGTCGATGCCGGTCACCCGGCCCGGCACGAACCGGATGCCGGTGCCGGCGACCAGATCCGCGATGCGGTGCTCGGCGAGCTGCTGGCCGGTGGCGATCTGGTGCATCCGCAGCCGCTCGGTGAACGTCTCCCCCGGGTTGACGAGCGTCACCCGCACTCGCTCCCGGGTCCGCTTCGCCGTGCCGAGGGCGGCGAGCATGCCGGCGTATCCGGCGCCGATGACAACTACCTGCTTGATGTCGGTCATGCCGCACGGACGACACAGCCACCCCGAGCCGTGAGGTGCTGTGTCAGGCGTCACAGGCCGCCGACGGCCGTGAGTTTCTCCGGGTTGCTGATCAGATGGATCTCCTGCGCGCGTCCGTCGACCAGATGCAGCACGATCACCGCCACCGGCGTGTCTGCGGAGTAGATGACGACGCCGGGACCGCCGTTGATGCCGGTCAGCACCACGCGCGGCTCGGGCGGCATACGACCGCCGAAGGTGACCAGCGCCCGCGCCACCAGGTCGCTGCCCTCGATCGCCCGACGCGGCGCCGGCGCCAGGCCACCGCCGTCGCACACCAGCCGGACGTCCGGGGCCAGCACCTCCATCAGCGAGACGAGGTCGCCACCGGCGCTCGCCGACATGAACGACTCGGTGACCCTGCGCCGGGTCGCCTGATCGGTGTCGTAGCGTCGCCGCCCGCGGTTCACGTGCTCGCGGGCACGCACCGCGGTCTGGCGTACCGACTCCGGACTGCGCTCGACCATGGTGGCGATCTCGGTGTGGGAGTAGCCGAACGCCTCGTGCAGCACGAAGACCGCCCGCTCCACGGCGGACAGCGATTCGAGGATCAGCAACAAAGCCAGCGACACCGACTCCGAGCGCTCGACCTCGTCGGCGACATCCGCTGAGGTCAGCACGGGTTCGGGCAGCCACGGGCCGACGTAGGTCTCGCGCCGTGACGCGGCGCTGCGCAGCCGGTCGATCGCCAGACGGGTGGTCACCCGGACCAGGTAGCCCTCCGGGTTCTCCACGTGCCCGGCGTCGAGGGCGCTCCACCGCAGCCACGCGTCCTGGACCACGTCCTCGGCGTCGCTCCAGCGGCCGAGAACCCGATAGGCGACGGAGACGAGGAGGGCCCGGTGCTCGTGGAAGATCGACGCTCCCGACACGTGCGCCCTTCCTTCTCCGGTCAAGCCGTGTCCAGTACCAGAGCGGTCCGCCGGCGAACGGTCCGCACGACGTTGTATACCAGCAGTCCGGCCGCCGCCCCGAGAACCCCGCCGAGGATCATCGGGGCCCCGGTCGGCGCATCGTTCGGTGGGGCCAGCACCACCAGGACCGGCGAGGCATACGCGACCGCCCGCCGGACCCGATCCGACCCGGCCGCCGCCAGCAGCACGAACCCCCACAGCAGATACCAGACGTGCACGACCGGACTGAGCACCACGAACGCCACCAGCGCCACCCCGCAGGCGGCGACCATGTCCGATCCGGTGCCGACCCGGTGCAGCAGGACCAGCGTGATCACCCCGGCCAGCAGCAGCCCGGCCAGCCACAGCGCCTCCTGCCCGCCGAACACCCCACCGAGCTGGGTGGTCAGCGACATCCAGGTGCGGGCCCGCGTCGGCGCACGCAACGCCGGCACCCAGCCGAAGCCGGTCCCTGCGATCGTGGTGACGGCCACCGCCGTACCGCCGGAAATGAAGATCGTCGCGCCGCCGGCGCGAAGCAACCGGAACCGGCCCGGAAGCCGGCCCGCCCAGAGCACGGCCAGAAACGCCAAGCCGAGCAGGGCCGGGCCCTTGACCAGCCCGGCCAGGGTGATCAGCACGACGCCGAGCACCGGACGGTGACGCAGCGCCAGCAGCAGCCCGGCACACATCAGCGCGACCATCACGGCGTCGTTGTGCGCGTCCACCACCAGGTGCAGCAGGACCAGCGGGTTCAGCACGCCCAGCCACAGCGCGGTGGACGGGTCGACGCCGCATTCCCGGGCGATCCGCGGAACGGTCACCGCGAGCACGGCGACCCCGCCGACCGCGAGCAGGCGCATGCCGATCAGTCCGGGCCACAGTTCGTGCTGGGTGACCGTCGTGACAGCGCCGGCCAGGCGGAGGAAGACCGGCCCGTACGGCGCCGGGGTGTCCTGCCAGATCGCCGGCACGTGGGCGGCCAGTTCGCCGCCGAGCGCCTGCGGTCCCCACCGATACGGGTCGAGGCCGGCCATCGTCATCGCGCCCTGCGCCAGGTAGCTGTAGACGTCCCGGCTGAAGATCGGCCCACTCAGCGCGAACGGAACCGCCCACATCACCCCGGTGCGGATCATGACGGCGGGCTCGGCCCGGAGCCGTCCGATCATCCACCAGGCCAGTACCAGCAGGGTCATACCCAGGTAGGACACCGCGATCGGCCACAGGATCGCCGCCACCGCCTCCGGCGGAAGCTGCACCGCGTCACCGGACGGCCCCACTCCGACGTAGAGCCCGCCCACGGCGACCAGCGTGCTGCCGGCGACACCCAGCCACTGCCACTTGCGCACGCTCAACAGTTCCCCTCCGTCGGGCCCGGCGGCTCACCGTAGCGATCAAGAGGGAACCCCCGGTGAACGGCAGGCGGCCCGCTCCCGCTCAATTCCAGACCCCGCTCCGGTACGGCCACCCCGCCCCAACCGCAGATCGACCGTCCCGTGGCTCCCCCGCGACGCCCGAACTCCGCAAGACCGAAACGCGCCCGCCGGGCTGATCCGCCACCAGCCGTCGCTCAGCGCGGCAATACCACCCGCAAAACCGCCGTGAGCGACGGCTCACGGTCTGCGGCCCACCCGCCCGGAGGGGTGTGCCCGATCCCAGGCGGCTTCGTCGTACCGATCTTGGCCCGGCTGGCTCCCACCGCTGACTCTGATGGCCAATTGAGGAACCCGTCTACCAGCGGAACGTGGCGGCGACTGCCGTCGACCTGCCACCCGACAGCCGGCGCCAACCGCTGGGTCATCATCGAGGTCCAATTCCGCTGCCCTGGCGGCGTGGCCCGTGATCGGTCTTTTCTGAAACCCGCGAGCGGCACGGCATGACTGCCTCCAGCTCTCGTTGACCGGCCAGCGGCACAACATCGCTGCTTCCCGGCCTGAACGGACCGCCAGCGGCACCGCACGGCTGCTTCCTCGGCGTTTCAGGGTTCCTCACGCACCGCTCGGGCCACCTGCGCGGCATTTTAGGGTTGCTCCCGCATCGCTGGGCTGCCTGGCGACGGCCCCCGCCACGTTTCCGCAGGTAGACGGGTTCCCCAATCAGCCAGCAGGGTCACCGCCGTCTTGGGACGCGTGAGACAGCGGTGGGGGCCAGCCGGGTACGCCTTTTGGCGCAGCGTAGGCGGGCGTCGGTGGAACGCCGGCCGTCGCTCGGGCCGGTCAATGTGGGCGGGAGACCGGCGTGGGCTACGGCTCGCGGGTTGGTTCGGGAGTTGGTCGCTCCGCTGCGCGAAGCGGCCCTGATCGGGAGGAAATAGGTCTACTTTCGAGTCAGGGAGCTGGGGTGCGTTCGGCGTCGGAGCGTTCTACGCAGAACTCGTTGCCCTCGGGGTCGGCCAAGGTGGCCCAGCCCGTGCCGTCGGGGCGGCGGTGGTCGGCGACCAGGGTGGCGCCGAGGGCGAGTAGGCGGGTGACCTCCTCGTCCCGGGTGCGGTCGGTGGGTTTCAGGTCGAGGTGCACCCGGTTCTTCATCGTCTTGTGGTCGGGCACCCGGACGAAGAGCATCCGGGCGCCGGAGGGTGGGATCACCGAGGCCTCCGGATCGCCCGGGAAGTCGTCGTCGGCCAGCGGGTTTCCGGTGACCGCGCTCCAGAACTGCGCCAGGTCGTACGGGTCACCGACACAGTCGACGGTGATGTGATTGACCACAGAACTCATGATCTTGAGAGTATCAACGCGGCCTCTTCGCTAGCACGAGCCGCCGCCGAGGGCGCCCTTCGCGAGGGTCACGTCCTTGCCCTCCAGTTTGATCAGCAGGCCGGTCGGGGTCACCTCGACGCTCTGGTAGTCGAGGTTGGCCGGGAGCTCCTGCAGCGGGTAGGTGGTCGGCGCCGACTTCACCTGGGACAGCACGGTGGCCGCCGGGAACCGGGTGCCGAACATCTCGATCTCCCGCGGCGAGATGTCCAGAGTGTTGCCGGTGATCTTCGGTTGGGCGTACAGCTGAATCTTGGTGTCCTGTTTTGAACCCTTGGTCGACGCGGTCAGGAAGCCGCCCTCGGCGCCGAACGTGGTCGGCTGTCCGCCCTCCGGCTGTTTCAGGACGGAGAACGACTGGATGGTGGTCCCGCCGACCGTGACGTGTACGCCCTGCGGGTCCACCGCGACCTTCTGGTATCGCACGCCGGACGGCAGTTCCGGCAGTTTGCGGGTGAGGTCCTTCTCGTCGATCTGGGAGAGCACGATCTTGGAGAGGAAGTCGTCGGTCTCCCGGTCCTTGCCCAGGATGTGCACCAGGCGCGGGACCAGGGTGAGCGAGTCGCCGTCGAGCCGGGGTTCGGCACGGATGGTGAGGGGCACGTCGATGATCGGCTCGACCTTGATCGCGGTGGAGATGCCGAGCAGCCCGTCGGCGGCCGAGTAGGTGACCGTCTGGTCGCCGACCTGGGTGGGCAGTGTGTTCAGCGCCTGGGTGGCGACGCCGGCCAGGGCCACGTGCAGGCCGTCGGTGCGCGGGCTGATCGATCGGTAGGTCACGCCGGCCGGCAGTTCGGGCAGGTCCTGCTTGCGGACGCCACCGGTCAGCGATGAGGCCTTGGCCGCGGCGACCTTCTTGCCGAAGATCTCCAGCTGCTGTGGCACCGCTTCGGCACTGTCGCCGGCGATGCGCATCTTGAGGAACAGCTTCGCCTTGACGTTCTCCGACGCCTCGGCCGGCACGACGGTCTCGACCGTGAGGCCGCCGTCGTCGGCGCGCCGGTAGGTGGGCGCGGTGGTTCCCTCGACGGTCGGCATGTTCGCGAAGCCGATCGTGATCGCGGCGTTCATCGCGCCGACGTGGGTCTGGTCGGCGGCCGGCTGGCTCACGTCGTGCAGGGTGGCGGTGAAGGACGCGTGCTGCACCCCGGACAGGGTGGCGTCCGGCACGGTGAGCTGCACCTCGGAGAGGGTGCCGGACAGGGCCTGGGCCAGCAGGCGGTCGCCGCCGACGGTGACCTGCGCGCAGGAGACCTGGGCGCTGACCCGTTCGACGACCTGGTCGGCGACCAGCCGGTCGAGGAACGGGATCGGCAGGGCGTAGGCCGCCGCGCCGAGGGCGACCAGCACGGTGGCGCCGGCTGCGCCGCGGATCAGCCATCGGCGGCGGGGGTTCGGGGCGTGCGCGGCACGATGGAGCAGTCGGCCGAGCCCAAGGCCGGTGAGCAACGTGGACATGCCACCTCCGCGACGGTCGGGAGTCCGTTGACGCGATCAGGGTGGAGTACGGCCTAAGTTACTCATCAGTTCATCTGGGCGTGACTCCCGTAACGCAACCGAAACCCGGCTCACGGGCAGGGAAACGACGCCGAAGAAGGCCGTATGCCCCTGTCGCTCCGCCGGTTGCGCCTCCTCGAGGCATCGCTCGGCGTCGCATCGCTGACCGCGCTGCACGCGTTCGGGCTCGCCGTGCCCGGGAACATCTGGCACTTCAACGCGTTCCTGATCATCGGAACCGTGGTGGTGACCGCACTGGCGAACGCGCGCCCCGGCCTGCCGGCCATCGCGCTGCAACTCGCCCTCACCGCCGCGGTGCTGTACCTGACCGGCTGGGGGCCGGTGATGACGTTCGACTTCGTGATCGTCGGCTGGCTGGTCTGCGACGACTTCGCCCGGCGCTGGCGTTCCGTGGTCGCCCTGGTGATGGTCGCGATCGCGGCCGGGCAGGCGGCGGTGTGGGCCGGACTGGCCCCGTCGTACCTGGACAACCGGTCGGCTCAGCTGGCCGGCCTGGTCGGGGCGGCGGCGGTGCTGACGGCGATGGTGCTGATCGGCCGGGAGGCGCAGGCGCGGGCCGAGGCCGAACTGGACCGCAGCACCAACGAGGAACGCTTCCGGGCGGTGCTCCAGGATTCGCACGACGTCACGGTCATCACCGACGCCGAGGGCACGCCGGTCTTCGTGAGCTCGGCCGTCGAACGGGTGATGGGGGTGACCGTCGAGCAGCACATCGCCGGCCGGGCGGAACTGGTTCACCCGGACGACGCCGAGATCACCGAGACGATGTTCAAGGAGCTGCTCGCCGGCCGCCGGGAGCAGGTCGCCGAGGCGCGGCTGCGGCACGCCGACGGGTCCTGGCGCTGGCACGAGATCTCCGCCCGCAACCTGCTCGACAACCCGGCGGTCCGCGGGCTGGTCTTCAACCATCGCGACATCACGGCCCGCAAGACCTACCAGGAGAAGCTGGCGTACGAGGCGACGCACGACGCGCTGACCGGTCTGGCCAACCTGGCAGCGCTGCGTACCGGCCTGACCTCGTGGTGTTCCGGGGAGAGCTACTCGGCGCTGGGCGCGGTGCTCTACCTCGACCTGGACGGCTTCAAGCAGGTCAACGACCAGCTGGGCCACGCCGCCGGCGACGAGCTGCTGGAGTTCACCGCCCGCACGCTGCGTGCCTGCGTACTCGGCAGTGACCTGGTGGCCCGGCTCGGCGGCGACGAGTTCGCGGTGCTGCTCACCGAGATCAACGACCCCCGGGACGCGATCACCGTGGCCGAGCGGATCATCGACCGGCTCGCCGAGCCGGAGCCACTGGCCGGGCACATGCTGCGGGTCCGGGCGAGCGTCGGCATCGCGGTGAGCCGGCCCGGCGAGCACGGCACGGCCGAGCTGCTGCGCCAGGCGGACGCCGCGATGTACGAGGCGAAGCGCGCCGGTTCGCACGGCTGGCGGCTGCACTCGATGGCCGGCTGATCCGTTTGAGCAGTCGCTCAACATGCCGTACGCTGATTTGAGCGACCGCTCAAAGCGTACGGGGAGGGACCATGAAGGTTGTCATTCCAGGAGGAACCGGTCAGGTCGGCAGGATCCTGGATCGGGCGTTGACCGCGGACGGCCACGAGGTCGTGGTGCTGACCCGCGCGCCGAAAGGCCCGCGGCAGGTCTACTGGGACGGCGTCACCCTCGGCGACTGGGCCGCCGAGATCGACGGCAGCGACGTCGTGATCAACCTGGCCGGGCGCAGCGTGAGCTGCCGGTACACCCGGGAGAACCTCGACGCGATGATGAGCTCCCGCGTCGACTCGGCACGGGTCGTCGGCGCCGCCATCGCCGCCGCGACCAGGCCGCCCGGGGTGTGGTTGCAGATGAGCACCGCGACGATCTACGCGCACCGGTTCGACGCGCCCAACGACGAGCACCAGGGCGTGATCGGCGGCAGCGAGCCGGGAGTGCCCGGCTACTGGGGCTTCAGTGTGCGGATCGCGGAGAACTGGGAGGCCGTACAGCAGCAGGCAGTGACGCCGCACACCCGCAAGGTCGCGCTGCGCGCGGCCATGGTGATGAGCCCGGATCGTGGCGGGGTCTTCGACGTCCTGAGCTGGCTGACGCGTCTCGGTCTCGGCGGGCCGGTGGCGGGCGGGCGGCAGTACGTGTCGTGGATCCACGACCTCGACTTCGTCCGCGCGGTCCGTTTCCTGATCGAGCGGGACGACCTCGCCGGCCCGGTCAACCTGGCCGCGCCGAACCCGCTGCCGCAGCGGGAGTTCCTGCGGGACCTGCGTTCGGCCTGGTGGATGCCGTTCGGTCTGCCGGCCACCCGGCACATGGCCGAGGTCGGCGCGTTCGTCCTCAGGTCCGACACCGAGCTGCTGCTGAAGAGCCGCCGGGTCGTTCCGGCGCGGCTCACCGACGCCGGATTCGGTTTCGAGTTTCCGCGGTGGCCGGGCGCGGCCGCGGACCTGGCGGCGCGGCGCCGGTCAGGGAGACAGCGCCTGCGTGTCGAGGCCCTGGCCGGTTAGCAGAGCCACGACGATCAGCACGGCCAGCAGCACCCCGATGATCATGAGGAGCTGCACCCACCACGGCATGTCGTCGCGGCCACCAGCCATGCTTTCCTCCGCCCTGGAGTACAGAGTGCTTCGAGCATAGGCAGTTCGATGTTCCTTGATGTGCCCACCCGGAACAAAAGGAGCATCGACTGCAACCCCCCGAGGGCTTGGCGAGCTCAGATGTGGCACCGGACCCGGGCGATCACGGCATCGTCCGGCGCCGAGTCGAGGTAGGCGTCCATTTCCAGGATGTGCGTGTCCCATCCCCGGTCATCGGTGTGCTCGCTGAACCACTGCCCGTCCGATGTCAGATAGGCGTGCGTCGCGATGGCTCCGGCGGCCGCGCGGGCCAGGAAATGGTCGCGATCGCCGGCGAAGACCACCACGGGGTCCGCGGTCAGGAGCGAAAAGGTGAAGTAGGGGTGCTCCTGCGTCGCCGCGGCCTGCGCGAACTCCTGCACGGCCGGTTGCCGGAGCCAGGCGCGTTGGGCCGATTCGGGATCGTCGTGCATCTCGTCGAAACGCGCACGCGACAAGGCGCCGGGATGGGCGTGGACGACGTCGGCCCACGCATCCCAGGTGCCTGCCGCATGATCCCGGGCCGACTGACGCATCGCCCCGAAATCGATCATCCGCTTGGGAGCGGCAGCCACGACCCCGTCCCCGACACGCAGAACGTTCGCCTCGACCGCGTGTCCGGGTCGCAGCGGCAGCAGGTTCTGCTGAGGCAGCTGCCACCAGTCCCACGCCGCATCCACGTCGAACGGCTCGCGGGCATAGTCGTTGTAGTCGAACGGGGCGAGCGCCGCCGTCAGCGCCGCAACGACCAGTTCGGGACTGACCGGATCCAGGATCACCGTGGTGTAGAACTTCACGCCGCATCGTAATGTCGCCGAACTCGCAAGATCAACTAGGCGAGGAACCGGCCGCCGCGACCGACACCGCGAACCGGCGGCCCGGGTTGGGGCCGGGGGTGGCCGTGATGCGCAGTGGGCGGCCCGGATGCGTGGGCGTGATGGTCAGGCGCCGCACCAGCATCGCCGCCGTCGCGACCGCCAGCACCTCGGTCATCCCCGCTCCCAGACACGTGTGGCCGCCGACCGAGAACGGCGCGTAGACCGACCCCCCGCGGCCCGCCGTGAAGTCACGGTCGATGTCGAACCGGCGCGGATCGGGGAAATGCTCATCGAGGTGGTGGGGCACGCACGTCGCCACCAGCACCCGCTCCCCCTCGGCGATGTGAAATCCTTCAAAGTCAAAGGCTTTCGTCACCGTACGGGCGGAGCCCGGCGCCGGCGGATAGACGCGCAGTGTCTCCAAAACCAGCCCGCGTGACGCCGGAAGGCCACGCAACCGTTCCCACGTGATCGGCTCGGCGCCCGCCTCGGCGGTGACCCGGTCGAGCACACCGGGATTGTCGAGGAGCGCCCGCACCATGAAGCTGTACAGGTAGGCGACGGTGTTGACGCCCGCGAAGTAGCCCTGCAAGGCCATCCCCGCCCGGACGTCGAGCGGATACGCCTCGCCGTTCTCGTCCACCGCGTCGAGGGCCTGGTCGAGCAGGTCACGCGGCCCACCGGTCGGGTGGGCGGCCCGGTCGGCGAGCGCGTCCCGGGCGAAGGCGAGGATCTCGGCCCGCGCCCGCCGGTACGCGGGCAGGCGCAGAGCCGCCGCCGGCCACTTCCCCGCGATGGTGACGTCGAGAACCAGCTCGAACGCCGACCGCAACGTCGCGAACCGGGCCGCCGAACTGGCGCCGGTGAACGCGACGGACAGTTGCGCGGCGGCCAGCCGCTGGCAGGCGTCGACCACCGGCAGCGCCCGCTGCCCCAGCCAGCTGTCGAAGGTCTGCTCGGTCTCCCGCGTCACCTCGTCCCAGCGAGCGGCCAGCAGGTCCCGGGACAGCCCGGTGGCGAGAACCTTGCGCAGATGCCGGTGCGGTCGCCCGCGCAGCACGTGCACACGCATGCCGAACTCGTGGTTCAGCCCGCCGAAGCTGACCTCGCTGGAGAACACCTCCTCGCCGCGCTCCAGCAGGAAGCGGTTGGCGCGTTCCCCGGCCATGATGACGAACGCCTGGTTGAGCGCCTTGACCCGGTAGACCGGACCGAGCCGGTGATAGGTGTCGACGAAGAACTGCTGGACGTCGCCCATCATCGGCAGGGCGTTGCCGAGCAGGGGCAGTCCGGGCACTCGCGGGGGCGGCGTCATCCGGGCATTGTGGACCATGGCAGCCACTGAAGTCCGTCGGCGGACAGTGGTGGCAGCCGGTCGCGGGCCTCGGGACGCGGATCCGGGCCCCGGCCGATCACATCCACGCCGGCCGGGGTCACCAGGGACCGGTCGAAGGTGAGCACGATCAGTTCCCGGTCGTCGCTGAGGTGTTCCACCCGCCAGCGGCTGGTCAGCAGGCCCAGGGCGCCGCGGCCCCGCCAGGTGAGCCAGCCGGTCGCCGGGTCGAATCGGTCGACACCCGAGATCCGCCGCTGCCGGCCCGCCCGGGTCTGATAGGTGACCTCGTCACTGAGCCGCAGATCCGGGCCGGGCAGCAACCCGTACGAGAAGATGGGGTTGATCCGCCGCCCGGACAACCACATCGGGAAGGTGGTCGCCAGCACCCGCCACCCGCCCGGCAGCGTCGCCCGCAGGGTCTCCGCGTCGATCATCCGCCGATGATGCCACTCGCCGCGCCGTCGTGCTGGTCGCTCAGCCACCCTCGTTTGGCCGCCAGCACGGCGATCTGGAAACGGGTCCGGGCGCCGAGGACGGTTCCGGCGTCGCTGATGTGCTGCTGGACGGTGCGGCGGCTGATGTCGAGGATCCGGGCGATCGTCTGGTCCTTCATGCCGGCCGCCATCATCCGCAGGATCTCCCGTGTCCGCAGGTCGCGCCCCGAAGCAGGCAGGGCGTCGTCGGCGTCCGGCAGGTCGTGGCGTCTCGTCAGCAGCACCGGCTCGGCGCGGTCCCAGACGCTCTCGAACAGCGCCACCAGCGCTGTGACCAGGGCCGGCGAGTGCACCACCAGCGAGCCTGACGACGGCCGGTCCGCCCAGATCGGCAGCAGCGCGGCCGCCCGGTCGAAGATCACCAGCTTCACCGGGATCTGCGAGGTCAGCCGCAGCCGGCCGCCCTGCCCCGTTCCGCGCAGGGCGGTCATCAGGGACACCGCGTCGGTGAGGCCGTCCGTCTCGTACACCGATCGCATCCGGACACCGGGCGCCACGCCCACCGGCTCGGACGACGCGCTCGTCACGTACGGCGGCTTCGCCAGATGCAACACCTCGGCCGAACTTTCGGTCAGCAGCTGGCGGTAGCGTGCGGGCACCTCGTCCTCGTTCTCCAGCACCTCCACCATGCCGGTGACTCGTGGCCCGGACACTGCCTCGTGCGTCTCGAAGAGGCGTTCCACGAGCTCCTCGACCCGGGCCAGTTCGGCCCGCTGCCGGGCCAGCAGGGCGCCGACCGACGGCCGTGGCGGCGCGGCCGCCCATCGAGGTGTCGCGCCATCGATCCGGGACGCCAGCGCCGAGTCGGTGAGGAGCCGCAGCGCACGCTCCGCCTCCACGGCCGACAAACCGGCCGCGGACGCCACCTCGTCGCGGTCCGCCGATCGCACCGCCATCAGGTGCTCCAGCACCCGGCCGGCGGACGGATCAAGACCAGTCGCCGACCACGGTATGTCCGTCGCATTCATACGTAGTTGCACCCCTCGATCCCATCCTGCTCGGATCACCGACGGCTCGGGTGAATCGGGGATTACGGCCACGTAAGAAGCTGTCCGTCGGTCGTGGACGGTCTGCGCACTTGCGCAAGTGCACAGGATCGTCCTTGTGGCGGCCTCCGGCCCCGCGGTGAGGTGGGCGAACCGGAGCCTGTTCACAACCTCGCAGGAGCACCAGTTGCGCAGACCCACGGCACTACCCGCAATCGCCGCCCTGACAGTGGCGGCACTCCTCGGAACCACCGCCCAGCCGGCGAACGCGGCGACCCCGCCGCCGGCGCCGGCGCCGGACGAGTCCGTCCCCGTCACCGTGGCGCCGGAGACGGACACCCCAGCGCTCGTGGACGACGTGGCCGACCCGGTCGACGCGACCGTCGCGCCGGACAAGGCCGCCAAAGCCCACCTCGCCGGGCACAAGGACCGTTACCGGATCGGCGATCCGGCCGGCACGCTCACCACCGCGAGCGTCGAGACCGACGGAGAGCGGGAGACGGTACGGCTGAACCAGCGCTACAAGGGCCTGCCCGTGTTCGGTGCGCAGTACGTGGTGCGTACCGAGAAGTCCGCCGCCAAGCGCACGGTGACCGGAACGTCGGGCACCTACTTCACCAACCTGGACGTCGACACGACGGTCACCCCGATCCCCGCCGCGGTCGCTGTCTCCCGGGCCGTCGAGGAGGTACGCAGGAGCCTGCACCCGGGCGCCGCGGTCGTGCCCTCCGCCCCGCGTCCCGGCACGACCGCCACCGACCTGGCCGGCGCCGACCAAGGGCTGGTGGTCATGCCGACCGGCACCGGGGTCCTCGCGCGGCGCGTGCTCGTCAAGGGCAAGGACACCGTGTCTGGTCAGCCCGTGCTCACCGACGTGTACGTGGGCGCGACGAACGCGGTGCCGCTGCTCAGCGTCAGCCGGATCAAGTCGTTCGCCTCCGGTCAGCAGGCCGCCGCGCTGGCCGCCGACGGCAAGGCCGCCGCGCCGCAGCCCGCGACGGAACCGCGCCAGGCGGGTGACGGGTCGGCGTCGGTCGTCGGCCAGGGCACCACCCTGCACGGCGCGACCGTGCCGCTGCCGCTGCTCGACGCGGGCGGCACGTACCTGATGATGGACATCACCCACCGTCAGCCCAGCGGCGCGACGGTGCCGGTCACGACCTGGGACGGCCGGGGCTGGGACTACTACAACCTGATGGACGGCGGGTTCCCGGAGGGCATGACGCCGTTCGCGTCGCCGTCCACGACGATCGGCGCCGACCTGACCGCCGCCGGCGCCGTGGATGCCGCCTGGGACGCCGCGCAGGTGTTCGAGTGGTATCAGACGAAGCTCGGGCGCAACAGCCTGGACGACAAGGGCATGGCGATCGACTCGATCGTCGGGATCACCTACGGCGGCTACCCGTTCGTCAACGCGTACTGGGACGGCACCCGCATGGTGTACGGCAGCGGCGACGACGAGTACCTGTCGCTGGCCGCGGACCCGGACGTCGTCGGCCACGAGATGACGCACGGCGTGGTGGAGAACACCGCGAACCTCGTCTACGCCGGACAGCCGGGCGCGCTCAACGAGGCGCTCGCCGACTACTTCGGCAACGCCATCGACGTCGACGTGTCGGGCACCCCGATGTCCGACCCGCAGGCCGGGCTGCTCGGCGGCGACCTCTGCCGGACCCTGGCGCCCGCCGACTGCGCCCTGCGTGACCTGAACGACGGCGCCACGACGGCGGACTTCCAGCACCTCATCGACATCGCGTCGATGGACTACGGCGGCGTGCACCTCAACTCGACGATCGTCTCGGGCGCGTTGTGGGACATCCGTCAGGCGCTCGACAAGACGGTGGCCGACAAGATCGTCTACCGGGCTCTCACCGATTACCTGACGCCCATGTCCGACTTCGTCGACGCGCGTGACGCCGTGCTCGCCTCCGCCAAGTCGTTCCACCTGGGCCGGAAGGACCTCAAGGTGGTGCAGACCGCGTTCGACTCGCGCGGCATCACCGCGAAGTGGAAGTCTCAGCTGTACGGCAAGGGCACCAAGATCCTGATCGACAAGCTCAACACCGGCATGTACGCCGACATGCAGGCCAGCGTGGCCGGCGAATGGTTCACCGTGCCGCGGTCGGACGCGAACCGCGCCGAACCGACGTCGATCTGGGTGGGCCGCCTCAACGGCAAGGGCACGCCGTACCGGATCTCCCCGGCGGACGGGGCCATCCACCGCTTCGCGCGCACCGACGGCAAGCGGGTCGTGTGGTCGTCACTCGCGATCGACCCCGACTCGCCGACCTGGGAGACCAACCGCATCCTGTCGGCCCCGATCGGTGGCGGCCCGGTCAAGGAGCTCTACAGCTCCCCGTACCGCATCGACGGCCTCGGTTTCGACCGCGACCTCGTCACGTGGAGCCAATACGATCCGGAGCTGCAATACCTCGACGTGGTGCGCTACCTGCGGATCGGCTCGCCGGCCGTGCACACCCTCACCCATCCGGACTGGTTCGGCAACGCGACGGCGCCGAGCATCAAGGGCAGCAAGATCTCCTACGTCCGGTACGAGATCTTCCGTCAGCCCGACGCCAACGGCGTGTACTGGTCGCTGGACGTCGAGGTGCACGACCTCGCGACCGGGAAGACGGCCTACGCCGGCGGTGATGTCGGCGCCGAGCGGATGAGCTATCCGGTGTTGTCCGGCACCGGCGTCGCCTGGATGACCGACCGCGACTACGGCCACATCGTCGACGGCGAGTTGAGCAAGGGGGCGTACCACAACTCGGTGCGGCTCTTCGACTTCGCGACGCGCACCAGCCACCTGCTCTTCGAGGAGAACTCGCCGCAGGCGGTCCGCGCCGACACCGTCGCGTTGTCCGACACCACCCTCACCGTGACCGAGGAGGCGCCGGTGAGCGCCTGGATGGAGAACGGCGGCTACCCGGACAACTCGCTCAACCCGAAGCTCAAGCAGTACACGTTCCAGGGCCGGTACATCGGTCCGGCGTCGTGCAGCCCGGGCGCTCAGATGTTCGCGACCGCGGGCACGGGACGCGAGGTGGTCTTCATGGACTCGTCGGCGGCCGGGTTCGGCCTGGCGTACGCATCCGGCGCCAGGTCCTGCAACTGACCCTCTACTGAGCACAGCCGCGGGGGGGGGGGCGGGCGAGCGGCGCGCGCCGCCCCCCCCCCGCCCGCCGGGGACGCCGGGCGAGGCGGGGGTGTACCGCTCGACCCCGCCGGCCGCGGTCACCATCGTCAC
>NZ_JBEZXU010000007.1:0-253542 GCF_040638175.1 Actinoplanes sp. NPDC026670
ACTTTAATCTCCCCCTACCATGGGGGGGGTTCCGGGGGGGGGGCCCCCCAAACACCGCCCCCCCCCCCCCCCGGTTGTTGCTGTTGTTATGTGGTGCTGAGCCTTGATCAGGCGGTGAACTTCACCTTGCGGCGGCGAGCGACGAAGAACAGCGCGCCACCGATGGCCAGCAGGCCGGCGGCACCGGCGGCGACGCCACCAGCGGCGGCACCGGTGACGGGCAGGCCGCCACCCTCACCGTCGTCGCAGCCCTCGGCCGGCGCCTCGAACGGGATCTCGAGGGTGCTGGTGAAGGTCGTGCCCTTGTACTCGACGGTGTAGGTCACCTTGACGGAGAAGCCCTCGGTGGCGCTGAACTTCTCGGCCTTCGACTCACCCGGCTTGACGACCAGCGTGCGCTTCTCGCCCTTGCTGGTCTCGTACTCGATGGTGATCGGGGTGGCGTTCTCGCGGTTGTCCGCGCCGATCTCCATCGTGTCGCAGGTGACCTCGTAGGTCGGCTCGGCCGGGACGTCTTCCAGCGTCGGCGGCTTGCTGGGCTCCTCCGACGGGGTGCTCGGCTCGTCCGTCGGGGTGCTGGGCTCGTCGGTCGGGGTGCTGGGCTCGTCCGTGGGGGTGCTCGGCTCGTCGGTCGGCGTGCCCGGCTTGCACTCGCCCTCGAAGTCGACGTTGCCCGTGGTCACGCGGCCGTCGAAGTAGTCCGGGTTGGTCCACTTGGCAACCAGGCTCACCGAGGCGCCCTTGGCGTCGCCGGGGACGATCTGCTTGGCGGTGATCGGCACACCGGCCGGGATCGGCTCGCCGCCGATGGCCAGGCTCGGGTTGCTCAGCGTGGTGCCGGCCGGGGCGATGTCGACCGTCGTGAAGGTGGCCATCTGGCCGGGGTAGTCGCCGCCGATGGCGTTGACCGTCCAGTCGACGACCCAGTTGCCGTCCACACAGTTGGCGACGCCCGAGATGTTGCTGTGGTGGGCGAACGCCGGGGTTGCGAACACCGCGACGCCGGCGAGACCGATGAGGGACCCGGCGGCGAGGGCGGACACCCGGCGGAGCGGGGACTTGGACACGTTCACGCCATCTCCTGTGTAGGGGGTAGTGAGGAGCGCGCGAGGAGACAACAGCAGTCGCTGGTGGATTGAGCGAATCTGCGACGACGCCTCCCCGCGTCATCGGCGGGGACGATAGAACGCCACCGCAACGTCGCCCGACGATAGTCATTTCCCGAGATCAAAGAAACGTCTCAGCGTCCGCTAATGCTGTTGTTGCAGATTCGAGATCTTCGTTGTACCGAACGGAACCGTACCGTCGCCCGCAGTGCCCGCTGGGAGGGAAAAGTTCACGCCATCATGGCCCTTCGGGGCTGGTGAAGTAGCGTCCCCTGTGATGACAAGGATTATCGCGGGCGCACACGGCGGCCGGCGGCTGTCGGCGCCGCCGGGCGCGCACACCAGGCCCACATCGGACCGTGTCCGGGAGGCCTTTTTCAGCACGCTGGACACCATGACCGATTTGTCGGACACGCGGTTCGCTGACCTGTACGCCGGGTCCGGCGCGATAGGACTCGAGGCGCTCTCCCGGGGCGCTGCGCACGCGCTCCTGATCGAGTCGGACAGCAAGGCGGCGCGGGCGATCCGTGACAACATCGTCGCTCTCCGCGTCGGCCCGGCGGCCAAACTGGTCACCGGCAAGGTGCTTCAGGCGCTGGGTGACCCGCCGTCCGGCGGGCCGTACGACGTGGTGTTCGCCGACCCGCCGTACGCGCTGGGTGACGACGAGATCACCACGTTGCAGCAGGAGCTCGTGGCCAACGGCTGGCTGGCGCCGGACGCCGTGGTGATTTTCGAGCGATCCACCCGTGGCGAGCCGCTGAGCTGGGTGGACGGTCTCGTCGGCGACCGTACCCGGCGTTATGGCGAGACCACGCTTTGGTACGGTCGCCGATCATGAGACGAGCGGTGTGTCCAGGCTCCTTCGACCCGGTCACCAACGGGCACCTCGACATCATCGGACGGGCCAGCCGGCTGTTCGACGAGGTCATCATCGGTGTCCTCATCAACCAGTCGAAGACCGGGCTGTTCACCATCGAGGAGCGGCTGGAGATGCTCCGCGAGGCGACGGCCGAGTACGGCAACGTGCGGGTCGCGTCCTTCCACGGCCTGCTGGTCGACTTCTGCCGGGCGCAGGGCGCCGCGGTCGTGGTCAAGGGCCTGCGGGCGGTCAGCGACTTCGACTACGAGTTGCAGATGGCGCAGATGAACATCGGGCTCTCCGGTGTGGAGACATTGTTCATGCCGACCAACCCGCTCTACTCGTTCCTGTCCTCCAGCCTGGTCAAGGACGTGGTCAAGTGGGGTGGCGACGCCTCGTCGTACCTGCCGGACAATGTGCTGGCTCGCCTGGTGGGCCGGTTGAAGCAGAATTAGCCGCCGGGGCAGTAACGTGATCGCACCACGCTGGGTGGCGGTTCGACGACAGGAGTGAGGCACCGGTGGATCCGCTCGACCGCATCGACGAGCTCATCGAGCTGGTCCAGGACGCGCGCTCCGTGCCGATGTCCCGGACGAACTTCATGTTCGACCGCGGCGAGATGATCGAGCGGCTCGAGGAGCTGCGCGCCGAGTTGCCCTCGGAGCTGCGCAAGGCGGCTGCCGTCCTGGACGAGCGGGACCGGATCGTCGACGCCGGCCGGCGTGAGGCCGACCGGATCGTCAGCGAGGGCGAGAGCGAGCACGCCCGCCTGGTCTCGGTGAACGAGATCACGGTCTCGGCCGAGCACGAGGGCGCCCGGATCATCGCCGAGGCACGGACCGAGGCGCAGCGGCTGCGTGAGGAGGTCGACGACTACGTCGACACCGCGCTGGCCAACTTCGAGCAGTTCCTGACCCGGGCGCTGGCATCCATCGAGCGTGGGCGTGACAAGATGCATGCGCTGCGCGAGATCGGCACCTTCCAGGGTGAGGATGCCGAGCGGCCGCTCCCGTTCTGACCCGGGGTCGATTCGACGACGTCCTACAAGCTCAGGTAATGTTTTCGGTCGGCCTACCATGGCTGAGGAATCACGATGCCCAAGTCACCACAGAGCCACCTGGACCCCAGGCAACCGCTGGTCGTCGACACGACGAAACTGCCGCGGCAGCCTGGTGCGACGCGTGCCCTGAATCGGGTGGTGCCGGCCCCGGCAGACCTCGGCCTGGAGCTGATCTCGGTCCCTGAGGGCTCCGACCTCACGCTCGACATGAGCATGACGTCGGTCTCCGAGGGGGTCTATGTCAGCGGCACCGCCACCGGCTCGCTCACCGGCGAGTGCGGGCGTTGCCTCAACGAGATCGACAAGTCGTTCGAGGTCTCGGTCGCGGAGTTGTTCGCCTACGCGGACAGCACCACCGAGGAGACCACCGACGAGGACGAGGTCGGCCGGATGCAGGGCGACCTGCTGGACCTGGAGCCGGCGATTCGGGACGCGATCGTCCTGATGCTGCCGACCAATCCGCTCTGCCGCCCGGACTGCCCAGGGTTGTGCCCCGACTGCGGGGTGCACTTCGACGATCTGCCGGCTGACCACAGCCACGAGCAGGTCGACGCCCGCTGGGCCGCTTTGCGCAACCTGTCAAACAACAAGGAGTAGGAACCGTGGCCGTCCCCAAGCGCAAGATGTCGCGCAGCAACACCCGCTCGCGCCGGGCGAACTGGAAGGCGACCGCGGTGGTTACCGCGGCCTGCTCCCAGTGCAAGTCGCCGAAGCTGCCGCACGCCGCCTGCCCGGTCTGCGGCACCTACAACGGCCGCCAGGTCCTCGAGGTCTGACGACGCCGCGTGACGCGCCCGATCATCGGGCGGGTCGTGCCCGAGCGGTGGCGAGCCACCGGTGCCACGGCTCCTGGACAGCGCACTGTCGGGGAGCCGGGCACCGCGCGGATCGCCGTCGACCTCCTCGGCGGGGACCAGGCTCCCGCCGTCGTGGTTGACGGCGCTCTGCGTGCTTGCAAGGCAGACCCGGCCCTTCAGCTGACGCTCGTCGGCCCGGCCGATGCCGCCGACGCGGTTCTGGCCGCCCTGAAACCGGGCGACCGCCGCCGGATCACCACAGTCGCCGCCCCGGCCGATGCCGTGAGTGCCGCGATTCACACAGTCGCCGAGGGCCGCGCCGACGCCCTCGTCTCGGCCGGCGACACCCGGGCCACGGTTCTCTCCGCCGCCCGCGAGCTGGGCCGCTGGCCCGGCGTCCGCCGACCCGCCCTGACCGCCGTGCTGCCGACCGCGGCCGGCCGTCTCGTCCTGCTCGACGTCGGTTCCTCGGTCGACCCCGACGAGGAGACCCTCGCGTGGCACGCCCGCCTCGGCGCCGCGTACGCCTCGGTCGTCCTGAGAATGCCGACGCCCCGCGTCGGGCTGCTGACCATCGGCACCGAGCCCGGCAAGGGTGACCGCCTGCGCCGTGCCCTGCCCGCCCAGCTGGTCGACCTGCCGTTGCCGGGCGGCGCCCGGTACGCCGGTCTGGTCGAGGGCGGTGACATCGTGCTGGGCCGTGCCGCCGATGTCGTGGTGACCGACGGTTTCACGGGAAACGTACTGCTCAAAGGGCTGGAAACGGCGTACGCGCTATCCGGCCCGCCCTCCCGGAACACCGATCCACCGGCCCGGGCGGCGCTGCTGCTCGGGGTCTCCGGCACGGTCGTCGTCTGCCATGGCGCGGCCACCGGCCCGGATCTCGCCGCGGGCATCGCGCTCGCGGCCGACCTGCACCGCCGCAACTCGGTCGCGGCGATCGCCGATCTTCTTAGCGCTCAGCGAGGTATCGCATGATTGACAAGCGTCGTCGCCCCTCCACTGAACCGCTGGAGGAGGCGTTCGGTGTCCCGTTCAAGCCGGAGCTGCTGGAACGCGCGCTGACCCACCGCTCGTACGCGTACGAGAACGGTGGCCTGCCGACCAACGAGCGCCTGGAGTTCCTCGGCGACTCGGTGCTCGGCGTGGTGATCACGTCCGCGCTGTTCCACAACCACCCGGACCTGCCCGAGGGCCAGCTCGCCAAGCTGCGGGCCAGCGTGGTCAACATGCACGCGCTGGCCGACGTGGCGCGCGGCCTGGGCCCGGAGGGTCTCGGCCCGCACCTGCTGCTCGGCAAGGGCGAGGAGACCACCGGCGGGCGGGACAAGGCCAGCATCCTGGCCGACACGCTGGAGGCCCTGCTCGGCGCGATCTACCTGGAGCACGGGCTGGAGATCGCCGGCGAGGTGATCCACCGGCTGTTCGACCCGCTGATGGCCGAGTCGGCCGGCCGGGGGGCCGCGCTGGACTGGAAGACCAGCCTCCAGGAGCTGACCGCGGCGCTCGGCCTGGGTGTGCCGGACTACGAGATCGAGGACTCCGGCCCGGACCACGCGAAGACGTTCACCGCCTGGGTGGTGGTGGCCGGTGAGCGCTACGGCGGCTCCGAGGGCCGCAGCAAGAAGCAGGCCGAGCAGCGGGCCGCCGCGGCAGCGTGGCGGACGTTGACGGAGCAGTCCGAGAAGACCGACTCGTGACCACCGTCGTGGAGCAGCCCACGAAGGAGGATCTCTGGGAGCGGGCCGGCGAGCTGCGCGGCATCGGCGCCGCGGTCGGCATCCTGGCCCTGACCCGGATCGGCCAGCTGATCATGATCTGGTGGCTGAACGGCGGCGTCGCCGAGCCCCGCTCGCTCTGGGAACGGCTGCTGATCTGGGACGCCGGATGGTTCCTGCGGGTCGCCATGGACGGCTACCCGGAGGGCTACACCTACAGCGCGACCGGCCAGCTCGAAGGCAACGAGCTCGCGTTCTTCCCGGTCTACCCGATGCTGATCCGGGCCGGCGCCGCCATCGGCATCGACCCGAGCGCGGCCGCCCTCACCGTGGCCTGGCTCGCCTCGGTCTGCGCCGCGATCGCCCTGCACCTGCTCGGCTCGTCGCTCTACGGCAAACGGGCCGGCTGGGCCCTGGTCGCCATCTGCTGCTCGGCCCCGGCGTCCGTGGTGCTGTCCATGGCGTACTCGGAAAGTCTCTACATCGCCCTGGTCGCCGGCATGTTCGTCGCCGCGCACCGGCGGATCTGGTGGGCGGCCGGGCTGCTCGGCCTGCTCACCGCGCTGAGCCGGCCGACCGGCGCCGCCGCCGCGCTCGCTCTCGCGGTGGCCGCGCTGCTCGCCCTGAAGAACGACGACCAGCCGAAGTGGAAGCCGCTCACGGCGGCCGCGGTCGCTCTCGCCGGGGTGCCGGCCTACCTCGGCTGGGTCGCCTACCGGGTCGGTGACCTCACCGCCTGGTTCAAGATCCAGACAGCCGGCTGGGGCACCTCGTTCGACTACGGTTCCAGCACCGCCCAGTTCCTCTGGACCACCCTGCGGACCGGTGACGGCTGGATCCCGATGAGCGTCGCGCTGATCCTGCTGGCGGCGCTCGCCGCGGCCGGGGTGGCGCTGGCCCAGAAACCGTGGCTGCCGCTGGCCGTCTACGGCGTGGTCGCGATGATCCTCGTCTACGGGCAGGCCGGGTTCTACCACTCCAAACCGCGGCTGCTGCTGCCCGTACTGTTGACGCTGCTGCCCGCCGTAGTGGCGGCCGCCCGCGCCCGCCCCCGGGTCGCGGTCCTGTCGATCACCGCCTGGGCGCTGTTCGGTCTCTGGTACGGCGCCTACCTGGTAACCGTCTGGCCGTACACCTTGTAAAGGACGTTGAAGTGCCCGAGCTTCCCGAGGTCGAGACCGTCCGCATGGGCCTGGCGAAGTGGGTGACCGGCCGCACCATCGCCACCGCCGAGGTGCTGCACCCACGCGCGATCCGGCGGCACGTGCCCGGTGACGCCCACTTCGCGGCGGTGCTCGCCGGGCGTACCGTGCTGGACGTCTCCCGCCGCGGCAAATACCTGTGGCTGCCGCTGGACTCCGGCGACGCCATCATCGGCCACCTCGGCATGTCCGGCCAGCTGCTGATGCAGCCGACCGAGGCCGAGGACGAGAAACACCTGCGGATCCGGTTCACCTTCACCGACGGCGGCCCGCAGTTGCGGTTCGTCGACCAGCGCACGTTCGGCGGCCTGTCGGTCTCCGAGGGCGGCGCCGAACTCCCCGACGAGATCTCGCACATCGCCCGCGACCCGATGGACCCGCTCTTCGACGACGCGGCGTTCAACGCCCGGATGCGCGGCCGGCACACCGAGGTCAAACGGGCCCTGCTCGACCAGACCCTGATCTCCGGGGTCGGCAACATCTACGCCGACGAGGCCCTCTGGCGGGCCAAGCTGCACGGCACGCGGCCCACCGACCAGCTCACCCGCCCGGCCGTGGCCCGGCTGCTCGGTCACGTCCGCGACGTCCTCGGCGAGGCCATCGTCGCCGGCGGCACCAGCTTCGACGAGCTGTATGTCAACGTCAACGGCGAGAGCGGCTACTTCGACAGGTCCCTCAACGCCTACGGCCGCGAGAACGAGCCCTGCCACCGTTGCGGTGCGATCATCCGGCGCGAGCAGTTCATGAACCGGTCCAGCTTCAGCTGTCCTCGCTGCCAACCCAAACCCCGCAAACCCTGATTCGGTACGCCGTCGGCCGCCCCCGGCCGCAACCCACCCCTGCCACACCTACCACGCGACGCAGGCGGTGGTCCCGGCCGACAGCGCGACCGCCGGGCGTATGCGGTGGTCCCGGCCGGCTTCCACCGTTGTCTCAGCCCGTCCAAGACAGCGGTGTGGACCAGCCGGTTTTCGTGGCCGGCTCCCACCGCTGTCTTGCACGCTTCTTGACCGCGGTGAGAGCCGGCGGGGGTCAGCCGGGGGTGCCGGCGGGGGCCGCGGTCACCTGCGGGGCGGCGTCGGTGGCCAGGCCGAAACCGGCTCCGCGGCGGCCCATCAGACGGCGGGCGGCGGTGAGAAGCGGGGCGGGGACCCCGTACACGATGTGGCCGTCCCCGGGTCGCACCCCGTCGCCGTCCCAGCTCTGATACGCCGACCACGGTCCCTCGAAGGTGCAGATCCGTACACCCAGATCCCGGTAGAGCGGATGGGTCGGCACCCCCGGGTTGAGCACCACCCGATGCAGACCGCGCCGGGCGGCCAGGCGCACGGTCAGCGCGACCGGGCCCACCCCTCCGGAGCCGGCCGGCGCCCGGTCGAGGAACAGCCCCTCCACCCCGTCGGCGCGCCAGGCGTCGACGTCGGCCAGGACGTCGGCCAGGGAACGGCTGCCCCAGTCGAGGTCGATCCGCCCGAGCGACTGGTGCAGGGTGCGGCGGTCGCCGGGATGTTCGCGGACGATCCAGGTGTCGGCGTCCAGTTCCAGCTCGGGCGACGGATGGGCGTACGGTGGGAACAGGGTTTTCACGGCGTCCTCCGTAGGTCGGCGGCGGTCAGGGCGACGATGAGCAGTCCGGCCAGATGGGTGGCGGCGAGGACCGCGACAGCCGCGGGCAGGAGCCCGGACGGCGAGGCGAACAGGGCGAGCACCGCCGCGGCCAGCGGCGGGATGACGGCGAGAGCCGCGGCGATCCCGTGCCTGGTGCGGGCGGCCAGCAGGAAGGTGACCGCGAACACCCCGCCGAGCAGGGTGGCGGCGGCGAGCGCCAGAACCGCGTCACGGGCGCCGGGCACGACCGAGAAGCCGTACGGCAGCCGGTACGCGGCGACCAGCAGCCCACAACCGGCGGCGAGCGGCGGTAGCAGCCCGGCCAGCGTGATGATGGTGACGTTGCGTACGTGCCTGTCGTATTCCGCGGGCGTGACGGCCGCGTCCAGGCCGGCGTCGATCCGGTCGGTGTGCCAGCCGATCAGCCCTTCGAGCAGCGGTACCGCGACGAGCAGCGGCAACGCGGCCGGCAGCGGCATGACGGCCGGGCCACCGCGCCACAGCAGGATCACCGAGAACGCCTGAGCAGCCCCGATGATCAGGTAGGCGACGGCCCGCCGTCGATCCGCCGCGGTGAGCCGTGACCCGCGCCCGGCACAACCGGCGATCCGCGATCCGCCGGCCGTGGAGGCGGTGAGGCGCGAGCCCCGGCTGGCGGTGCGGCGGGCGGCACGGTCCGCCGACGCCGGGAGCAGCGCGGGCTGGAACGCGCGGATCGCGACCGCCACCATCGCCGCCGGCAGCAGCGTCTGGACCGGGACGAGGCCGGCTTCGGGAACTCCGGCGGCGTCGGCCATCGCGGCGGCGGCGAGCAGCCAGCAGGGCACGTACCATCCGGCGACCGCGCTCTCCGCTCTGGTGACGAGGGCGGCGGTGACTGTTGCGAGGGTGACCAGTCCGCCGATGCCGGCGGTGGCGGCGAGCAGCCGGTCCGGGCCGAGGAGGGCGTCCGGCGCGACCCAGACGAGCGCGCACCAGACCCCGATGACCGCCGCGAACCCGGCCCCGACGGTCCGCGCCGCGGCACTCGGCCCGCCACGCCTGGCGACTGTCACTCCCATGCTGGTCAGGGCCTGTGCGGCGGTCCACCCGAGCAGCACCATCACGGCCGGTACCGGCCACGCGACCCGCCCGAGCGGTTCGGCGGCGGCGACCGCGACGCTCAGCGCGCCGAGGTAGACGCCGCAGCGGACGAGTGCGGCGCTCAGATAGGCGCTCCGAGTCCGCCGCGCGTGCGACCAGCGGCCGATATGCCGCCGGCCGGTGCGGTACGGCCCACGCCTCTCCCCATCGGCGGGCGAGGCATCCCCGTCCTCCGGCGGCGCATCGGGGTCGTCGGCTGCGCCGAGTTCGAGCCAGAGCCGTTCGACGTCTGCATCGGCCCGCTCTCCCCAGCCGCCGGAGTCTCCCCAGCCGCCGGACGCATCGGTCCAGTCGGTCACCGTGCGCGGCCAGATCCCGGTGTCGGCGAAGTCGTGCCCGCCATCCCCGCCGGTCCGCCGGTCGGTCCCGGTCCCGGCGCGGGAGGCGGTGGGCAGGGCGGTCATGCCGGTGTGGTCGGTCCAGCTGCTCGGATGGGCTCGGCCGGCGTCGCTCCAACCGGTGGGCTCATCGGCCCACCCGGCCGACGCAGCCCTGCCATCAGTGTCCTCACGGACGACTCCGTCGGTCCGGACCCAGCTCCCGGTGGCGTCCGCCCAGCCGTGGCGATCCGCCCCGGCACCTCCGGCCCAGCCGCCCCCGGCGTCGTCCGGGCCGGCCCAGCCACCTGCCGCCGCGTTCCTGGTTCCGGACCGTCCGGCCATCGACGCGGTGGCTGTTCCGGAATCACCGACCCAGCTCATCGCGGGTGGTTTGTCGGTATCGGCGTCCCACTCGGCTCCCGGCTCCCGATCCTCGGGCGCGGCCCAGAAGCCCCGATGGCCCGCCGCATCCGGCACGTCGAGCGGGCCGTCGCCGCGGTCCGATGCCGGCCGGGCTGGTCGTGTGCTGGTCGCCCACGGGTTCCAGGCCGGGGATTCGGCTTTGCCGCCCGATTCGTCGAACGGTTCGTCGCCGCCGGCCGCCGGCAGGGTCTGCCGGATCGTGGTTGCCCACGGGTCCCAGCCGGGGGATTCGACATCGTCACCCGATGCGTCGTCATGGGCCGGCGGCAGAGCAAGTCTTGTGCTGGTCGCCCACGGGTCCCAGCCGGGGGATTCGGTGTCGTCACCCGATGCGTCGTCGTGGGCCGAAGGCAGAGCAAGTCTTGTGCTGGTCGCCCACGGGTCCCAGGCCGGCGCTGGGAACTCGACATCGTCGATCGCCGCACCAGAGGCCTCCGACACCCGGGAGAGGCCCGCCCGACCGGAGAACCCCGCCGAATCGGAGAACCCCGCCGAATCGGAGAAGTCCGCAGAACCGGAGAGATCCACCGCACTGGAGACGTCCGCCGAATCGGCGACGTCAGTGGCGCTGTCGAAGTCCGCCGCAGCGGCGGGGTCTGGTGCGTCGGCGGCGTCCGGCAGCAGTGGATCCTCGGCGGCGTGCCGGCCGCCCCGCCGCCGGGGCGGGGCGAGTTCGGGCTGGCCGGGTGCGGCGTGCCGGGGTTCGCCGGCGGCGTTCTGCTGCCGCCTGCGGTTGCGGTTGCGGGCGGTGCGTGTGGTGGCGGTCCCGCCCGTGCCACGCGGCGTGATCGTCATGAGGTCTCCCGAGTGAGCCAGCGCACGGTCGCCGGCGTGGTGTTCCGGGGCGCGGGAACGGTGAGCGCCAGTTCGAAGGCCGTCGCCGGGGGTGGCGCGGCCAGGTCGGTGTAGAGCGCGCCGTACACCCGGACGACCCGGTCGACGGTGAAGTGGCTGAGGGCGCGCTGGCGGGCCGCGTCGCCGAGGGCCCGCCGCCGCCCGGGGGCGCGGAGCAGGCCGACGATGGCGATGGCGAGTTCGGACGGGTCACCGGCGGGGACGAGGATCCCGGTGTCACCGAGCGTCTCGCCGGCCGGCCCGATGTCGACGCCGACCACGGCCCGGCCGGACATCATGGCTTCGACCAGCCGGTACGGCGGATCGGCGGGCCCCGGCACATGGGCGACGACCTGTCCGACGGTGTACCTGTCGCGGGGGTCGGCGGGCAGCGGGTGCAGTCGTACCGTCCGGCCGAGCCCGGTCCGTTCGATCTGTTCGGCGCAGTGTTCCTCGTGGGCGGCGGTGACCCCGACGAGGTGCAGCACCACCCCGGGAACGGCCGCCGCGACCTCGGTGAAGGCTTCCAGCACGAGGGCGAGGCCGCTGTCCGGTCCACCGCTGCCGGCCCAGACCACGGCGGGGGTCTCGGACAGTTCGGCGACGCCCGGGTACTCGCGGGGGTCGACACCGGCCGGCACCTGGACGAGCCGGGTGGGTTCGGCGCCGTGCCCGAGGGCCCACCCGTGATGGTAGGTGCTGAGCGGCGCGATCAGTTCGGCCTCGGTGTAGCCGGTGCGGGCGACGGCGGTCCGGAACCGGCGCAGCACGGCGCGGACGCTCGGCGAGAGCCGTTCCTCGGCGGGCCGCTGCCTGGGTACGGCGGCCCGCGCCTCGGTGAGCAGCAACGGCGTCCCGGTGCGCCAGTGTGCGGCGAGCGCGGCCAGCAGCGGGGTGGTGCCGCCGACGCAGTGCACCAGCTCGACCTCGGGCACCGGCACGGTGATCGCCCGCATGGCGTGCCGGAGCAGGGTGGCCGCGGCCCGGGCGTCGCGCACGCTGAGCCGCGGCAGTGGGGTGCCGTCGGCGGCGTGGGCCTGCCGTTGCCGCCACGCCTCCTGGAGCGCGTCGGTCAGCGGGAGCGCGGCCAGCGGGTCGGTGTCGGCGCCGGGCGGGCAGAGTCCGCTGACGCGGCGGAGCCCGTCGGCGAACAGCGCGGTGACGGGTGTCTCGTCGCCGAGCAGGCCACGGCAGAGCAGAGCGGCGGCTTCGGCGGCGCCGTCGGGCGCCGGGCCGCGCCGTCGTTCGGCACGGCCCTGGCCCCGGCCCAGCGCGACGGCGTGCGCGGAGCCGACATTGAACGGGAGCGGGTACGCGGGTGCGGACGGCAGTTCACGGTCCGTGACGGTCAGCAACTCGAAGCGGAACCGGCGCAGTCCCTCGACGAGGGTCCGGCACCATCCGCCGAGGGCGTCCCGCCGGTACGGGTACCCGCCGCCGGTGAGCAAGCAGATGCGCTCGCGCGACGGGGTCGGATTCACGCTGGAGGCAACGACACAACCCGGTGAAGTTGCCGGAGCATGTCGGCTAGGCGACAGAATTACGTCCCATTTAGCCCTATTTGTCAGCCGCCTTTGCCCGTTTTTGCCCGAAAGGCCACGACGTGCGGCCCGGTTTGCCGGTGACCGGCGCCGCTCGTGCTCCGCAGATCCGTCGATCTCCTGTGCTGCCGCCGCCGGACGGCTCCCCGGTGACCCGGGGTCGTGCCTCCAGAACCCTCCGTGTGGCCCCTCGGGGCAGCCGATGGGACGGAACGGGACGACCGTGCCCGAGTGCGTCGGATCTTGCGAAAACGGACCGGTCTTGACGAGATCGACATGCCCGCGAAAGATGTATAAGACCTGGTGGGATACCCATATCGTCGCCGCGAGGTGCCTTGGTGGCGTGATTCACTTGAGTTGCGCGCGTAACCGGCACTGCCCCGGCTTGACGGAGGGTGGGTATCGGCGGACTATGGAGTTGTCGCCAGTCGCGCCCACTCATGCCTCGGTTTTGCCGTGGTCTGAGTTCTTGCACCATAAAGAGCCCCGCAGTTTCACTGGCGGGATTCTGCGCTCACGCGTGCCCGTGAGCATGTGGTGTGTCGGTTCGCATGAGGTTCACTGCGCACTGAACCGCTCGGGTGCGTGAGAAAGGCGCCACGCTGGCCGGCATTTCCGGCAGCGATAAAAGACAGCGCACCACCCAAAATCGACGCAGCGCGTCACAAGGAGTCACGATGGCGAAGGCCCTCTTTGGCCACGTAGGTGCGGCGCCCGACCGGCGCCTCCTCGACGAGGTCACCCGACTGCGCTCCCGGGTCCAGTCCCTGGAGTTCGAGGTCACCCGTCTTCAGGCGGAGAACGACCGTCTCGCGGCGGCGGCCGCGGAGGCAGACGAGTTCGCGCGGCTGACCGAGCCCGCTCTGACCTGAGCCCCCTGATGCCGGGCGGTACTGCGGGGTAGCCATCCGGCATCGAAATCCCCTCGCACACCAGACGCACCACAGAAAACGCGCGCCTCCACTCCCGTGGCGGCGCGCAGCTTTTTCTCACCACGTGATTCCTGTGTCAGCGGCGATCGGCGGGTAGCCTGCCACCCAGCAGACGAACAGCAGACGACACTTCGGAGATCCGTGCACCTCAAGAGCCTGACGGTCAAGGGTTTCAAATCCTTTGCCTCCGCCACCACGTTGCGGCTGGAGCCCGGCATCACCTGCGTGGTGGGGCCGAACGGCTCCGGCAAGTCCAACGTCGTCGACGCCATCGCCTGGGTTCTCGGCGAGCAGGGCGCCAAGGCGCTGCGCGGCGGAAAGATGGAGGACGTCATCTTCGCCGGTACGGCCGGCCGGGCCCCACTGGGCCGGGCCGAGGTGACCCTCACGATCGACAACAACGACGGCGCTCTGCCGATCGACTACACCGAGGTGTCGATCACCCGCCGGATGTTCCGGGACGGGGCCAGCGAGTACGAGATCAACGGCAACTCGTGCCGTCTGCTCGACATCCAGGAGCTGCTGAGCGACTCCGGCATCGGCCGGGAGATGCACATCATCGTCGGCCAGGGCCGGCTCGACGCCATGCTGCACGCGAAACCCGAGGACCGCCGCTCGTTCATCGAGGAGGCGGCGGGCGTACTCAAACATCGCAAACGCAAGGAAAAGGCGATCCGCAAGCTGGACGCCATGGGGGTCAACCTCAATCGGCTCGGCGACCTGACCACCGAGCTGCGGCGGCAGCTGAAGCCGCTCGGCCGGCAGGCCGAGGTGGCCCGCCGGGCCGCCGGCATCCAGTCCGACCTGCGTGACTCCCGGCTCCGGCTGCTCGCCGACGACCTGCACACGCTGCGCACCACCCTGGACCGGGAGATCGCCGACGAGTCGGCGATGCGCGAGCGCCGCGGCCAGGTCGAGGAGGAGAACCGCGAGGTCCAGCGGATGCTGGCCGACCTGGAGTTCGCGCACGCCGAGGACGCGCCGCTGCTCCAGGCCGCGCAGGACTCCTGGTACAAGCTGTCCACCCTGCAGGAGCGGTTCCGGTCGACCGAGCAGCTGGCCACCGAGCGGCTGCGGCACCTGGCCGCCACGCCCGACGACGAGCGTCCCGGCCGCGACCCGGAGATGCTGGAGGCCGAGGCCGAGCGGGTCCGCGAGCAGGAGGAGGAGCTGCGCGAGGCCCTCACCGAGGACCAGATGCGCCTGGCCGAGGCGGTCGAGCACCGGCAGGACCAGGAACGCCAGCTGGCCGCGGCCGAGGGCGAGCTGCGGGCCGCCGCCAAGGCGATCGCCGACCGCCGCGAGGGCCTGGCCAAGCTCACCGGCAACGTGAACGCGGCCCGCGCCCGGACCACCAGCGCCGCCGAGGAGATCGAGCGCCTGGCGATCGCCCACGAGGACGCGCTGATGCGGGCCGAGGCCGCGCAGGGCGAGGTCGACCTGGTGTCGGCCGAGTCGACCGAGGCCGACCGGGACAACGCCGACCTCGACGCGCGCCACGACGAGGCGGTGGCCGCCCACGACCGGGCCGCCGCGGTGGTCCGTGAGCTGAGCGACACCGAGCGGGCCGCCGAGAAGGACGCGGCGAGCTGGAAGGCCCGCGAGGAAGCGCTGGCCATGGGCCTCAAGCGCAAGGACGGCGCCGGGGCGCTGCTGGCCCGGGCCGGTCAGGTGCCCGGTCTGCTGGGCAGCCTCGCGTCGATGCTGAGTGTGCGCCCCGGACACGAGGTGGCGCTCGCCGCGGCCCTGGGCGGTCTGGCCGACGCGGTCGCCCTGTCCGGCGTGGACGAGGCGATCGAGGCGATGCGTACCCTCAAGATCGCCGACGCCGGCCGCGCCGACCTGATGGTCGCCGGATCCGCCGGGCCCGGCATGCAGGGTTCGCTCGCGAACCTGCGCCCGAGCCTGCCGGAGGGCGCGGTCTGGGCGCCCGAGGTGGTCGACTGCCCGGAGCAGATCCGGCCCGCGGTCAACCGGGCGCTGCGCGATGTGGTGCTCGTCCCCGACCTGGCTGCGGCGGCCGCCCTGGTCGCGGCGAACAGCGAGTTGCGCGCGGTGACGCCGGACGGCGACCTGCTCGGCGCCTACCTGGCGGCCGGCGGCTCGGCCAAGGCCACCAGTTACATCGAGGTCCAGGCCGCGGTCGACGAGGCGAAGGCGAAACGGGCCGTCGCCGAGGAGACCATCGCCGAGGTCAAGGAGCAACTCGGCGAGGCACGGGCCGAGGTCGCCGAACTCAAGCAGGCGGTCGCGGTGGCCGCGCAGGCCAAGCGGGCCGCCGAGGGCGAACGCAACGCGGCCGCCCGCCGGCTGGCCGAGCTCGGCGCTGCCGCCCGGTCCGCCAAGGCGGAGAGCGAGCGGCTCGGCGCCTCCCGGCAGAAGGCCGAGGCCGCCCGCGAGGCCGATCTGATGCGCGTCGCCGAGCTGGAGGAACGGCTGCGGCTGGCCGAGGACACCCCGCTCGACGAGGAGCCGTCCACCGAGGAACGTGACCGGCTGGCCGCGCTGGTGCCCCAGTCCCGGCAGAACGAGATGGAGGTGCGACTCGCGGTCCGTACCGCTGAGGAACGTGTCTCCTCCATCGCCGGCCGCGCCGATTCGCTGATGCGCCAGGCCAACCAGGAGCGGCAGGCCCGGGAACGGGCCGCCGCTAGGCGCGCGGCACGTGCCCGCGGCGCCGAGATCGCCCGCGCGGTCGCGCACGGCGCGGCCGCCGCCCTGGAACATGTCGCCGTCTCGCTGGCCGCCGCGGCCGACCGCCGCGACCGGATCGCCAGCGAGCGGACCAGCCGGGAGGCCGAGCTCCAGGAGGTACGGGCACACGCCAAGCGCCTGGTGGCCGAGCTGGAGCGGCTCACCAGCGAGGTGCACCGCGACGAGATGGCCCGTGCCGAGCAGCGGATGCGCATCGAGCAGCTGGAGGCGAAGGCCGCCGAGGACTTCTCGCTCGACGTCGAGACGCTGATCAGCGAGTACGGCCCGGATCAGCCGGTGCCGCCGACCCAGGCCGAGGTGGCCCAGGCCGAGAAGGACGGCAAGCCCGAGCCGCAGCCGGCCCCGTTCCACCGGCCCACCCAGGAGAAGCGGGCCAACAAGGCGGAGCGTGACCTGACCCTGCTCGGCAAGGTCAACCCGCTCGCGCTGGAGGAGTTCGCCGCGCTGGAGGAGCGCTACAAGTTCCTCTCCGACCAGCTGGAAGATCTGAAGGCCACCCGCCGGGACCTGCTCACCGTGGTCAAGGACGTCGACGACCGGATCCTGGAGGTCTTCACGTCGGCGTTCGAGGACACCGCGCGTGAGTTCCAGCAGGTCTTCCAGGTGCTCTTCCCCGGTGGTGAGGGCCGGCTGATCCTCACCGACCCGGAGGACATGCTCACCACCGGCGTCGAGGTGGAGGCCCGCCCGCCGGGCAAGAAGATCAAGCGGCTGTCGCTGCTGTCCGGTGGGGAACGCTCGCTCACCGCGGTGGCCATGCTCTGCGCCATCTTCCGGGCCCGGCCCTCGCCCTTCTACATCATGGACGAGGTGGAGGCGGCCCTCGACGACGTCAACCTGGGCCGGTTGATTACCCTCTTCCAGCAACTGCGGGAGAAGAGCCAGCTGCTCATCATCACGCACCAGAAACGGACGATGGAGGTCGCGGACGCCCTGTACGGCGTCACGATGCGTGCCGGCGTCACCCAGGTGATCAGCCAGCGCCTCGCGCGCGACCCGGAGGAGTAGAGACGTATATGCGCGACCGCGCCCAGGCCCTGATGATCGACCTGGACGGCGTGCTGCGCCGCTGGGACCCGGCTCCGATGATCGCCGTCGAGATCGGGTACGGCCTCAAGCCCGCCTCGCTGCTGGAGACGGCGATGTCGTGGGACATCTACCGGCCCGCGATGGCCGGCGAGATCACCGACGCCGAGTGGATGAAGCTGGTCGCCGACCGGCTGCCGCTGGAGCCGGAGCGGGCCGCCGCCGCGGTCGCCGAGTGGCAGTCCTACCGCGGCGAGGTCGACCCCGAGGTGCTCGCCTTCGTCCGTGAGGTGCGGGCCGGCGGGCGCAAGGTCGCGATCGCCACCAACGCCACCGACCGGCTGCGCCCCGACCTGGACGCGCTCGGGCTCACCGGCGAGGTCGACCTGGTGCTCAGCTCGTGGGAGCTGAAGGTGCACAAGCCGGCCCCGGAGTATTTCCAGCAGGCCTGTGAGCTGCTCGGGGTGCTGCCCAAGCACGTGCTCTTCGTCGACGACGACGATCGGGTGGTCCGTGGCGCGCGGTCGGCGGGGCTCTCCGGATACCGGTGGGCGGGGCCGGAACACGTACCATATCTGCGCAAGGTTCTCGATCTACCGGTTTGATGCCACGTGCCGTGTCCGTGAGCTGACCGGGTGTGGTCCTCCCCTGAGGATATGGGTCGTGCCAGTGAGGCACGCTTTGTCTGAAGGGGATTGATATGTCTGCTGTGACCAGGATCGCCGTGTTCGCCGGCGGATGCGCGCTCGTCGCGGGCCTGACGGCGTGCGCATCCACACAGAAGACGGACACACCCGCCGCAGCGCCGACCACCACCGCCGCCAGCACCGCCGCTTCGGCCTCGGCTCCGGCGGCGTCGGCCACGCCCACGACGACCAAGACGACCGGCATGGCGAGCGCGACCATCAAGGGCGAGCGGGAGTTCGCCTTCGTCAACGGTGCCGGCCTGACGGTGACTGTGGGCGCCGACGGCGTCGCCGCTGTCACCGGTGACCCTGGAGACCGCTCCCTGTTCGTGACCACACCGCTCGCACCGGGCTCGACGAAATATCTGATGCAGACCGCCCGGATGATCGAAGGTGGCGAGCCGTGGTGCCTTCAGGTGCACAAGGCCGGCGAGACCACGCCGCTCCAGTTGAAGATCGCCGCTTGCGACGCCGGTAAGAAGGACCAGATCTTCACGTTCCCGAAGGCAGCCGGGGGCAAGGGCCTCTACATCGAGGTCAACGGTCTCTACGCGCTGACCGGCACGTCGAATGGCAAGGTGGTCGTCCAGGAGAGCGGCGAGGGTGACGCGATGAGCGCCTTCACCGTGCAGGACAAGGGCAAGTCCACTCTGCCGCACCTCGGCGACTGAAGTAGCAGGTGTCACCGGCCCCGGCGATCGCGCCGGGGCCGGTTCCCGTTTCAGGGGTGGTAGTCGACCGCGACGACATCGTGCAGGTTGCCGTCCTTGGTGGTGCCCTCGATCCGGGCGCTGGCGACCGCGCCGTCCAGCCGCAGCGTGCCGACCGCGTTGCCGAAGTACGGCCCGGCCAGCTTCTTCCACCGCAGCGACGGCTTGCGCACCGACATGGTCAGCGCGAGCGCGCGCACCGACTGGACCACCCCCGGCCACCACGCCACCCGCATCAGCGGCCGCAGCGGCAGCGGCACCTCGTTGTGGATCGGCGAGCAGGTCAACTGGTAGACCGGGGTCGCCATGGCATGACCGAAGTCGGCCCGCGCCACATACGAGTGATGAACGTCACCGGAGAGCACGCTGATCGAGGCCGGCGCACGGTACGCCCCACCGGCGCCCACCCGATGTCCGGGAGCCTCCGGCCCGCCCTCGCCGAGCCGCCGGAACAACTCGCCCAGAGCCGCGAACGACTTGCCGAACGCGGCCCAGTGCTCCAGATCGAAGGTCCGCCGCACCTTCTCGCCGAACGCCGCCGACCGGGGCCGGTGCGACTCGGAGATCCGCTCGTTCCACGCCTCCAGATAGTGGATGGCGGGCGGCATCAGCCACGGCAGCGACGAGCCGACCACCAGATGGTCGTAGTCGCCGTGGGCCCGGTTGACGAACCAGTTCCACTCGGCGGCCGGCAGCATCGCCCGGGCGCCCGGCGTCAGCACCCGGTTGCAGCGGTTGTCCAGCACGACCAGCCGGGTCCGGCCGATGTCCAGGGCGAAACTCCACTGGTACGGCACATCGGTGTTCTCCGCGGACGACGGCTCGTCCACCCGCAGCCCGAACTCGCGCAGCAGATCGGTGGCGTCCTCGGCCTCGGTCACCTTCCGGAACAGCGGGTCGGCGGCCAGCTCGTCCGGGCTCAGGTTGCCCAGGTGCTGATAGATCCAGTAGGAGGCGAGGCCGCCGGAGATCCGCTCCCGCCACCACGACTGGGCGGCCATGTCGGAACGCCAGGAGGCGGACGTGTTCCAGTCGTCGATCAGCTCGTGATCGTCGAAGATCATCACACTCGGCACGGTGGAGAAGAGCCACCGCACCTCCGGGTCACGCCACGACTCCAGGTACAGCTTCGTGTACTCCTCGAAGGCCACCACCTGGTCGGCCGGGCCGTCGTGACCGTTGCTCCGGCGGCTGCGCAGGAAACGGCGCACCTTGGGGGAGGTCTCGTCGGCATACACCTGGTCGCCGAGCAGCACCAGCAGGTCGGGGCGGGTCTCCGGATCGGTCATCAGCCGCCTGGAGAACGCGTCCAGCGCGTCCGGCGGCAGCCAGCGCCCGCTCACCTGCGGGGTGCCCTTCCGGCAGGAGCCGAAGATCAGGCTGACCGGCTGGGCGGCGTCGTCGGCGGACCGGGTGCGGATCACCGGCGGCGGATACTCCGAGCCGGCCTCCGGCCAGACCTGCCGGTCGTCCAGGAACAGCCGGTACGGGTTCGCCGAATCGGGGGCCAGGCCGTCGACCGTGATCATCGCGTAGTGGTGGCCGTACGCCGAGAAGGTCTTGGCAGACCCGGCGCCCGCGCCGTCCACCTCGACCCGCGCCTGCGCCGGCGAACTCGTCTCCAGCCACAGGGTCGCGCGGTCGCCGTCGACTCGGCGCAGCACCGGTCCGACGAGAAGTTGAGCGGTCACCGGATGGGATCCCTCCACGGGGGGTTCAAGGGGCGTCCCATCCTCCGTCAATCCGGCCCGGAATCGCCAGCCGTCCGGCCTCCGCCACGGCCGGACGGCTCATCTGTCAGGATTCGGGCATGGAATACGTGGTCGCCGCAGTGATCCTGCTCGTCGTCCTGATCGTGGGAGCGGTCGGGCTGGTGGTGCCGAGGATGCGGCGCCGCGATCTCCCGCCGCCGCCCACCGTGCCCACGGTGCCGCCGGCCGAGGAGGAGATTCCGCCGCTCATCGAGCAGCCTTCGCCGCCGGTCGCGGTGGAGGAGCCGGTTGTCGAGGCGCCGCCGGTTGTCGAAGAGAAACCGGTCATCGAGAAGCCGGAGCCGTCCGCCGGCCGTCTGGTCCGGCTGCGGGCCCGGCTGGCCCGGTCGCAGAGCGTGCTCGGCCGGGGCCTGCTCAGCGTTCTCTCCCGGGACCACCTCGAGGAGGAGGACTGGGAGGAGATCGAGGAGAGCCTGATCTCCGCCGACGTCGGCATCGAGGCGACCCAGGTGATCGTCGAGCGGCTGCGTGAGCGGGTCCGGGTCCTCGGCACCCGGACCGTGGCCGAGGTCCGCGAGCAGCTCGTCGAGGAGCTGGTGGCGGCTCTGGAGCCGGGCCTGGACCGGAGCCTGCGGACCGCGCCGCACGACGGCCGGCCGGCCGTGGTCCTGGTCGTCGGCGTCAACGGCGCCGGCAAGACCACCACCTGCGGCAAGATCGGCCGGGTGCTGATCGGTGACGGCGGCAGCGTGCTCTTCGGGGCAGCCGACACGTTCCGGGCCGCCGCGGCCGACCAGATCCAGACCTGGGGTGAGCGGGTCGGCGCCGAGACGGTCCGTGGCCCGGAAGGGGGAGACCCGGCCAGCGTGGCGTTCGACGCGGTGAAACGGGGTATCGACACGTCCGTGGACACCGTGCTGATCGACACCGCCGGCCGCCTGCAGAACAAGGTCGGCCTGATGGACGAGCTGGGCAAGGTCAAGCGGGTGGTGGAGAAACACGGCCCGGTCGACGAGACCCTGCTCGTGCTCGACGCGACGACCGGGCAGAACGGTCTGGAGCAGGCCCGGGTGTTCACCGAGGTGGTGGACGTCACGGGAGTGGTGCTGACCAAGCTGGACGGCACGGCCAAGGGCGGCATCGTCATCGCGGTGCAGCGCAAACTCGGGATCCCGGTCAAGCTGGTCGGCCTCGGCGAGGGCCCGGACGACCTGGCCCCGTTCGAGCCGAAGGCCTTCGTCGAGGCTCTTGTCGACGGGGACGCGTAGGCTCGCGGGTGTGCCGTACATACCCGGGAGGCCCTGAGTGACGCAGGAGCCGCTGCGCGAGATACCGCTGCACGGTGGCAACGTCTCTACGGTCTCCCGGATCGGCGACACGGTCCGGCGCAACGCGGGGCCGTGGACGCCCGCCGTGCACGCTCTCCTGCTGCACCTGGAGCGGGTCGGGTTCACCGGCTCGCCACACGCCCTCGGGATGGACGAGAAGGGCCGTGAGGTCCTCTCCTATCTGGACGGGGAGTGCGGCGAGTATCCGCTGGCCCCGCACTGGGTGACCGAGGAGGCCCTGGTCACCGTCGGGACGATGCTGCGGATGTTCCACGACGCGCAGTATGGTTTCGTCCCGCCGCCGGGCGCGGTCTGGCGTTCGTTCGGCCCGCCCCCGCCGGACACCGAGGTGATCTGTCATCACGACGCCGCCCCGCACAACGTGGTCTGGCGGCCGGACGGCACCCTGGCGCTGATCGATTTCGATCTGGCGTCACCCGGCTCACGGCTTTACGACGTGGCCTACGCGGCATGGACCTGGGTTCCGTTGTTCAGTGACCGGGATTCCTACACCCTCGGATGGAAGCGGCCGAACCGGCCTCGTCGTCTGCGCCTGTTCGCGGATGCGTACGGGTTGATCCCGCGGGACCGGCACCGGCTGGTGCGGACCATCCGCAAGCGGATCGTCGACCATGTCGAGGGCATCCGGCGGATGGCGGCGGCGGGCGATCCGGCGTTCGTCCGGATCGTGCACAAGGGCCATCTGCGCCGGCCGATGCGCGATCTGCGCCTGCTGGACTACGAGCGCCACACCCTCGAGTACGCGCTGCGCTGACCTAGCTCAAAGCGCTGCGATCGGGGCGAAAACGGCGATATCGTGGCAGCTCAGGGCCAGTATCCCTGCGGACTGTGAGGTTTTCTTCACACGTCGGAAACAACGCGTGACGTCTCGGAAATCGCGCGAAGACCGTGCTCGAAACAGCAGGCCGGAAAGCTTCGCGCCGAACCGGCCGACAGGCGGCGTTGCCCCAGGTCCGGTGTGAGAGGACACCTTCATTCCGAGAGGAGGCAGCGTGGAGATCAACACCGGCAATACCGCCTGGTTGCTCCTGTCGTCTGCGCTCGTTTTGCTCATGACACCGGGTCTGGCGCTGTTCTACGGTGGCCTCAACCGGTCCAAGGGCGTTCTGAACATGATGATGATGAGTTTCTCCTGCCTGGGGCTCATCAGCGTTCTGTGGATCCTCTACGGCTTCAGCCTCGCCTTCGGGGTCAACGAGAGCTCCGGCCTGCAGAACATCATCGGTAACTTCGACTACCTCGGCGCCGACGCTGCCAAGATCACCGAGGAGTGGCTGTTCTTCGGGGCCAACACCGGCATCCCGACGTACGCCTTCCTCGTCTTCCAGATGATGTTCGCGATCATCACGGTCGCGCTGATCAGCGGCGCGATCTCGGACCGCCTGAAGTTCGGCGGCTGGGTCCTCTTCGCGGTCGGCTGGTTCACCCTGGTCTACATCCCGGTCGCGCACATGGTCTGGGGTGGCGGCTTCATCGGCACCACGATCCGGGCGCTCGACTTCGCCGGTGGTACCGCGGTCCACATCAACGCCGGCGCCGCGGCGCTCGCGCTGGTCCTGGTCCTCGGCAAGCGGATCGGCTGGCCGAAGGACAACATGCGGCCGCACAACGTGCCGTTCGTCGCTCTCGGCGCCGGCCTGCTGTGGTTCGGCTGGTTCGGCTTCAACGCCGGCTCCGAGCTGACCGTCGACGGCACCACCGTCATCGCCTTCATCAACACCCAGGTTGCCACCGGCGCCGCGCTCGTCGGCTGGGTCGCCGTCGAGTGGATCCGGGACCGCAAGCCGACCCTGGTCGGCGCCTCCTCCGGCGCGGTCGCCGGTCTGGTCGCCATCACCCCGGCCTGTGGTTTCGTCGAGCCGGTCCCGGCCGTCATCATCGGCCTGGTCGCCGGTGTGCTCTGCGCCCTGGCCGTCGGCCTGAAGTACAAGCTGGGCTACGACGACTCGCTCGACGTGGTGGGCGTCCACTTCGTCGGCGGCTGGATCGGCTCTCTGGCGATCGGCTTCTTCGCCACCGACTCGGTCAACGCCGGCATCACCGACGAGAAGATCCTCAACGCCAGCAACGGCCTCTTCTACGGCGGCGGCGCCACCCAGCTGCTCCGCCAGTTCGAGGCGAGCGCCCTCGTCACGGTCTACTCCTTCATCGTCGCGGCGATCCTGGCCTTCATCCTCAAGGCGATCAAGCTGGGCCGGGTCAGCGACGAGGCCGAGGTCGGCGGCATCGACATCTCGGCGCACGGCGAGACCGGCTACGACTTCACCCCGGCCTCCGGGGCGGGCGGGGGCGGCGCGTTCGCCCTGGCCGGTATCGGCACCAAGGAAACCGTGGACGCTGACGGCAAGGCTTCCGTCAGCCAGAAGGTCACCAGCTAGATTCCCCCGATGGCTGCAATGGAAGGACTGAGCATGAAGCTGGTGACCGCGGTCATCAAGCCGTACCAGCTCGACGCGGTGAAGGAGGCTCTGCACGCTCTGGGCGTCGCCGGGCTCACCGTCAGCGAGGTGCAGGGCTACGGCCGGCAGAAGGGCCACACCGAGGTGTACCGGGGCGCCGAGTACACGGTGGAGTTCCTGCCGAAGATCAAGGTCGAGGTGCTGACCGACGAGATCGACGTCGAGAAGATCGTCGACGCCATCGTCACCGCCTCGCGGACCGGCAAGATCGGCGATGGGAAGGTCTGGGTGACCTCGATCGACGAGGTCGTCCGGGTCCGCACCGGCGAGCGCGGCCTCGACGCCCTCTGATCCGATGACGAACCCGTTGAGTGAGCCGCCGGCCCCGCCCGCACGTCCGGCAGCGGGCGGCTCACTCGACGAACTGAAGGACCACATCGGCGCCGCCGCCCGTGACGAGCGGGCGGCGGCGCTCGACCTTTGGCTCAAACAGCTCTTCCCGTCCCACCTGCCGGGCGTCAGCCTGATCGCGGTCGGCGGGCTCGGCCGGCGCGACTGCGCCCCCTACAGCGACCTCGACCTGGTGCTGGTGCACAACGGCACCGCCGGGATCGACCGGATCGCCTCCTCGCTCTGGTACCCGATCTGGGACGCCCGCCTCGGGCTGGACCACTCCGTGCGTACCCTCCCGGAAGCTCTGTCCGTCGCCCACGACGACGTGAAAGTGGCCCTCGGCCTGCTCGACGCCAGGCATCTGGCCGGCGACGCCGGCCTCTCCGCCGAGGTGATCGCCGCCGTCTCCGACCAGTGGCGGCGCACCGCGGTCCGGATGATGCCGCAGCTGCGCGAGCTCACCACCAGTCGGTGGACCCAGCACGGTGAGCTGGCCTTCCTGCTTGAGGGCGACCTCAAGGAGGCCTCCGGCGGGCTGCGTGACGTGACCCTGCTGCGCGGCATCGGTCGCGCCGGGATCGCCGACACCATGCGCCCCGCCGTCCGGGCCGCCACGCTGCGCCTGCTCGACACCCGCGACGCCCTGCACCTCGCCGTCGGCCGCCGCGTCGACCGGCTCGTGGCCCAGGAGCGCAAGGCGGTCGCCGACCTGCTCGACATCGACGACCCGGACAATCTGCTGCGACGGGTGGCGGGCGACGCCCGTACCGTCGCCCATGCCGTCGACGACGCCTGGCGGGCCATCGACCGCCTGCGCGGCGGACGCCGTCGCGGCGGGCCGTCCACCCCGTCGAGCCGCCGCCCGGTCGCCCGCGACGTCGTCGAACAGGACGGCGAGCTGGTGCTGGCCCGCACCGCGATCGGCCCGGTCCCGGACCCCAGCCTGTCGCTGCGGGTCGCGGCCGCGGCCGCCATCACCCAGCTGCCGATCGCCCGCGCCACCTGCGAATGGCTCGCCGCCTTCTGCCCGCCGCTGCCGTCGCCCTGGCCGGCCGCTGCCCGGGCCGCGCTGGTCTCGCTTCTCGGCTCCGGCCCCGGCCTGCTGCCCACCTGGGAGACCTGCGACAGGTACGGCCTGATCGACGCGTGGCTGCCCGAGTGGGCCCGGATGCGCAGCCTCCCGCAGCACCACCCGATCCACCGGTACACCCTCGACCGGCACCTGGTGCAGGCCGCCTATGAGGCCACCGCCTTCGCCCGCGAGGTGGACCGCCCCGACCTGCTGCTGATCGGCGCCTTCCTGCACGACGTCGGCAAGGGGCTGCCCGGCGACCACAGCATCGTCGGCGCCCCGATCGCGGCCGACATCGCCACCCGGATCGGCCTGCGCCCGGCCGACGTCGCCACCGTCGAGAAGATGGTCCTGCTGCACCTGCTGCTGCCGGACGTGGCGACCCGCCGTGACCTGAGCGACCCGAAGACGATCTCCACCGTGGCCGAGAAGGTCGGCGACACCCATACGCTGCACCTGCTGCACGCGCTGGCTCGCGCCGACTCGCTGGCCACCGGCCCGGCCGCCTGGTCGGACTGGAAGGGCCGGCTGATGGCCGACCTGGTCGACAAGGTGGACACCGCGCTCGACACCGGCGCCCTGCCCGAGCCGCCCGAACCCGACCCGGAGCTCCTCGACGGCGCCCTGCCGGTGGTGCACCTGGACGGCGACCGGGTGGCGGTGGCCGCCGCCGATCGGCGCGGGCTGCTCGCCGGGGTGGCCGCGTGCCTGGCCATGCACCGGCTCGACGTGGTCGCCGCCGACACGATCACCGTGGACGGGCGGGCCATCGTCGAGTTCTCCACCTCGCCGCGGTACGGGTCGCCGTACGATCCCGTCGCTCTCGCCGCCGACCTGCGCAGAGTCGGCGCCGGCGATGTCTCGGTGACCCAGCGGGTCCGCGCCCGCGCGATGAGCGCGCGCGGCGGGACCGCCTCGCCGCGGGTGGTGTGGCAGCGTGACGTGGCCACCGACGCGGTGGTGCTGGAGTTGCGTGCCGCCGACTCGCCGGGCCTGCTCTACCGCGTGACACACGCCCTCGACGAAGCCGGCGCGGAGATCCGCGCGGCCCGCATCTCCACCCTCGGCAGCGACGTCGTCGATGCGTTCTACCTGGTCGGAGCCTGGGCTTCGGCCGACGAGCGGAAGCAGGTCGAGGCGGCCGTCCTGGCCGCCGTCTAGCGTCACTCCGCCGCCGCGCCCGCGTTGATCCGAAAGGACACAAATCGGGTACGGACGGAGAGTAGATGGCTGAGGCGCAGCCGGTCGCGTTGCTGGACGATCACGTCGCCCTCGCCGGCGCCGGGGCGGAGGTGTCGCTGCCCAACACGGCGATGCGCAACCGCTCGGTGGCCGCCCGCAGGGTGCTGGCCCGAGCCGCCGGGATCGGCCTGGACGAGGTGCTGGAGGCGGCCCGTAAGGGCGACACCCGCCGGATCCGGCGGCCGGTCGACCCGGCGCTGCTGGCCGGGCTGGCCCAGACCATCGCCCTCCAGGACGAGCTGCCGGGCGACCGGGACGACGCGCTCGCCCTGTACGCGCTGATCCGTACCGCCCGCGGCGCCCGCGCCCTGCCGGCGGCCCATCAGGCGCTGCACGTCCAGCTCGTCTACGCGTGGCAGGGGCCGGCCAACGCGCGGCAGCTGCTCGGGGCGTACCGGCGGGTTCCGGCGGCGGCCCGTGAGTCGCTGGAGATCGATCTGGCCAACCCGTACGCCGGTGGATCCGCCGAGGTGGAGGCCTGGCTGGCCCGGTTCGGGGCGCTCTTCCCGGCGCCGGGGCCACTGCTGGCCGCCGCCCCGGAGAAGACGCCGTTCGACAGGCTCACCGGTTCCGCCGGGCATCCCGTCCAGACCGCGGGCGAACGTGTCTCGGTGGTCGTCACCGCGTACCGGCCGGGGGAGGGGCTGCTCACCGCGGTCCGCTCGATCGCCGCCCAGTCCTGGCCGGACCTGGAGATCATCGTGGTGGACGACGCGTCGCCGCCGGAGCACGACGCGGTCCTGGCCGCCGCCGAGGACCTCGACCCGCGGGTCCGGCTGATCCGGATGCCCGGCAACGGCGGCACCTACGCGGCCCGCAACGCCGGGCTGGAGGCGGCCCGCGGCGACTTCGTGACGTTCCAGGACTCCGACGACTGGTCGCATCCGCGTCGCGTCGAGCTGCAGGTCCGGCCGCTGCTCACCGACCCGGCCGTGGTGGCCAGCACGTCGGAGGGGATCAGCGTCACCGACCAGCTGGTGATGACCCGGCCCGGCATCCGGCGCGGCCGGGTCAACGTGTCGTCGCTGCTCTTCCGGCGGGAAGCCGTGGTCGGGCGGATCGGCTGGTTCGATCCGGTGCGCAAGGCGGCCGACTCCGAGTTCCTGGAGCGGATCCAGACCGCCTTCGGCTCCGATTCGGTACGCCGGGTCGCGAAACCACTGGCACTGATCAGGCTCTCCGAGGGCTCCCTGTCCCGGTCGGAGATCCGTGCCTACTGGATGCACCCGGCGCGGACCGCGTACATGTCGGCGTACCGCTGCTGGCACGCCACCACCCGGCCACTGCACCGCGGCCCGGCCGATCGTCCGTTCGTGGCGCCCGCCCACCTCAGCGGCGCCGCTCCGGCGCGCCGGTTCGACGTGGTGGTGGCCGCCGACTGGCGGTTCCTCACCGGCACCCAGCGGTCGGCGCTCGCCGAGATCCGGGCGCTGCGCGAGGCCGGGCATTCGGTGGCGATCCTGCACCTGGAGTCGCTGCGGTCGGTGCACCGGCAGCGGCGGTCGCTCAGCGCGGGGGTCCAGCAGCTGATCAATTCGGGACAGCTCGAGCAGGTTTTGGAGACCGATCAGGTCACCGCAGGGGTGCTGCTGGTCCGGCAGCCCGAGGTGCTCCAGTTCGCTCCCGAGGACGGTTGTTCACTTCGTGCCGGGCGGGTGCTGATCATCGCGGACCGGGCCCCGGCCCGCCTGGACGGCAGTGACCGGCGTTACACCGTGGCGGCGGTGTCCGATGCGGCGGCGCGCCTGTTCGGGGCGCCGCCGACCTGGTTGCCCGCAGACGCTGATCTGCCCACCGTCGCCGAACCGCTGGACGTCGCCCGGCCGTTGCCCCGCGGCCCGGCCGTCGTCGGCGTGGACCTCTGCGACGCCGGCGAGTGGCCCGGCGACCTGGCCGCCGCCCTCGACGTGCCCCGCCGCTGCACCGACGCCGACGTGCGCATCCGGCTGCCGGAGACCCCGCGCCGGCCGCCCGGCCTGCCCGCGCACTGGCTGGTCTACGAGCCGTCCGACCTGGACCCGCGGACCTTCACCGCGCAGCTCGACTTCTACCTGCACTTCCCCCCGGAGCAGACGGCCGAGCTGATCTCCCGGCCGGCCCTGGAGGCGGCCGCGACGGGCTGCGTCGTCCTCGTTCCGGAGCGGCTCGCCGCCGCGTTCGGGGACGCCGCCGTGCCGTGTACGCCCGACGAGGCGCCGTCGCTGGTCCGCCGGTTCCGCGACGACCCGGCCCGGTACGCGGCACAGAGCGCACTGGCCCGGGCCGCGGTCGAACGCGGATATCGCCCCTCGACGTTCACCAGCCGGATCGCCGCGCTCCTCCCCGCGGCCCCGGTGGGCCAGCCCGCCCCTGTCCAGCGCCTGCCGTAACGGGGCCGGTCCCGGTCCCGTTGACCCGTCGGAACTGCATCACGAGGAGCTTCCGCATGAGCAAACTGAGCCGCATCCGTCGACGGCTGCCGCGTCTCACCGGCCCGCAGGTCGTGGTGACGGCGGCCGCCGGAGTCGTCTGCGCCGGCGCCGCGGCCACCGCGCTCACCGGCCGGACCGGGATCGCCACCGCCCTGCTGGCCCTGCTCGGCGCCATCATCCTGGCCGGGCTGATGCTGCTGTTCCGGCGGCTCGCCCGGGTGCAGAAAGCCGGCCTCGCCGCCCAGCGCGACCTGCGGACCACCGTCGAGGAGATGCAGCGCCGCCTGGTCGCCGCGGTCGAGCGGGAACGCCTCACCGCCGGTGACCGGCACCTCGAACTGGCCGAGGCCATCGCCCGGGTCAAGCTGGTCACCGACCGCAAAGCCGGCTCCGCCCAGGTGCTCGGCCTGCCTCGCGAGTTCGAGGCCACCGTGCAGTTGTTCCAGGGCTTCACGCCGCGGGCCCCGATGCCGTCCTCGGGCGACTTCGCGCTCAACCCGACCGACCTGCTCGAACTGCTGCACCTGATCCGTACCCGCCAGCCCCGTCTGGTCCTGGAACTCGGCAGCGGCACGTCGTCGGTGTGGATCGCCTACGCCCTGGAGAAGGCCGGCGGCCGCCTGGTCTCCCTCGACCATGACGGTGGTTACGCGGCGCGGACCCGCGCCGCGCTCGCGGCCCACGGCCTTTCCGGCATCGCGGTGGTACGGGACGCGCCGCTCACGCCGGCCGCCATCGACGGGCGCGACTACCCGTGGTACGACCCGGAAGCGCTCGCCGACCTGCACGACATCGACTTCGTCCTGATCGACGGACCGCCCGCGGCCACCGGGGCGGACGCCCGCTACCCGGCCATGCACATGATCGAGAAGCGGCTCGCGGATCGCGCCACCATCGTGTTCGACGACGCCGGGCGCGCCGACGAGCAGGCCGCCATGACCGCCTGGACCGAACGGTTCACCGGGCTGACCCGGGAGGGCGAACTGCTCGGCCGGCACGCGGTGCTGGCGTTCACCAGGCCGCCGGCGATGGCTGCCGCCCGCGTCTGATGACCGCCACCCCGCTGGCGGTCGCTCCGCCTCGGCTTCGCAGAGGCACGGCGCCGCCCGCCCACCGGGCCGACATCGAGGGGCTGCGGGCCGTCGCGGTGCTGCTCGTCGTTCTGGCCCACGCCGGGGTGCCGGGACTGGCCGGCGGGTTCATCGGGGTCGACGTCTTCTTCGTGATCTCCGGCTTCCTGATCACCGGGCTGCTCCGCCGCGAGCACGCGAAGACCGGGCGGATCCGGCTGGCCCGGTTCTACGCGCGGCGGGCGGTCCGGCTGCTGCCGCTCGCCACCCTGGTGATCCTGGCGACCCTGGCCGGCGCCTGGTACCTGGCGCCACCCGTGCGGTTCGCCACCTGGGCCGGGGACGCCGTGGCCGCGGCCACCTACACGATGAACGTGCGCCTGGACACCGCCGGGACCGACTACTTCGGTGACCCGTCGCCGTCGCCGTTCCAGCATTTCTGGTCGCTCGCCGTGGAGGAGCAGTTCTATCTGCTGTGGCCACTGCTGGTGGCCCGCGGCCGGTTCGGGCCGGTGCTGATGGTGGCGGTCACGCTCGGGTCGTTCGCCTGGAGCCTGCACACCACCTCCTACTTCGGCACCGCCGGCCGGGCCTGGGAACTCGGCGCCGGAGCGCTGCTCGCCCTGGTCGTGACCAGGCGCCGGCCCTGGCTCGGCTGGGCCGGGCTGGCCGCGATCGGCACGGCGGCGGCCCTCTTCGACGAGACGACCCGGTTCCCCGGTACCGCGGCCCTGCTGCCGGTCCTCGGTGCCGTCGCGGTCATCGCGGCCGGTGGCAACCGGCTCCTGCATGCCGGGCCGATGCGCTGGCTGGGCCGCATGTCGTACGGCTGGTACCTCTGGCACTGGCCGCTCCTGCTCCTCGCCCCGGCCGGCCCGGCCGCCCGGATCACGGTCGCCATTGCCGCGCTGGGGCTCGCCGTCGTCAGCCATCACCTGCTGGAGAATCCGGTGCGGCATCATCGCGTGTGGACCGTACGTCCCGGGCGAGGTCTGCTCCTCGGCCTCGGCCTCTCCGTCACCGCCGCCGCTCTGGCCGGTTTCGGCATCCTCCACCCGCCGGAGATCCCCGCGCGCGGCGTCGCGCCGGACGCCGGGAAGGCCATCACCACCGCCCCCGACCCGGCTGTCGCCCTCACCCGGCTGCTCACCGCCGGAGTCACCGCCACCGACCTGCCCCGCAACCTCCGGCCGACCTTCGACGGCGCGGCCCGGCAGCGGCTCGCACCCCAGCTCGACGGCTGCCACGTCGGGCTCACCGGGCCGTTCCGTCCGAAGACCGACTGCTCCTACACCACCGGCCGGCGGACCGTGGTCCTCTTCGGTGACTCGCACGCCCTCCAGTGGTTCCCCACCATGGAGACGCTGGCCCGCAAGAACGGGTGGCGGCTCTACAGCTTCACCCGCAGCTCGTGCAGTCCCGCCCAGATCGCCCTCGACGAACGCCGGGCACAGGCTCGTTACCTCGAATGCGACGCTTGGCGTACCCAGGTGGTGGGCCGGATCAGCAGACTGCGCCCGGCGCTGCTGGTGGTGTCGTCAAGCGTCAACTACCGGCAGGTGCTCAACGGGCGGCCGGCCGATCCGGACGCCGTCTGGCAGACCGGCTGGGTCCGCACCCTGAGCACCCTGAAGCGTTTCGCCGGGCAGGTCCGGATGATCGCCGACACGCCGTTCCTCACGGTCGCCCCGGCCGACTGCCTGAGCACCAACCCGACAGCCGTCTCCCGCTGCGCCGTCCCCCGGGCCGACGTCCTGCCCGAACCCCGATGGCGCTCCCAGCAGCGAGCCATCTCGGTGGCCTCCGGTGTGCCGGTGATCGACCCGGTCCCCTGGCTGTGCACGACCCGGTGCCCCCTGATCGTCGGCGACACCCTCATCTACCGGGACAGCAACCACCTGACGGAGGCGTACGCCCGCCTGCTGGCCCCCCTGCTCGAACCCCACCTCACGTAGCGCTTCCCCCTTCCCTTGCCGATCTTGTTGAGTTCGGCGGGACAGGTCGTGTCGCAAAGCAACCGGATCGGGGAAAAGAGCGCGCCCCCGCCGTGGGGTGACGGCGGGGGCGCGCATTGCGCGGTGCGGGGGCACCGCGCAGGGCCGGGAGGGGGTTCCGGCCCGTGCCTGCCGGTCTCCCCTCAATTTCCGAGGGGACCGGAGTCGTCTACGTTCAGAAGCCGAAGTCCTGCGTGAAGTAGGTGGTCCCGTTCGCCGAGTAGGCGGCGCCCACTCCGACCGTCTTGAACTTGCAGTTCAGGATGTTGGCGCGGTGTCCCGGGCTCTTCATCCAGGCCTGGACCACCTCGTTCGCCGACCGGTAGCCCCACGCGATGTTCTCGCCGCCCGGCTTCTTGTAGCCGGCCGCCTTGAGCCGCGCCGAGAAGTTCGACCCGCCCGACCCGGAGTGGCTGAACGTGCCGGTCTTCGCCATCCAGACACTGTGGGCGCGGGCCGCCTTGGTGATCTTCGAGTCGACCGTGACGGCGCCGCAGCCGTGCGACGTGCGCTGCGCGTTCGTCAGCTTGGCGATGTCGGCCTGCATCGTCGTCACCGGCGTCGCTGCCTGGGCCGGCGACGCGAAGAACATCACGGCGGCGGCGGGAGCGATGGCGGCCAGGGCGAGGCGGCGGAACATCGAGCGCAAGAGAGACCCTTCCGGAGTACGGCGCCCGGCTGCACCGCCGGGCTCACCGTTCTCTTCGGCCCGCCCGCAGCCCACTCGAATGCGGAACGGGTGCCCTCCCGTCGCCATCGGGTTGCTGCCGGTCCCGCCGCCACAGACCGCCAGCCGTCGCTGGCCGCGGGAATCCGCACCGCATTCCCGCGCTGCGCGACGGCCGGCGGGCTCGGCCGTCGCTGACCGCGGGATTGCGTGCGGCTTTTCCGCGGCCAGCGACGGCTGGTGGGCTCGGCCGTCGCGCAGCGCGGGAAGGCGCGCCGGATGTCCGTGGTGGGCGACGGCTGGTGGGCGGGACCTTGCCCGTACGCCTGTCGCGTGCCGGATTGCCGCAGCCTTGCGGAGATCCGGACCGTCAGCCGTCGCTCAGCCAGGTCTCGCGGCACGTTTGAGGCGTGTCAGCGACGGCTGACGGTCTCGGCCGTCACTCAGGACGGTATTGCGGGTGGTTTGGGAGGGCTGAGCGACGGCTGGCCGGGCGGGGCGGTCAGTAGCCGGCGGCGGGTAGTGGGGGGAGCACGTGGCCGGACGCGGCGATGATCTCGCCGGTGATGGCCTCGCCGGTCGGCGCCGGTGGGGTCAGGAAGTCGTCGACCGCGGCGGCGTATCGGGTGTGCGCGTGGTTCTCGTGGACGAAGGCCAGGCCGCGTGAACTCTGGGCGTGCAGCGCCGCCGGGTCGCTGTGCAGTTCGGTGACGACTGCCGTGACCTCGTCCGGTTCGGCGTAGACGGCTGCCGTGCCGAACACCGCCGCGTGCCGGGGTGGGAGGACCGGGATGCAGCCGGCCGCCATCGCGATCAGGACCTCGGGGCAGGTGGCCGGGAGCCGTTCGCCGACCGGCAGGTGCAGGTAGAAGTCGAGCTGGTGCAGGAAACCGCGGGTGTCCAGGTCGGACGGGCGGTAGACGAGCCAGCCGTGCGGAACGGCCGCCGCGGGCTCGTTGCGGTCCAGGACGCGTACGTCCAGAGCCGTTGAAGTGGCCGCCCGCAGGCGCTGCCATTCGGCCGGGCCGCCGGCGCAGATGCGGCCGATCACCGGACGGTCCGCGCGTGGCCCGGCGCGATGCAGGCGCCAGCGCCGTGGGTTGACGGTTCCGGGCAGGTCGGCTGTGGTGAGCCGGCCGCCGAGCGGGCCGCCGGCGAGATCGTCGCGGGCGACGGCGTCGGCGGGCGCCCAGCGCGGTTCGACGCCGAACAGGCGACGGGACTCGGCGGCGCAGTGTGCGGCGGCGGGGATCCAGGCCGGGTCGGCGGCGACGACGACCCGGGCGGCGCGGATGCCCGAGGTGACGCCGGGGGCGAAGCCGAGCAGTTCCGGATCGTGCACGAGGACCAGGCGGGCGTGCACGTCGTCGGTGAGGACCACCTGGTCGATCACCCCCGTGTTGATCATCTGCTGGAGGGCGGGGTCGAGCCGGGCCGGTTTGCCGGCGACGCTGGCGAGCGTGTTCAGGTGCAGGACGGCGACGGCACGGCCGGCTCCGGTGAGGGCGCGGAGGCGTTCGGCGACCGGCCAGGCGATGTCGCCGTGGCTGTTCCAGTCGCCGGCGAGGATCACGTCGTACGAGGCGCGGCGCAGTCCGGCGTCACCGGCCAGGCCGCGCGGCGCGGCGAACGGCCGGTCCCGGGGCGTGCGTGGGCGTACCGCCGGATCGTTGCCGGCCGCGACCCGGGTGTGCCAGGCCTGGAACGCCGAGAGGTACGCGTGCCGCGCCGGATGCATCCAGCCGGGCCCGATGTCCGAGCCGGACAGTGACCCGGCGGTGAGCCGGATCAGGGCGAGTGGCTCGCCGCCGAGGTGCCGGACCGCGGGCCGCCCGAAGACCGCCCGGGCCCGTTCCACATATTCGGCGTCGGCGCCCTTGCGGACCGGGTCGAGGTAGCCGAGCCGGTCGAGGGCGGTCTCCCGGCGGATCATCAGCGACGACAGGTTGTACGACCGGAACTCGCTGAACCCGGGCCGGGTGACCACCAGGTCCTCGGTGACCCGGACGGCCACCGACGTGGTGGCGACGATCGCGGGGTCGGCGATCAGCGGGGCGGCCTGCCGTTCCAGCCGGAGCGGGTGCGACCAGTCGTCGGAGTCCTGGAACGTGACGAGGTCGCCGCTGGCGATGTCGAGGCCGGCGTTGCGGGCCCGGTAGGTGCCGCCGTTGGCCGGGATCCGGACGACCCGTACCCGGGGATCGAGTGCGGCCGCCTGTTCCAGGGCGGATTCGTAGCCGGGGCCGGAGCCGTCGTCGACGACCAGGATCTCGTGGTTGGTCCAGCTCTGCGCGACGAGCGAGCGGACCGCGGTGACGAGCCCCGGTCCGGGCTGGTAGGTGGTGACGATCGTGGTGATCCGGTGCGGCGAGCCGTGCCGGGGCGCCGGGGCGGACCGGATCCGGTCGAACCCGGTCACGTCGGCGGGCACCAGGGTCAGGCCGGGGGCGGGGAAGAGTTCGGCGAACCGGGCCGGCCACTCGTCCTTGGTGGCCATGTCCACGGCCAGGGCGGCGCGGATCGGCTCCGGCACCGACGGGTAGTCGGCGAGCAGTTTTGCGACCCGGACCGGGTCACCCGCGGCGAACGCGATCTGCGCGTGCAGCCCCTGGTGCACGGGCGCGACCCCGGCCGGGCCGAAGGTGCGCAGCAGCGAGTCGAACAGGGCCAGCCCGTCGGCCCGGTCGCCGGGGTGCAGGTTCTGCAGGGTGACGACGCGGGCGAGCTCACCGAGCGCCCACGCGTCGGCGTCCGGGAACAGCCGGCCCTCCCGGGCGCCGGCGATCAGCTCGTCGGCCGGACGGCGGGCCGCGGCCCAGGCCAGCAGGGTACGGGCCCCGGCCGACCGGGTGTGCAGGGCGGCCGTGGCGGGACCGGACGGCGCGACCGCGGTCAGGTTCCGCCAATGGTGTTCCAGCAGGTCCGTCCCGTACGCGTCCGGTGTGGTGTGCTGCCTGCGCATGGCCCCCCTCGACTGTCGCGAGGATCAACGCGCCGGGGCCGGGGTGCGTGACGCCGGGTGTGCACGGTTCGTTGACCTGACCATGACGGCGACCGTTCACGACGTGGCGATCCTCTCGGACTTCCGCTATCCGGGCGGCACGTCGGCCAGCATCGCCGCGGAGGTCCGTGCCCAGGCCCGGGCCGGCCTGACCACGGTGCTCGTGCACGTGCGCTCGCCGCATCTGAAGCGGGACCGCCCGTTCCATCCGCTGATCACCGCTCTGATCCGGGACGGTTCGGCGTACCTGGCCGCCGAGGGCGAGCAGGTCGCCGCGAAGCTGCTGGTGGTCCGGCAGCCGCGGATCTTCACCGAGGACCCGGCGGCCCGGCCGGCGGTGCGGGCCGGGCGGGCCGTGATGGTCCTGAACCAGGCGCCCGGCGACGCCGGCGATCCGGCCCGCTACTACGACTTCGCGGCGGTCCGGCAGCGGGTGGAGAACTTGTTCGGGGCCGGCATCGAGTGGGCGCCGATCAGCCCGCAGGTACGCGCCGAGGTGCTCCGCGCCGAGCCGGGCGCGACCCTGACCGCGATCGACTGGCACGAGATCATCGACGGTTCCGAGTGGTGGCGGGAGCGCCCGGCCCGCAGCGGTCCGCCGGTGATCGGGCGGCACGGCCGGCCCGACCCGGTGAAGTGGCCACGGACCCGGGAGGAGCTGCTCCAGGCGTACCCGGACGCCCCGGACGTGCGGGTGCGGGTGCTCGGCGGCGGTGAGCTGGCCGTCGAACGGCTCGGCCGGACGCCACCGAACTGGGAGGTCATCGAGTTCGGCACGGTCGAGCCGGCCGACTTCCTGCACGGGCTGGACTTTTTCGTCTACTTCCACGATCCGGATCTGATCGAGGCGTTCGGCCGCACGATCATGGAGGCGATGGCGGCCGGGGTGCCGGTGATCGTCGGCGAGCACTTCCGGCCGATCTTCGCCGACGCGGCGCTCTACACCACTCCGGCCGGCGTGTTGCCGTTGGTCCGCGAGCTGCACGCGGACCGCGACAGATATCGGGCGGTGTCCCTGCACGGCCGGGAGTTCATCGAGACCAGGTACGGCTACCCGTCTCACCTGGCCCGGCTGGCCGCCCGCGGGATCCGCCCGGACGCCCCGCCGCCCCCGGCCCTGCCGGCGCCCCGGCCGGTACCGCCGAAGGGTGTGCTGCTGGTCAGCGACAACGGCGTCGGTCTGGGGCATCTGTCCCGGCTGATGGCGATCGGCCGCCGGCTGCCTGAGGGCACCCGCACCGTGCTGGCCACCCAGTCGCACGGCGCGATGGTCGCCCACCGGGAGGGTTTCCTCACCGAGTACATCCCGTCCCGCAGCGTGCTCGGCCTGCCCCGGAGCTCCTGGACCGAGCTGCTGCGCAGCCGCCTGGAGCACCTGATCGACCTGCACCGCCCGGCCGTGGTGGCGGTGGACAGCGTCCCGCACGACGGCATCGTCGCGGCCACCCGGTCGCGGCCCGGGGTCACCTGGGTGTGGGTACGCCGGCCGATGTGGCGGCGCGACACCGGCGCCGAGTGGATCGAGCGCCGATCGGCGTTCCAGCACGTCCTGGAGCCCGGCGAGTTCGCCGCGGCCGCTGACGAGGGCCCGACCGTCGGTGACCGGGACGGGGTGTTCCCGGTCCGGCCGATCACCTATCTGGACGCTGCCGAACTGGTCACGGCCGAGGAGGCCCGCGCCGCCCTGGACCTCGTGCCGGGCCGTCCGGCCGCCCTGCTGCAACTGGGCGCCGGCAACATCAACGACATCTCGTCACCGGCCGCCCGGATCGCCCGCCACCTGCGAGGGGCCGGGTTCCAGGTGGTGCTGGCCGAGTCGGCGATCGCCACCGATCCGATGCCGCCGGTGGCCGGCGCGCACGTGGTCCGGGTCTACCCGATCAGTCGATACCTGCGCGGATTCGACCTGGTGGTGAGCGCGTCGGGTTACAACTCGTTCCATGAGCTGATCGCCTTCGGGATCCCCTCGGTGTTCGTGCCGAACCGGGAGACCGCCCTGGACGACCAGATCAGCCGGGCCAGGTTCGCCGCGGCCGCCGGCGCGGCGCTGATCGTCGAGGACCCGGACGGTGACGACCTGGACCGGGTCCTGGCCCGGGCGGTGCGGGCCGACGTCCGCGACGCGCTGCGCCGCCGCTGCGCCGAGGTGGCCCCCGGCAACGGCGCCGCCGACGCGGCGGACTGGCTGACCGCGCTCACGTGAGGAGGACGTGATGTCCGACGAAGGCGACATGCAGTCCCTGGTCGTACGGCTGCGCACGATCGAGCAGGAGCGGGATGCCTGGCGGACCCGCTGCGACGGGCTGACCGGGGAACGCGACGAGGAGCGGGAGACGGCCCGGCGGTTGCGCGGCAGTGGGTCGTACCGGCTGGGCCGTGGCCTGGTGACCCTGGCCCGGGACCCGCTGCGGCTGATGCGCCGGATGCGCCGGGTCCCGGCGACGCAGCGCCGCAAGACGGTCAAGCGCCCGCTCCAGGCCCGTCTGTACGTGGCGATCGGCCTGGACCTGGACCGGCTCCGCGAGTTCACCCAGACGGTCCGCCGCCGGGTGCTGGTCGAACCGGACCACCGGGCCGTGATCCTCACCGACGACCCGGAGTTCTCGCTGCTGCGCCGGTCCGGGCTGATCCTGGAGTACCTGCCGGACCGGGCCACCTGGGAGCGGCACCGCCCGGACCACCCGTGGGACGTGCTGCTCTCCGAACGGCTGTCCCGGCTGTTCGCCGAGCACGACGCGACAGGTGTGGTGTTCGTCGACCCGGACCGGCCGCCGACACTGCCGGAGATGCTGGACACAACCCCGCCGGGCCGCACGTCGTTGCAGCAGTCATGACCGCTCAAACGGTGACGATCCCGGCGGCTCGGTCACCCGAGACGCCGGAGCGGCCGGAGAACCCGCGGCTGTGGGGCCACGTCGCCCGGCGCTGTGTGCTCGTCCCGGCGATCGTGCTGACCCCGCTGCTCGCCGTCGCGCCGTCCCGCGACCACCGGTTCAACGTCTACTGGCACGGCGGGCTGTTCCGCGACGACCCGGCCGCGATCGTCTCGCACACCATCGCCAGCGGCGACGCCTACCTGCGGCTCGGCAACTTCCGGCCGCTCGGGCGGATGCTGGAGAAGAGCCTCGACCTGGCCGCCTTCACCGGCATGCAGCAGCTCGGCCTGCCGGCCACGGTGATGCTGCGGGCCGTCTCGATCCTCGCCGCGATCGCGCTCACCCTGGCCGTCGTGGTCCTCGCCGAGAGCGTGCTGAACCGCGGCCGGCTGCTCGGCGGCACCCCGTCGGTGGTGTCGTTGCTGCTGCCGTACGCGGTGGGCGCCGGCTTCGTCGCGGCCGGCCAGGACAGCACCGTCATCCTCTTCGGCGGCCTCTACTTCAGCACCGCCGCCGTGGTCCTGCTGATCGCCGCCGCGGCCTGCCGGCTCGACCGGCTCCGCTGGTGGAACGGGGTGCTCGCGGTGACCGCCGGGGCCGCTCTGGCGATCTTCAACGAGCCCGCCTACTTCGCCGTCCCGCTGGCCACCGCCGCGGTGCTGCTCCGGGGCCGGTTCGTGCTCGGGATGAGCCCCCGGCAGCTGATCGGCTCACCCGGGGCGCGGTTCGCCGGGCTGCTCTGGGCCGGGTTCCTGCCGGTCTTCGCCACGGTCCGGTGGATCATCCGCGGGTTCTGCGCCGACGGCGGCTGCTACCAGGGGTCGGACCTGATCGTCGACGCCCGCACGATCCTGCTGCTGCCGGTCCGGATGACCGCCTGGCTGCCGCCGTTGCAGTGGCGGGCCGCGACCGACGCCGCATCCGGGGACTGGTGGCGTGGTGTGGTTCCGGTCGTGGCGGTCGTGCTGCTGGCGGCGCTCGCGGTCCGTACCCACGTGATCTTGAAAGAAGCCGCACGCCCGGACCGCCGGGCTCTGACCGGCCTCGCCGCCCTCGCCGTCGTGATCATCGCCTGCGGCGCCCTGCTGGCCACGCTCAGCGTGGCCGTCCGCGCCGCGATGAGCGGCGCGCAACTGTGGGAGCAGGGCTGGCGCGACTCGGCGCTGACCGTTCCCGGCGGGATGCTGCTCGCCGTGTCGCTGCTGCTGCTCGCCGGACGCCGGGCCGCTGTCGGTGCGCTGGTGGCGCTGGTGCTGTGCGGCACGGTCTCGGCGACCGCCAACCGGGCCTACGCCGGCGCCACCGCCACCCTGAAGACCGCCCAGCTGGACAACCGGATCGCCGCCGCGATGGGCGGCTTCGAACGGTCGAAAGCCGGCAACGTCCGCCGCTGCGCGCTGCTCGACGAGGCACTTCTCACCAACCGGCACAAACCGTTCCTCCAGGAGCGCTACACCGACTCGCTGGACCTGGCCGCCCGCACCCTGGCCGGCGTGCCGTTCTGCGACCGGGCGGTGATCGGATGATCTCGGTGATCGCGCCGATCTACAACGAGGGACCGGGCGTCGACAGGTTCGTGGAACGGCTCGGTGAGGTCCTCGAAGCCGCCTCCCTCGACTACGAGCTGATCCTCGTCGACGACGGCTCGGCCGACGACTCGTGGAGCCGGATCGCCAGGCAGGCCCTGGTCGACCCACGGGTCCGCGGCCTGCGGCTGTCCCGCAACTTCGGCAAGGAGGCCGCCCTGCTGGCCGGCCTGGACCACGCCGCCGGCGACGCCGTCGTGATCATCGACTCGGACCTCCAGCATCCACCGTCGGCCATCCCGGCGATGGTCCGGCGCTGGCAGGAGGGCGCCCAGGTGGTCGAGGCGGTCAAACGCAACCGGACCGGCCAGCGGCTCGGCAACCGGCTCGGCTCCCGGCTGTTCAACCGCACGTTCACCAGGTTCACCGGCGTCGACCTGGTCGACGCCACCGACTTCCGGCTGCTCGGCCGCCCCGCCGTCGACGCGCTGCGGCGGATGCCCGAACACTCGTCGTTCTTCCGCGGCACCAGCAGCTGGATCGGCTTCACCCGGGCCACCGTCGAGATCGACATCGACCATCGGGAGGGCGGCGCGTCCCGCTGGACCGTGCGCGGCCTGTGCCGCCTCGCGGTCAACGGCCTGACGTCGTTCACCTCGGCGCCGTTGCACATGGTGACGCTCGCCGGCTTCGGGTTCGCCGCGTTCGCCGTCGTCCTCGGCATCCAGACGCTGGTCCGTTGGATGAGCGGCGGCTCGGTGGCCGGCTTCACCACGGTCATCCTGTTGCTGCTGGTGACCGGGACGTTCGTCCTCATCGGCCTGGGCGTCATCGGCGAATACCTGGCACGCATCCACGAGGAGGTCCGCGGCCGTCCCCGCTACCTGCTCCAGGAACGCGCCGAATCCACCGTCCCGGAACGCTGGGTGGTCGAACAGCGTGCCGAACGCTGACACCGCCGTGCGGATCGCCCGTTACGGGGTGAGTGGCGTCCTCAGCGCACTCACCCATTTCACCGTCGGTCTGGCCGCCTCGGTGCTGCTCGGGCTTCCGCCGGTGCCGGCCTCGACCGCCGGCTTCGCCGCCAGCATCGCCGTCTCCTACCTGTTGCAGCGGGCGTGGGTCTTCCGCTCCGGCGCCGCACACACCGTCACCGGGCCGCGGTTCCTCACCGTCACGGCTGCGGCCTTCGGCCTCAACACGGCGATCCTCTGGGTGGGGACGTCGCTGGCCGGCGCCTCGTATCCGCTGGTCCAGGCGGTTGCGATCATGCTCATCCCGGGGCTGAACTACCTGCTCAACTCACGGTGGACGTTCATTTGAATTTGGTACGGCCACGAAGAGCAACCGTGGCTGTCCCCGCGAGGTGGCTGCCCACTCCCGGCCTCCAGCGCGCCCGCCGGGCTGAATGCGGTGGTACAGCGGGACGCTCTCCTGACCTGCCAAGTCCAGGAGATCGGCGCGTGAAGCCTCCCGGCGCCCCCGTTCCCCGAGAGACCCGCCACCGCGCGTAGATCTTGCACAATTCTCCCGGCTCCCGGCTCCCGGCTCCCGGCTCCCGGCTCCCGGCTCCCGGCTCCCGGCTCCCGGCTCCCGGCTCCCGGCTCCCGGCTCCCGGCTCCCGGCTCTCCGGCTCTCCGGCTCTCCGGCTCTCCTGGTTCCCTTGATTCTCCGCGATCTTGCACGGTTCTCCCGGTCGGGGCGTGTATTTCCGCGCACGAACCAGACTGTGCTGGCGATCTTGCACGCTTCCCCATGCCGGGGAGTCTTCTGCGCAGCCACCTCAGCTTGAGAAGGGCAGCCCTCAAGCGGATGAGACATCTCCTCGTCGGCAACGCCTTCGTCGGCAAGGCCTTTGCCTGCAACGCCTCGTCGGCCGCGGATCTTGCACGAGTTTTCATGCTCGCGCCGATCTTGCAGGTCTTTCCGGGTCCCGGCGAGAAGAAAGCTGCAAGGTCTCCCACGCGCAGTAGACCTTGCATGACAAACCATGCCCAGACGTGAATAAACGTGCAAGATCGCCGCCAGCGGGGATAACCGTGCAAGATCGGCGAGGCTGGCCGAGAGCGAATTCTTCGCGTATGCGACATTCCTGGCCTCGGGTCGGTGTCTTATTCGCCTGCGTGACCGGCGCCGAGGTGCACATTCGTGCAAGATCCGCGCGGGGCGGGGCGGAGTTGCGACGAGGTGGGGTGGGGCTGCGACGAGGCGGCGCGGAGCTGTGACGAGCGGGGTGGGGCTGCGACGAGGCGGGGTGGGGCTGTGACGGGGGCGGGGTGGGGCGGAGGTGGGTGTGGGAGGAGTGGGGTGGTGACCGTCGCATTCAGCCCGGCGGGCGCGGTTCGGTCGGGAACTGGGGAGTGCTTGCGTGGTAGCCACGGTTCCTGAGTGGCCGTACCGGAAAAGGGGGTGGCTGGGCGGTGAGGGACGCCCTGGCCGTGACGGAATCCGGGTCAGAGGCGGTGGGCCTCGCGGGTCGTGGTGACGCCCCGGGTGTCGAAGAAGCGCTTCGCGATCCGGGCCAGCTGGTCCGGGTCGTATTCGCGGTGGTTCTGGACCAGGATCACCAGGTCGGCGGAGGCGGCCGCGCCCTCCAGATCGTCGGTGCGGGAGACCGGGACGCCGTCGAGTTCCCAGGTGGTGACGTGCGGGTCGTGGTAGGCGACGGTGGCGCCGAGGGCGGCCAGCTGGCGGGCCAGCGGGGCGGCCGGGGACTCGCGCTGGTCGGCGATGTTGGCCTTGTAGGTGATGCCGAGCAGCAGGACGGTCGCGCCACGGACCGCGTGGCCGTCGGCGTTGAGCAGGTTCTGGGCGCGGCGAGCCACGTAGGCCGGCATCGTCGTGTTGATCTCCTGGGCCAGCTCGACGAACCGGAACGGGTAGCCGAGCTTGCTGCGGACGTTGTGCGACAGGTAGTTCGGGTCGATCGGGATGCAGTGCCCGCCGACGCCCGGGCCGGGGTAGAACGCCTGGAAACCGAACGGCTTCGTGGACGCCGCGTGGATCACGTCCCACAGGTCGATGTCGAGCTCGTGGCAGAACCGGGCCATCTCGTTGACCAGCGCGATGTTGACGTGACGGTAGGTGTTCTCGAGCAGTTTCGCGGTCTCCGCCTCCCGGGTCGAGCGGGTCCGCACCACCGTCTCGACGAACCGGCCGTAGAACGCCTCGGCCCGGTCGGTGCACGCCGGGGTGTAGCCGCCGACCACCTTCGGGGTGTTGTGCGCGCCGTACACCGCGTTGCCCGGGTCGATCCGCTCGGGTGAGAACGCCAGGTGGAAGTCGATGCCGGCGGTGAGCCCGGAGAGCTGTTCGAGCCGGGGCCGGACCTCCTCGTCGGTGGTGCCCGGGTAGGTCGTCGACTCCAGTACGACCAGCATGCCGGGCCGCAGGTTGCGGCCGATCGCGGAGGTGGCGCCGAGGACGGCCCGCAGGTCCGGCCCGTCGCCCTCGGAGAGCGGCGTGGGCACGCAGATGACCGCGGTCCGGGCCTGCCCGATCAGGCTCTCGTCGGAGGTCGGCAGGAAACCGCCGGCCAGCATCTTCTCCACATCGGTGTCGCTCAGGTCGTCCACGTGCGAGCGGCCGTCGGCGAGCGCCCGCACCACGGTCTGGTCGATGTCGAAGCCGAGGACCGACATGCCGGCCCGGATCGCCTGCTGCGCCAGTGGCAGCCCGACATACCCGAGGCCGAGGATGACGACGTCGTAGCTCAAGGGAGTCTCCTTCTCACAAACGGTCAGGCGACGGGCGGAAGCGCCACACCCGGGGGGACCGGCCGGTCGTCCCGGCCGGGGCTCGGCTGCCGGGGCGCCGCGATGGTGCGGACGTTCCGGTGCTGTAGTTCGAACGGGGACGTGAACGGCAGATAGGCCGGCAGGAACTCGGCGACCAGGGCCTCCTGATCGGCGACGGCGGCGCTGTGCACGTCCACGTCGTTGAGGCAGAACGCGTCGACGTCCCGGTTGCGCAGCAGCCGCGCCAGCCGGAACGGCGTCACCGGCTCGGACAGATCGGTGTAGAGGTAGCGGATCCGGCCCGGCGCGGCCTTCCCGGTGAGGTACGCGTAGTACTGCTGGAGCGACGACAGCAGCGAGATGTCGTCGGGGTGCCGGAACTGGTGCCCGGCGGTGGCCGTCACCTGCTCGCCGAACCGCGCCTCGATCTCGGCGATGACGCTGCGCCGCGACGGGTGCGGGGTGTGCATCATCTTGCGGGTCAGCATCCGGCCGAACGTCTCCTGGATGAGCCGCCTGTTGTTCTTGGCGGCCGAGTCGGCGGGCCGGTCGGCGGGCCCGCGGGGCGCCGTGTCGACCCGGGCCGCCGAGGCGAAGAACTTGGTCAGCCCGCCCGGGGTGAAGAACATCTCGGGGGTGACCGGCCGGCCCAGGATCACGTCGTCGTTGAGGTAGAGGAAGTGCTCGGCGAGGCCCGGGATCCGGTGCAGCCGCGACTCGATGGCCTGCGAGTTGAACGTCGGCAGCCGCCCGGTATCGCCGAAGATCTCCCGGTGCGACACCACGGTGAGCCGCGGGTGGGACCGGTCCAGCCAGGCCGGCGCCTGGTCGTCGGTGACCAGGAAGACCCGGCGCACCCAGGGCGCGAAGCAGTGCAGGGCGCGCAGGGAGTAGCGCAGCTCGTCCCGGCTGGCGAACCGTGAGTCGTTGGCGGCCTGCGTGCTGACCTCGCCCACCCACGGGTTGTCGGCCAGCGCCCGGGTCTTGCGCCGCTGCCACTCCGGGTCGTCGCCGTCGACCCAGGTGTAGACCACGTCGATCGGGAAGTCGACCCGGTCCGGGTCGACCGAGGTGAAGATCCGGCGGGTGCGGTAGCCGGTCGTGTCACCGGGCGCGCTGAACGACCCGAACACCGCTTCCGGGGCGACCGTGACCGGTTCGCCGGCCGGGATCGAGTCGGCCACCGGGTTGCGCCGCGGCGACACCAGCCGGCCGTCCCGTGCGGTCCAGAACTCGACCTCGCAGGCCACGTCGTGCCCGAGCAGCAGGCTGCCGCCCGGGTCGGTGACCGGCCAGCACACCGACACCACCTGGGGGGACTTCCGCCGGCGGCCGGGCCGGGTCACCCGCAGTGATCCACGGTCGTCGGCGACGTGCCGGCGGAGCGCGGCGAGGGCCTCCGCCCGGTCGGCGGCGCGGACCGCCACTGCGGTACGGCCGGCTGCCCGGACCGGCACCCGGAACCAGTCGACGCCGGCTTCGTCGAGCGCCTTGCCGACCCGGTCCAGGTTGCTCCGGCGGACCTCGGCGGGGGCGGCGGCCGGGTCGGCGCGGGCGGTCAGGACCCCGGCCTTCGTGCGTACGCGCAGCGTGGCCCCACCGGCGCCACGGACCCGGGCGGTCGCCAGCGGCATGAAGGTGCGGGCCACCCGCAGCCGCCGTTCCGGTGCGACCCGGGGCAGGACTCGTGCCTCGACCGTCTCGAAGATCCGCCGGCGGACCGGCCAGGGGGCCAGCCGCAGGACCTGTCGCAGGGCCACGCCGTCGTCCTTTCGCCGCTCATCCGTCGAGGTGTGCGAGTGGTTCGCGAGGGTTCAACGTTCAGGATCAGAGCGAAGTTGCGGTCTATATTCCCTTTAAGTGCGTTATACGGCTTTGGTGCGACAGGCGCGGCGCATCGTGCCGACATCACCCCTAGGGGGAACGGATGGGGGTCTCGGCCGATGCGGGCCGTTGCGCCGGAAAGGCATGGTGGAAGAGGTGATGTCAGACGACGGCGGGAGGCCGGCGATGGGTAAGGCGATCGCGTTCGTGGTGGGGCTCGTCGCGGTGGGCTGGGTGGCCAGCTGGCTGCTCGGGCCGCTGCTCTGGTATCTGTTCCTCGGCGCTCTGGTGATCGGCGGCGGCGCCGTCCTCTACGCGGCGGCGAAGCGCTCGCTCGCCCCCGGCACCCGCACTCAGCGGCGTATCGAGGCGGCCGCGCGGACCTACCGCATGCGGAACCGGTGAGGGACCGGCGATACGGCTAGGCTTGCGGTCGACGTGACCATTCAGACCAACGGGAAGTCGCACCGTGTTTGACACTTTGAGTGACCGCCTCTCCGGGATCTTCGGCAAGCTCCGCGGCAAGGGCAAGCTCACTGATGCCGACATCGACGCCACCGCACGCGAGATCCGTCTCGCGCTGCTGGAGGCGGATGTCGCGCTGCCCGTGGTCAAGGCGTTCATCGCCAGCCTGCGTGAGCGGGCCCGGGGCGCCGAGGTCTCGCAGGCGCTCAACCCGGCCCAGCAGATCATCAAGATCGTCAACGAGGAGCTCATCCAGATCCTCGGTGGCGAGGGCCGGCGGCTGCAGTTCGCCAAGCAGCCGCCGACCGTGATCATGCTGGCCGGTCTCCAGGGCTCCGGTAAGACGACGCTGGCCGGCAAGCTGTCCCGCTGGCTGAAGAACCAGGGGCACCAGCCGCTGCTGGTCGCCTGTGACCTCCAGCGCCCCAACGCCGTCAACCAGCTCCAGGTGCTCGCCCAGCGGGCCGGGGTGGACGTCTACGCCCCACAGCCGGGCAACGGCGTCGGTGACCCGGTCCAGGTCGCGCGCGACTCGATCGAGCACGCGAAGCGGACGGCGAAGGACATCGTCATCGTCGACACCGCCGGCCGTCTCGGCATCGACGCGGAGATGATGCAGCAGGCCGCCGACATCCGGGCCGCGGTCGACCCGGACGAGGTCATCTTCGTCATCGACGCCATGGTCGGCCAGGACGCGGTGCGCACCGCCGAGGCGTTCCGCGACGGGGTGGGCATCACCGGTGTGGTGCTCTCCAAGCTCGACGGTGACGCCCGCGGTGGCGCCGCGCTCTCCGTCCGGCACGTCACCGGCCAGCCCATCCTCTTCGCGTCGACGGGCGAGAAACTGGAGGACTTCGACGTCTTCCACCCCGACCGGATGGCCGGCCGGATCCTCGACATGGGCGACCTCCTGACCCTCATCGAGCAGGCCGAGCAGGCCTTCGACGAGGACCAGAAGGAGAAGATGGCCAGCAAGCTGCTCGGTGGCGAGCAGTTCACGCTGGAGGACTTCCTGGACCAGCTGATCGCGGTCCGGCGGATGGGCCCGATCGCCAACATCATCGGCATGATGCCCGGCATGGGCCAGCTCAAGGGGCAGCTCGACGAGCTCGACGACAGCCACTTCGACCGGGTCACCGCGATCATCCGCTCGATGACCCCGGGTGAGCGCACCAACCCGAAGATCATCAACGGCTCGCGGCGGCTGCGTATCGCCAACGGCTCCGGCGTCACTGTCATGGACGTCAACCAGCTGCTCAACCGCTTCACCGACGCGCAGAAGATGATGAAGCAGATGACCGGCATGATGGGTCTGCCGGGCTCGCGGCGCAGCGCGACCAAGAGCTCGAAGAACAAGCGCAAGCCGGGCAAGGGTGGCGGCCGGCCGCGGGTCGGCGGGCGTCCCGGTGGGATGCCGGCCGGGTTCCCGGGTGGCATGCCGCAGCTGCCGCCGGGGCTCGACCCGGGGGCACTCGGTGGGGGCCAGGGTGTGCCGCCGGGATTCAAGTTGCCGAAGCTCGACTTCAACAAGCTGAGCAAGCCGAAGGACGACAACCGCTGATCTTGGACTAGTCACTGTTCAAGTTGTATTGCGCTAACTGTCAGGAGGCTAGTAGCGTGGGTGGCGATCCTAGCGAGGAGGAGCTCGTGACCGCTGCCCTTCAGTTGCCTGACAAGCAGGACTGGACCGTCGATGACCTGGCCAGCCTTCCGTCGGATCTCAAATATGAGTTGATCGACGGAAGGCTGATCTTGCCGTCCCCCACCTATTTCCATCAGATCCTTGGCGTTGAGCTGGTCCTCATGCTGCGGCCCAACTGTCCACCCGGCTATGAACCTGTGCCCGATCTGTCGCTCGAGATTGATCGTCGCAATGAGCCGCGTCCCGATGTGGTCGTGACGCACATGCGATATGCGATGCGATCACCTGTGCCTGTCGACGGCGCGATGCTCGTCATCGAGATCATCTCGCCGACGTCGCATTTCCGGGACATGCATGCGAAGACCGAGATCTACGCCGCCGCTGGCGTTGAGAACTACTGGATTGTCGATCCGACGTTTGACGGCGATGTAGTGATGAGCATCCTCCAGCGTTCCGAAGACGGCCCATATGAGCGTGTCACCAGCACTGACAAGATTTTCACCACCGAGGTGCCATATCCCATCACGATCGATCTGCCGGCGCTGACCGCGCTGCGTGACAAATACCTCGCTGCACGGGATGAGGCTTGATCCGGTAGGACTTACGGCATGGCGTTTCATGTGCGCGGGACGGTTCTGCCGGACGATGAGGTTCGGGATCTGTGGCTGGTGGGGGACAGGGTCACCTACGAGCCGGTGGCCGGGGCCGAGACGATCAGTGACGGCGGGTTCGTCGTTCCGGGGCTCGTCGACGCGCACTGCCACCTCGGCATCGCCTTCGGGGCGAAGCCGATCGAGAGTCTCGACCAGGCCCGTGAGCTGGCCGTCATCGACCGTGACGCGGGTGTTCTGGCGCTGCGTGATGCGGGTTCGCCTTTTCCGTACCCCGAATTGGATGACGAACCGGGTGTGCCCCGCCTGGCCCGCGCCGGGCGTCACGTCGCCGCCCCTCGCCGCTATCTGCGGGACATCGGTGTCGAAGTGGCCGCCGATGAGGTCGCCGCGGCGGTCACCGCGCAGGCGAAAGCCGGCACCGGCTGGGTGAAGCTGGTCGGCGACTGGATCGACCGCAGCGTCGGTGACCTGGCCCCGAGCTGGGACGCCGCGACCATGGCCGCCGCAGTCGAGGCCGCCCACGCGTCGGGCGCCCGGGCCGCGGTGCACACGTTCTCCGAGGAGGGCGTGGAGATCATGGTGAGGGCCGGCGTCGACTCGGTGGAGCACGGCACCGGGCTCACCCTCGATCTGATCGACGAGATGGCCCGCCGCGGGACGGCGCTGGTGCCCACGATGATCAACATTCGGACGTTCGGGAAGATCGCCGACTCCGCGCGCGGCAAGTTCGACGGTTACGCCGATCACATGGTCGCGCTGCGCGATCGGTTCCCGTCGGTGGTGCTCGCCGCCCACGAGGCGGGTGTCCCGATCTACATCGGCACCGACGCGGGCGGCGGCATCCGGCACGGCCTGGCCGCCGAGGAGATGCTCTACCTGCACGAGGCGGGCATCCCGGCGGCCGACGTGCTGGCCGCCGCGTCGTGGCGGGCCCGCGACTGGCTGGGTTTCCCCGGCCTGGTCGAGGGCGGCCTCGCCGACCTGGTGGTCTACGAGGCCGACCCACGTGCCGACCTGCGGGTGGTGCGGGCGCCCAGCCGCATCGTGCTGCGGGGCGCCGTCATCAAATGATCAGCCGTCCTCAAATGATCAACGGTTGAAGCGCCAGATCCACAGCTCTTGGCCGGTGGGGCAGGTGAGGATCTTCTCGTCCCAGTCGCAGCGCCCGGAGATCTCCGGGATCTCGCCGAGTTCGACCTTCTGGAAGTCGATGTTGGAGACGCCGCGGACCTTGTAGCTCCGGTCCCCGGCGTTCTGGGTCATGCTCAGCGCGTTGCCGTCGTCGACGAACCCGCCGACCCCGAAATCGGAGTAGCGGGCCTGGCCGTTCTCGTCGTAGAGAGTGGTCGCCTTCTCGCCGGTGCCGCTGGTCAGGATGTGCCCGAGCCGGACCGAGTTGTCGCCGTACCGCGGCACCGCCCCGGTAGTCCGGAGCACGGTTCCGGTCTTCGCGTCGATCATGAGGATCCGGGCCTCCTGCCGCTCCTCTGTGATCGCCCGGCTCTCCGGGACGCAGACACGGCCGGGACCGCAGGGAAAGTACCTGTCGTAGCTCCACGGTTCCCGGCTCTGGTAGATGACGGTCGCCGGTGCGGTGATGGCGAACGCGTTGCCGACCCGTGTCTCGGTGTAGATCGTCCCCTCGTAAGCGGTCAGTTGTTCGGCGTTCGGGTGCCCCTGGGCTGTCGATTGCACCTTGCCGGTCCGGATGTCGCGGATCGTGATCCGCCCCGCCCGGTTCATGTCGACCAGCCGGTCGTCGGTGAACGGAACGGCATCGGCCACGTCCGGCGCGGCGAGGGCGAAGGTGTGCCCGTCGGCGCCGCTACCGCCGTCGGCCTCGACCCGCATGCCGCTGATCAGCCGCGGCGGCGGAGCGATGACCGCATCGCCGGCGGGCGGAACGACGCCCGCCGGCACGGTCCACAGTTTCCGGCCGCTGACCAGGTCGTAGCCCTCGATTGCGGTGGTCTCCTCGACCAGCCGGACCAGCACGTCGACATGCAGGACGAACTGGTCGAAGCTGGCGTGCGGCAGCTCCCACTTCTTCGCCCCGGTGGCCGGGTCGTGGATTTCGAGGATCCGGCCGGCCGGGGCCTTGATGTCCCCTTCGGGGTCCTCCGGCAGTTCCCGCAGCAGCATCACCGCCTCGGGTGTGGTGGCGACACCCCGGTAGTAGCTGTCCGTGCCGGTGATCCGCCAGAGAACCGCCCCGGTCCGAGCGTCGAGGGCGACGGTCTCGTGCCCGCCGTTGCCGTCGGCGGAGAAACCGATCACCCGGTCCCCGGCGATCCGGGTGTTGTTCCAGATCCGGCCGTCGGCGATCCGCAGCGGCTCCCCGACCGGCGCCATCCCGCGGAGCCGGGCCGGGTTGGTGGCCGGCAGCAGCGGTTCGGGTTCCGGGTGTGGCCGGTTGACGGCCAGCCCGGTCCCCGCGATGACCAGCACCACCGCGGCGGCGGCCAGGACGGCCCGGCCCCGGGTACGGCGCTGCCGCCCACGCTGCCGGGCCTGCTCGACACCGGCGAGTGGGATCGCGTCGGCCTGCCGGCTCAGCGCGGTGAACAGTTCGTCCAGGTCAGCGGGCACGGCGGGCTCCTTCCTTCGGCCGGGTGGCGGTGTCCTCGAGGGCCGCCGCGAGCAGGGTGCGCCCGCGGAACAGCCAGGACTTGACGGTGTTCGGGGTGGCGCCGGTCTCGGTGGCGATGTCGGCGATCGACCGGTCCAGCAGGTAGTGCAGGGCGAGCGCCCGCCGTACCTTCTCCGGCAGGTCGCGCATCGCCCGGACCAGCAGCACCAGATCTTCGGACGGCGGGCTGACGGTGGGTGGCGGCGGCTCGGCGGCGGCCCGTGCCCGGCGGATGCCGAGCCGCCGCCACCGGTCCGCGGACAGCCGGTTCACCACCAGCCGCAGCCAGGCTTCCGGGTCGTCGTACCCGGACAGGCGCCGCCATCGTTGCCAGGCGCGCGCATACGCCTCCTGGACCAGGTCCTGCGCCTCCACCGGGTCGCCGGTGAGCCCGTAGGCGTACCGGGCCAGCCGCCGGGCGGTGTCCCGGTAGAAGTCATCGAAGTCCATCCGTCACCCCGTCTTTCTCCGATGAGGGACACGGGATGCCCACCCGCCTGGTTGCAGTGGGGACGCGACTACGATGTTTCCTCATGGCTCGCGTGCTCACTCCCCGTGCGGAGGACTTCCCCCGCTGGTACCAGGACCTCATCGCCAAGGCGCAGCTCGCCGACAACGGCCCGGTGCGCGGCACGATGGTGATCCGGCCGGTCGGTTACGCGATCTGGGAGCGGATGCAGGGCGACATGGACGCCCGCATCAAGGAGCAGGGCGTTCAGAACGCGTATTTCCCGCTCTTCATCCCGGAGAACTATCTGCGCCGCGAGGCCGACCACGTCGAGGGCTTCTCGCCGGAGCTGGCCGTGGTCACCCACGCCGGTGGCAAGGAGCTGGCCGAGCCGCTGGTCGTGCGCCCCACCAGCGAGACCGTGATCGGCGAGTTCATGGCCAAGTGGGTCGACTCGTACCGTGATCTGCCTCTCCTGCTCAACCAGTGGGCCAACGTGGTCCGGTGGGAGCTGCGCCCGCGCACCTTCCTGCGCACCACCGAGTTCCTCTGGCAGGAGGGCCACACCGCGCACGCCACCGAGGCCGACGCCCGCGAGCACGCGCGTGACATCCACAAGAACGTCTATGAGGCGTTCATGACGGAGATGCTGGCCATCCCGGTCATCCCGGGCCGCAAGACCAAGGGCGAGCGGTTCGCCGGCGCCACCAACACGATGACCGTCGAGGCCATGATGGGCGACGGCAAGGCGCTCCAGATGGGCACCTCGCACGAGCTCGGGCAGAACTTCGCGAAGGCGTTCGACATCACCTACTCGTCGGCCGAGCGGACCGTCGAGCACGCCTGGACCACGTCGTGGGGCACGTCGACCCGGATGCTCGGCGGCCTGATCATGGTGCACGGCGACGACAACGGCCTGCGGCTTCCGCCGCGCCTCGCGCCGGTCCAGGTCCAGGTCATGGTGGTCAAGGCGGGCGAGGGCGTCGCCGAGGCGGCGGCACAGCTGGTCAAAGACCTCAAAGCCGCGGGTGTACGGGTGAAGCTCGACGACCGCGCGGACATCCCCTTCGGCCGTCGCGCGGTGGACGCGGAGCTGCAGGGCATCCCGATCCGGATCGAGGTCGGCCCGCGTGACCTGGCGAACGGCAACGCCGTGGTGGCCCGCCGGATCGACGGCACCAAGTCGCCGATCGCGCTGGCCGAGGTGGCGAACGCGGTGGTGGCCGCGCTCAAGGCCGACCAGCAGCGCCTCTACGACGACGCTCTGGCGTTCCGTGAGGAGCGCACGGTCGAGGTGAAGACGCTGGCCGAGGCGATCGAGGCGTCGCAGACCGGGTTCGCCCGGGTGCCGTGGTCGGCGGTCGGCGAGGCGGGTGAGAAGGAGGCGAACGGCAAGGCGATCACGGTTCGCTGCCTCACCCGTGAGGACGGTTCGATGCCGGAGTCGGACGAGGAGCCGGACCTGATCGCCTACCTGGGTCGTTCGTACTGAGCGTGCGCTTCGAACCGGGTCGGCTGATCCTCCATCGCGACACCCATCACGGCCGGATCGCCTTCGTGCATCCGGGCCGGGTGATCTCCGACGACGACCGCGGGCTGCTCATCTGGGTGGCCCGCGGCTCGACGATCGCCGTCGAGACGACTCTCGACGGCCGTTTCCCCAGGGAGCTGGCGTTCCCGGACTGGATGGCGGCCCCGCGGGAGTGCCGGATCACGCAGTGGCGTGGCCCTGGTGTGCTGCGGTTCTTCCCACCCGGGGTCAATCACTCGGTGTGGTTCTTCCGAGACGACGAGGGCACTTTCACCAGGTATTACGTGAACCTGGAGGAGACCGCGGCCCGCTGGGACGACGGCCCGGTCGCCGGGATCGACGTGATCGACCAGGACCTGGACATCGTCGCCGGCCCGGACCGGGTGTGGCAGTGGAAGGACGAGGACGACTTCGCCGAGCGGCTGGCCTTCCCGGAGCTGTACTGGGTGCCGGACGAGGCGGCGGTCTGGGCCGAGGGCCGGCGGGTGATCGCGCGCATCGAGGCGGGGGAGTTCCCCTTCGACGGCACGTGGACCGATTTCCGTCCCGATCCGTCCTGGCCCACCCCGGCCGAGCTGCCGCCGGGCTGGGACCGGCCGGTGGTGGCCCGGTTGGGAGAGTCGCCTGCTCGTCTGGCAGAATGAGTTGTTGGTATCCGGCATGCGACAGGCGCCCTCTAACCCCTGATCGCGATGCCAGTCCATGAGACATCGGTCCCGCAATCCCCACGTGGGTTCCGTTCGGCTCAACCACGCAGTCATCAGGAGCGAATAAACCGTGGCCGTTAAGATCCGGCTCCTGCGGATGGGCAAGATCCGCAACCCGCAGTACCGCATCGTCGTCGCCGACTCGCGCACCAAGCGTGACGGTCGCGCCATCGAGTACATCGGCATCTACCAGCCGAAGGAACACCCCTCGGTCATCGAGGTGAAGTCCGAGCGCGTTCAGTACTGGCTGTCCGTCGGCGCCCAGCCGTCCGAGCCGGTGCAGCGCATCCTGGAGAAGACCGGCGACTGGCAGAAGTTCAAGGGTCTGCCCGCCCCGGCTCCGCTGCTGGTCGCGCCGAGCAAGCAGAGCAAGTCCGAGGTCTACGAGGCCGAGGCCAAGGCTGCCGCGGGTCTGACCGACACCAAGCCGGCCACCACCCCGAAGAAGGCGTCGAAGCCCGCCGAGGCCGCCGCCGAGCCTGTCGCCGAGACGGCTGAGGACCCGGCCGGTGCCGGCGCCGACGCGAACTGACGGGGCGCTCCGGCCCGCGCTGGAGCACCTCGTCAAGGGCATCGTCGACAACCCGGACGACGTCCGGGTTCGTCTGGTCGACTCGCGTCGTGGCAAGCGGCTCGAGGTTCGTGTGCACCCGGAGGACCTGGGAACGGTCATCGGGCGCGGCGGGCGTACGGCCAAGGCCCTGCGTCAGGTGATCGGCTCGATCGGCGGTCGTGGCATCCGGGTCGACATCGTCGACGCGTACTGATCGATGCTGCTCGTCGTCGGCCAGATCGGTAAACCGCACGGCATCCGGGGCGAGGTCTCGGTGGTCGTGCGGACCGACGAGCCCGAGGAACGCTTCACCGCCGGGTCGGTGTTCATCACGGAGGTCCCCAGGGACCGCCGGGTGAGCGCCGGCCCGGCGGCCGTTCCCGCGTCCGGTGCTCGTTTCGAAGTTCCCAAAGAGCTGGTCCTCGAGTCGATCCGCTGGCATCAGGGCCGCGGCATCGCCGTCTTCGAGGGCATCCACGACCGCAACGTGGCCGAGGCGCTGAAAGGCGTCTTCCTCCAGGTGGACAGCGCCGATGTGGCGCCGCCGGAGGATCCGGAGGAGTTCCACGACCACCAGCTGGTCGGGTTGCGCGTGGAGTCCGCGGACGGCACCGAGCACGGCACCGTGCAGCGGATCGAGCACGCGCCCTCCTCGGATCTGATCGTGCTCGCCAAGAAGGGCGGCGGGACGGCTCTGATCCCGTTCGTCACGGCGATCGTCCCGACCGTGGACGTGCGCGGTGGCCGGATCGTCGTCGATCTCCCGGAAGGCCTCCTGGATCTGTGAAGGCTCTCCTGTGAAGGTCGACATCGTCTCGATCTTCCCGGATTACTTCGCGCCTCTCGATCTGTCACTGATCGGGAAGGCGCGGACCACCGGGACCCTCGACCTCACCGTGCACGATCTGCGTAAGTGGACCTACGACGTGCACCGGACGGTGGACGACAGCCCGTACGGCGGCGGTCCTGGCATGGTGATGCGCCCCGAACCCTGGGGTGAGGCACTGGACGCCGTCGCGTCGCCGGGGGCGGCTCTGGTCGTACCGTCGCCGGTCGGGAAACCCTTCACTCAGGCCGACGCCCACCGGCTCGCCGGGCTGGACCACCTGGTCTTCGCCTGTGGCCGTTATGAGGGCATCGACCAGCGGGTGATCGACGACGCGGCGGACCGGATGCCGGTGTACGAGGTGTCGCTCGGCGACTACGTGCTCTTCGGCGGCGAGGTCGCGGTCATCGTGATCATGGAGGCGATCACCCGGTTGCTGCCCGGTGTGCTCGGCAACGCCGATTCGCTGACCGAGGAGTCGCACGCGGCGGGCCTGCTGGAGGCGCCGGTCTACACCAAGCCGCAGTCGTGGCGCGATCGTGAGGTGCCGGACGTGCTGCGTTCCGGTGACCACGGCCGGATCGCCCGCTGGCGGCGTGAGCAGAGCCTGCTGCGCACCGCCGACCGCCGCCCCGACATGTACGCCGCGTATCCGCCGGAGTCCCTCGATAAGAAGGACCGGAAGGCCATCGCCGAGGCCGGATTACAGCTCCCGGGTCCGGGTGTGGCAAAGTAATGAGGTTGCCGTGCTCACCCACACCGTGAGCTGAGCACGAGGATCCCTTGGAGTGGTGGGGGATCAGAATGCCCATTCGCGTGCCGACTTCCGGTGCGCTCTAGTACGAGGATGCAGCGATGAACACGCTGGACGCTCTTGACGCCCAGTCGCGGCGCACCGACATTCCGGACTTCCGTGCCGGTGACACGCTCAAGGTGCACGCCCGGGTCGTCGAAGGTAACCGGTCCCGTGTCCAGGTCTTCCAGGGCGTCGTGATCGCCCGCCACGGCTCCGGCCTGCGGGAGACCTTCAAGATCCGCAAGATCAGCTTCGGCGTCGGTGTCGAGCGGACCTACCCGTTCAACAGCCCGGCGATCGACCGGATCGAGGTCATCACCCGTGGTGACGTCCGTCGCGCCAAGCTCTACTACCTGCGTGAGCTGCGCGGTAAGAAGGCGAAGATCAAGGAGCTGCGGGAGAAGCAGACCGTCTGATCTCCGCGGTGTTTCCGGGACGGGTCGCGGCGGATTAAGCTTGCGCCCGTGCCGGACGCGCTGTAGGTGAACCATTCCAGTCCTACCGCCCGTAACCTTCCCTAGCCGGGAAACTCGGGCGGTAGTGCTGTATCCGGGGGCGGTTCGGCCGGTAGGCGGCGGGAGATGCGAAGCGTGGATCCGATGGAAGGCTATCGGCCGGCACGACGCCGGCGCGGCGTGGTACGGAAGGAGATGCCTCTCTGGCAGGAACTTCCGTTGCTACTGGTCGTGGCGTTCTGTCTGGCGGTGCTGATCCGGACCTTCCTGGTCCAGGCGTTCTACATCCCCTCGGGGTCGATGGAGAACACCCTGTTGATCAAGGACCGGGTGCTGGTCAACAAGGTCGTCTACGACATGCGTGACCCGCTGCGCGGCGAGGTCGTGGTGTTCCGCGGGACCGACGACTGGGCGCCCGAGGTGACCGAGGAGGTCAGCAACACCTTCCTCGCCAAGCTAGGCCGGACCGTCGGCGACCTGGTCGGGGTCAGCCGCCCCGGTGAGCGTGACTTCATCAAACGGGTGATCGGGCTTCCGGGTGACAAGGTCGCCTGCTGTGACTCCGGCGGGCGGATCACCGTCAACGGGGTGGGCATCGACGAGGCGTACATCGCCGAGGGTTTCAACTCCGATCTGAGCCAGCCGCCGATCGCGGGCCAGTGCACCAGCCGGCGGTTCAACGAGGTGACGGTTCCCGAGGGGCAGATGTTCGTGATGGGTGACCATCGCTCGGTCTCCCAGGACGCCCGTTGCCAGGGGCCGGTGCCCATCGAGAACGTGATCGGCCGGGCCTTCGTGGTCGTCTGGCCCAGTGAGCGGTTCACCAGCCTCGACGTGCCGGACGTCTGGCGGCAGTTCGCCGAGCAGTACCCGTCGGCGGCCGCGGCGCATCCGATCCCGGTGCGGGAGGAGCGGCCGGTTGTCGCCACAAACGTGCTCCCCCTTCTGTTCGGTGTGGTTTTATCCGCGCGTTCCGGCATGTCGTTATGGACCAGACGACGTAGGCTCCGAGCGTGATTGACGAGCAGACCGAAAAGCGCCAGGGCTCCTTCTGGCGTGAGCTTCCCATCCTGTTGGGCGTGGCGATCCTCGTCGCTGTCCTGGTGCGCGCCTTCGTGCTGCAGACGTTCTACATCCCGTCGCCGTCGATGCAGCACACCCTCGAACTGTGGGACCGGGTGCTGGTCAACAAGCTCGTCTATGACTTCCGTGAGCCGCGCCGGGGCGAGATCATCGTCTTCAAGGCCCCGTCGGTGTGGCAGTCCGGCACCGAGGGCGAGGATTTCATCAAGCGGGTCATCGGCCAGCCGGGCGACAAGGTCGAGTGCTGCGACCCCCAGCGCCGCCTGAAGATCAACGGCACGTCGCTCGACGAGCCGTATGTGTATGTCGAGTCCGACGGCACCCGTAACCAGGTCGCCAGCCGCGAATTCAGCATCACCGTGCCGACCGGGCGTCTCTGGGTGATGGGCGACCACCGGGAGGCGTCGGGTGACTCGCTCCAGCACTACAACGACAGCAGCGCCACCGACGACGCCGGCAAGATCAACGAGGCGACGGTGCCGATCGACTCGGTCGTCGGCCGGGCCTTCACGATCTTCTGGCCGGTCGGCCGGGCCACCTGGCTCTCCGTCCCGGACGAGTTCGACGCCATCCCCGACGCGGGCAAGTAACACTCGCGCAATAGGCTTGGTCGCGTGACCGAGGTGATAAACCGCCGCGCCGGCCGGGTCCTCCTGGTCGACCTGGCCGGGCGCGTCCTGCTCCTGCACGGCGGCGACCCGGCGCGGCCCGGGCTGCGCTGGTGGTTCACGCCAGGCGGCGGCCTGGATTCGGGCGAGACGACTGTCGCCGCCGCCTCCCGTGAGCTGTTCGAGGAGACCGGGCTGCGGGCTGCGCCCGACCAGCTGGGCGAGCCGGTCCGGCACGAGGTGACCGAGTTCTCCTACGACGGCCGGCAGTATCGGCAGGCGCAGGACTTCTACCTGCTGAGGGTGCCCGACTGGCAGGTCGACACCGCCGGGATGGATGAGGAGGAGCGCCGCACCATCACCGAGCACCGCTGGTGGTCGGCCGCCGAGATCGAGGCGAGCCAGGAGGAGATCTACCCGGCCGACCTGGCCGACCTGCTGCGCGGCCTCACCGTCGACGCCGTCACCGAGGACACCTGAGATGCCGGCCCCGACACGTTCCGTCATCGCCGTTCCGGTGCCGGCCCTCGTGCGTACCGCTGCCGGATCTTTGAAGCCGGACCAGGCGCACACCTTTGCCGGCTTTTCGGTGCCGGCCCTCGTGCGTGCCGTCGCTGCCGTGACCGGGGATTTCTGATGCTCGCGCCGCCGCGCACCGTCGTTCGCCGTGAGGCCGGGCTGTATGCCCTGGAGCAGGCGCTTCAGCGTCGTGGCTTCCGGCATGTGGCCGGCGCCGACGAGGCCGGCCGTGGCGCCTGCGCGGGCCCGCTCGTGGCCGCCGCCGCGATCCTGCCCGAGGGCAAGCGCGGTGAGATCCCCGGCCTGGCCGACTCGAAACTGCTGACCCCGGCCGCCCGGGAGCGGGTGTACGAGCAGGTCGTCGCCAAGGCCCTCGCCTGGTCCGTGATGATTATCCCGCCGACCGAGGTCGACGCCCGTGGCCTGCACGTGTGCAACCTCGCCGCGATGCGCCGGGCGCTGGCCTCCCTCGACGTCCGCCCGGAGTATGTGCTGACCGACGGCTTCCCGGTCGACGGCCTCGGCGTTCCGGGCCTCGCCGTCTGGAAGGGCGACCGGGTCGCCGCCTGCGTGGCCGCCGCCAGTGTCCTGGCCAAGGTCACCCGGGACCGTCTGATGGTCGAGCTCGACGAGAAGTTCCCGGACTACGGTTTCGCGGTGCACAAGGGCTACATCACCGAGGAGCACAGCACCGCGCTGACCACCCACGGGCCGTGCTCCGAGCACCGCTTCTCGTATGTGAACGTCGCCGCGGCATCCGGCCGCGGCAACCGGCCCCCACGGGCGCGCCGCCCGGCCGAGCCGCCAGCCGCGCTGTTCGACGTATCCGTTACCCAGCCGCTGCTGATTCCGGAGGCTGCTGAGGGTACCGTCGGCGTGGCGTCGAGCGAGCAGCCTCAGCCGTCGCCGTCGGTGGGGGAAGATAGTGCCATGGAGGGCGAGACACGATGAGCGCAGAGGATCTCGAGAAGTACGAGACCGAGATGGAGCTGCAGCTCTACCGGGAGTACCGCGACATCGTCCGCCAGTTCTCCTACGTGGTGGAGACCGAGCGCCGGTTCTACCTGGCCAACCAGGTCGACCTGCACGTGCGCAACTCTGACGGCGAGGTGTATTTCGAGGTCGAGATGCACGACGCCTGGGTGTGGGACATGTATCGCCCGGCCCGTTTCGTGAAGAACGTGCGGGTGATGACGTTCAAGGACGTCAACGTCGAGGAGCTGGAGAAGCCGGACATCTCGTTGCCGGACGAGCCAGGGTTCGGCGGCTGACGCTCATCCACAGTCGGCGGCTGTCCACAGGGGCGGTCGCGGCCCGGGTTCCGGCCCGGCAGTCTCGGCGGCATGCCTGTTCTCACAGCCGTCCTGTTTCTGCTGCCCACGTTCTGGGCGGCGCCGTCGTACCAGTGGCCGGTGCTGCCGCCGGCCGTGCTCCGGCGGTTCGATCCGCCGCCTGAGCCGTGGCAGGCCGGTCATCGTGGCGTCGACCTGGGCGCGGTCGCGGGCGCGCCGGTGCGGGCCGCCGGTGGTGGCGCTGTCGTCTACGCGGGAGTGGTGGCCGGGCGGGGTGTCGTCAGCATCCTTCATGTGGGTGGGCTGCGTACCACGTACGAGCCGGTGATCGCGACCGTCCGGACCGGTGACGTGGTCGCCGCGGGGGATGCGATCGGGTCGATCGAGGCCGGACATCCCGGGTGCCCGCAGGCGGCCTGCCTGCACTGGGGCCTTCGCCGCGGTGACGTCTATCTCGACCCGCTGATGCTGCTCGGTCTCGGCCGGGTCCGCCTGCTGCCGCTCGGCCCCCGGTGAGGCCGCTTCGCGCGGCCGCCTCCTGCTCAGCGCTGATATTCGGCGAGGAAGCCGGGAAGGCGATCGGCGAACACGTCGTACTCCTCCGGGCGGTTGTAGATCTGGCCGCTCAGCCGCAGCAGGCCACGGCCGCCCCACGCGTTCACCGCGACCTCGGTGGCCAGCTTGTCGGCGATGTGCTGCCGCAGCGCCTGAGCCTCCGGCGCAGTCGTCGCCAGACCGGCCGGCAGCGGCACCACCCGCATCGCCACCCCGGGCCCGCCGGGGTGCGGCAGTTCGGCGGGCGCGAGGCCGAGGGCCTCACCGACAACCCTCTGGCCGTACGTGACGAGCGCCTCGTTGTGCTGCCGGACGACCTCCGGCCCGAGTGTCCGCAGGGTGAAGACCCCGGCCGGCGCGGCCAGCCACGGCGTGTAGTCGATGGTGCCCTGAAACTCGACAGCGTTCGGATAACCCTCGTCATGGGCCCACGACACGACCAGTGGCTCGATGCGGCGACGCCAGGCCGGCGCCACATTGAGCAGAGCCGTGCCCCGTGGCGCCCAGCCCCACTTGTGCAGGTTCCCCACCCAGAAGTCGGCGCCGATCGCGGACACGTCGACAGGCAGCATGCCCGGCACGTGTGCGGCGTCCACCAGCACCGGGATGTCATGCTCACGGGCGGCGGCGACGATCTCGCGTACCGGAAAGAGAGCCGCCGTCGCCGACGCCAACTGGTCGACGACCAGCAACCTGGTGCGGCCGGGTCGCAGCGCCGCCCGGATCCGGGCCACCACCTCCCCGGCCGGCAGCCCGAGCGGCACCGCCACGGTCCGTGCGCTGGCGCCCGCCCGGCGGCAGCGGCTGCGGACGGCCATGGTGACCGAGCCGTATGAATGATCGGTCAGCAGCACCTCGTCGGCCGGGCCGAGCCGTACCGACTGGAGGATCATCGACACCGCGGCCGTCGTGTTCTGGATCAGCGCGCTGCCGTTCGGATCCGCTCCCAGGAACGCCGCCAGGTGACGTCGGCTGTGGACGATCCGGTCCTCCAGGCCGACGGCGTAGAAGCGCAGCGGATTGGACTCCATCTCGTCGCGCAGCCGGTGCTGGGCACGTTGCACGCTGATCGGCAGCGCGCCGAACGAGCCGTGGTTCAGATAGGACACCGCCGGATCGAGCGAGAACAGGAGCCGAGCCCCGGGAATCGGTTGCGGTGGTGCTCCGGCCGGGGCGCTCATGCTGTGGATCGTACGATGTCAGGCCCGTGGATGCGCCTGATTGAAGGCCGCACGCAGCCGCTCGGTCGACACATGTGTGTAGATCTGGGTGCTCGCCAGCGAACTGTGCCCCAGGAGCTCCTGTACCGCCCGCAGATCGGCGCCGCCGTCCAGCAGATGCGTGGCCGCCGAGTGCCGCAGATCGTGCGGGCTGGTGTGCGGCAGTCCGGCGGCCCGGGCGGCGTCCGCGACGATGCGCCGCACCACGGTCGGTTGCAGGCGGCCGCCCTTCACACCGAGGAAGAGCGCGTCCCGGCTGGACCGGTTGACCAGCCCGGGCCGGCCGAGGCGCAGCCAGGCGTCGAGGGCGCGGCGTGCCGGATGCCCGAAGGGGACGGCCCGTTCCTTGGACCCCTTCCCGAACACCCGCACCACCTGCCGGGCGTGATCGACATCGGCCCGATCCAGCGAACAGAGCTCCCCGACCCGGATCCCGGTCGCATAGAGCAGTTCGAGAACCGCCCGATCCCGGATCTCCAGCCCGTCTCCGTCAGCCGCCTTCCCGTTCGCCGCCTCGCCGTTCGGGGCTTCCCGCCCCCACTTGCCGATTCGGGGTCCGGCCTCCGCTGTATCGGCCCTGGCCTCCGGGGTGTCGGGCACGGCTTCGGCTGCACCGGCCGGGACCTCCGGTCTCCCCTCACCGGGCTCCGGGGTCGGTTTGTCGGTTTGCGCGGACTCGGTGGGCCGGCGAGCCGGTGTCATCAGGTCGGCTGCCTGATCGGCCCGCAGAACCGTGGGCAGGCCCCGATGGGCACGCGGGCTGGCCAGTTGGGCGCCCGGATCATCAGGCGAAAGCCCGGTGCGGTGGGCCCAGCCGGTGAAGGCCCGCGCCGCCGCTGCCCGCCGGGCCTGCGACGATCGGGCCGCACCCGTCCCCATCCGGGCCGCGAGCCATCCACGGAGAACCGTGATGTCCAGATCAGCGACCGAGCCCCGCCCTTCGGCCGCCGCATGATCAAGAAGCGAGACCACATCCCCGACGTACGCCCGGACGGTGTGCTCCGAACGCCCCTCCACCACGGCGAGGTGCCGGCCGAAGTCGTCCACTGCCGCACGCAGGGCCATCGGCAGTCGCTCGTGCAGTTCCCGTATCCGCATCGCCTCAGACCGTCCATCCAGCAGAGTCGTCAGTCAAGCATTTCTGTCGTACCCGGGGTCTAGCGTCGGTGTCATGGCACGCTGGGAGGAAATCGAGAAGGACGCCCCGGAGTTCGCGGCCCGTGTGCGGGCTCTCTTCGAGGCGGGCACCAACAAGACCATCGCCACACTGCGCCGTGACGGCTCACCCCGGATCTCCGCGTCCGAGGCCCAGTTCACCGACGGCGACTTGACGTTCGGTTCGATGCCGGATTCGGTGAAGCTGCGAGACCTGCGCCGAGACCCACGCATCGCGATGCACAGCCCCACGCTGGAGCCACCGTCCGACAACCCATCGGCGGGCCCGGGAGACGCCAAACTCGCCGGCCGGGCCGTGGTGATCCCACCCCCACCGGACACCCCACACGTGGATGCCACCTTCTTCCGCCTGGACATCGACGAGGTGGCCCTGACCTACGTCGGCACCCCAGCAGACCACTTGGTGATCGAGTCCTGGCACAAGGACAGAGGCCACACCCGCCGCACCCGAGCCTGACCCACCCACCCGCCACAGCTCCCGCCGGACAGGACGCCCTACTCTGCGGCGGCTCCTGCCCGGCCGAGGCCGTCGAGCCAACCAGCCCGCGTGGGTATCTGTGGCTCGGATCGGGCCGTATGTCACCGCACTGCTGGGCCCTGCAGTCTGCGTGGGCATCTGTGGCTCGGATCGGGCCGAATGTCACCGCGCTGTTGGGGCCTGCGGTCTGCGTGGGCATCTGTGGCCCGATTCGAGCCGAGAGTCACCACGCAGATCACTGCTGTCGACCACCAGGAATGGGCTGTGTCGGCGTGTAGGGGGCGAGCGTGAAGCTGCCTTGGTGACCAGGGCCGGTTCGGTGGGATTCGGTTCGGCGGTCCGGGCGCGGGAGGATCACGCGACTAGCCGGAAGGACCGAGAAATTCGGAATCGCCGGGCCGGGCCAGATGAGCGGCCGGTTCAGGTGAGTGGCCGGTTCAGGTGAGTGGCTCGGGTGGTTGAGCGGCCGGATGAGGTGAGTGGCCTGACAATTGGCCGGGTGGGTTCGGGGTTGGGTCAGGTGGGTGGCCGGGATCTAGTCCAGGCCAGGAAGCGTTCGTAGAGATTTGAGGGCGGCGTCTTGTCGGCGGCGGTCAAGTCGTCCAGGGCCTCGTACATCTGGGCCGACAGGTAGATCTTCAAGAGTGAGGGAAACGCCTGGTACTCCTTCAGGAGGCAGGCCTTTGCCTCGGGGCAGGGCCAGGGATGGCCACACACGCGGCATCGCCAATGCGGCCGGTCGTGCAGGTGTTCGGATTCTTGTGCAGTGGTCATGGAATTCCCCCGATAGTGGTCGGCTGATGGGGTGCGGGGTGTTCAGTGGCGGCGCGTCCGGCGACGGGCGCCCTGGCTCACGCGGTGCTCCTGAGCTGGGGTCAAGCGGCCGGCGCGGCCCACATGCGCGTCCGGGCTCGCCGGGCGGGTGGGACCCTCCGTGGTGGGTGGGGCAGTTGCGCCGGACGGGGCCGACCGGGACCGGTAAATCCGGCCGCCGCCATGTGCCCGCTGGTCAGAGACGGGTAGCGCCCACCGCGGATAGGGCGGTGGCGGCGGTGGCGGAAACCGGTCGATGCAGGGGGCCTGAAGTCCGCAAATACAGCGGCGCCACAGGGTGCGCCAGTCGCGGCGATGGTTGGGATGATGGGGTACCCGATCACTAGGCCGGGGACTGCTAGGCATAGGACCACCTTACTTGACCACGGACTAGCTGTCTCCTACCAACTTGGTCAGAGACTAATAGTCCCGCGCCTACGGTCGATCATGTGGGAGTGAAGCCGATCCGCCTCATGGGCGCGCACGAGATCCGCATCCGTCTGGGCGGAGTGAGCCGACAGCGGGCGTACCAGATCACCAGCCGTGCCGACTTTCCGAAGCCGGTCGCCGACCTTGCGCAGGGCAAGGTATGGCTGGTGGAGGACGTCGAAGCATGGATGAAGGTGCACCGCCGGGACCTGGACGAGTCCGAGGACTGATTCGTCAGGTCACCGCGGTGACCCTGGACCGGCCCGGAGCCGCATGGCGGCGGGCCGGTCACCACCATGCCTGTGGCGCGTCGCCGGCTGGCTGATCAGCCGGTGTCGCGCCGGTTCCGTCCCGGCGCGGGCGCCAGGGCGACACCATCACCGGTACGCACGACAAGCCCCGCGATCTCGAGAAGAGACAGCCGGCGTAGCACCGTGCGCAGGTTCAGCCGTGCCTCGGCCGCAAGCTCCTCCGGGGTGGCCGAGCCGTGCGGTGGAAGCGCCTCCAGCACGAGGGCGGTCTCCTCGTCGAGGTGATCGTGGCGGCGTTCCGGTCCGCGGGGTGTGCCGGCGAGGTATTCGCCGATCGGGCCGACCTCCTCGAGCACCTCGGTGGCGTTGGTGACCACCCGTGCGTACGGATTGTTTCGCAGGATCTCGTGGCATCCGACCGACATCGCCGATGTCACCGGTCCGGGAACGACCATGGCCGGCCGGTTGAGCGCGAGCACCCGGCTCATCGTCTGGGCGGCGCCGCTGCGTGCGGCCGCCTCGACGACGACCGTGCCCGCGGTGGCGGCCGCGATCACCCGGTTCCGGATGAGATGTGTTGACCGGACTACCCCGCTGTAGGTCTGCCCCACTCTTTCGGTATACGCAGCGTATCCATCGACGTGATCCCGAAGTTGCTTACCCAGAGATACCGATCTTTGGCCTGGGGAGGCAACCGCGTGGATCTACTGGACCGCCCGGAACGGGACATCACGGCCATCAAGATGCCCGAGTGGGGCCGGGTCGGGCCGGCCGTGGTGCCGGTGCCGTTCACCGTGTACGACGACTCCGGGGAGCCTGTCGAGCCGATTCACCGCTTCCTGCGCGACTTCGTCGCCCGCGGCAACCGTCCCGGCTCGGTGCGCAGTTATGCCTACACGTTGCTGAGGTGGTGGCGGTTCCTGCGGGCGGTCGACGTGCCGTGGGACCGGGCTACCTCGACCGAGACCAAGGACCTCGTGTTGTGGCTGCAGCACACTGACAAGCCCGTCGCGAAGCGTCGCAAGGCCTCAGCAGCCACGGCCGGAACAGTCAACCCGGTCACTCGCAAGGAGTACCAGAGCGACCAGTACAAGCCTCGAACCGTCCGGCACTCCAACGCGGTGCTGCGCACCTTCTACGAGTATTGGATCGAGGAAGGGCGAGGTCCCCTGCGCAATCCGGTCCCTCGTGACCGGCGCGGGAGCAGGCCGAACGCTCACCACAATCCTCTCGAGCCGTTCCGGCCGGAGGGGCGGCTGCGTTACAACCCCAAGGTTCCGAAGCGCAAGCCCCGGGCCATGCCCGACGACGCCTGGCTTGACCTGTTCAAGGCGATGGACTCGCATCGTGACCGAGCCATTCTGACGCTGGCGGTCAGCACCGCGGCCCGCGCCAACGAGCTGCTCGGCGTGCGAGTCTGCGATGTCGACTGGGGGGACCAGCTCATTCGCGTGGTGCGCAAGGGCTCCGGCGCTGAGCAGTGGCTGCCGGCGAGCCCGGAGGCCTTCGTCTGGCTGCGCCTCTACCTGGCCGAACTGCGACGGCTGCGGCCGGAGCAGCCGCTGTGGTGGACGCTGCGGCGCCAACGGGTCGATGGCCGGATGCAGCGTGTCCCGCTGGAGTATGACGCGCTGAGAGCCGTCCTGCTTCGTGCGAACAAGTTACTCGGCGCGAACTGGTCGATGCACGACCTGCGGCACACCTGCGCCCTGCGGATGGCCCGCGACGAGAAGCTGTCGCTGCGCGACGTCCAGACCCTGCTCGGACACGCTCACCTGACCACTACTCAGATCTATCTGGAAGACGACCAGGACGAGGTGATCAAGCGGGTGCAGCAACACCACGCCGAGCTGGAACGCCGGGCGGCCGAACCGCCGCAGCCGGTCGTCGGGCCGGCCTACGACCCCGGTGACATGTCGGTGCTGTTCGGGGCAGGAGGACTGCAATGACGCTCACTGCTCTGGCCAAGGCGCCACCGCGCTGGCGGCAGATGTCGGTTGCCGATAACCTGGTCCCCCGAGAACACCCCCTGAGCCAGTTGGACCGGCGCAGCATCGATGTGGTGCTCAACGCGCTGCCGAAGTTGCCGTCGTGGCCGGACAACGGCCGCGAGCGCCTCGCCTGGCTGCGAGGTGCTCGCCAGATCCTGGAGTGGCTGCAGACCTTCCCTGGAGACGGATGGCAGGCGCGGTGGGTCGCCGCGGACGTTCATGACCGGTCTTGGCGCGAGCGAGTCGCCGAGGCCAGCGATCCCGCTGATGCGGTTTCCGACGAGTTCTTGATCTGCGCTATGCGAGGCCTGTTACTGGTGCGAGTCCTGCGGCCGAGCTACGCCTTCCTGCACCGCTACAAGGCCTACGCGCTGTTCGACCAGTTGCGTCAGACCGTCAACCCGGAACTGTTCGCGCAGGCAGCGGCCGAAGCGACGCGGCTCGGCATGATCGGTCGACAGGAGAACCAGCCACTTGTCGCGCTGAGCAAGATCGTCCTGCACACCGGCAAGGACCTCGAACAGCTCGAGCCCGAAGACTTCTTCGTGGCCCGGGCATGGAGTGTTCGCGCCATCGGCCGTCAGTTGGCGGGCTTGCATGCCGCCTGGGAGTTGGCTCGTGGTGTCGGGATCATCGATGAAGACCGGACGCTGCGTGCTGCTATCCGTGTCGGGCAGCGGCCCACCGCGGAGCTGATCGATGCGTTCGGCTTGCGATGCAAGCCGGTCCGTGACCTGCTGGTTCGCTACTGCGAAGAACGGCGGCCGGCGATGGACTACGGCTCCTTCCGGGGGCTGGTCGGGCACCTGGTCGGAAGCTTCTGGCATGACATCGAAAAGCATCATCCAGAGGCCGACTCGATCAACTTGCCCTCTGACATCGCTCTGGCCTGGAAGGAGCGCACCAAGTTCGTCACCGATCCTCGCTACCCCGGGCGCGAACGCCGCGACCGGCTTGGGCTCCTGGTTCGCGTCCGGGCGTTCTACCTCGACATCCAGGAATGGGCACTGGAGGACCCAACCTGGGCGCCGTTCGCCGCACCCAGCCCCGTACGCAAGGCCGACACCGACGGGCAGGGCAAGGCCCGCAAAAAGGCCACCGCAGAGATGCACCAGCGCGTCCGGGAACGCCTCCCCCAGATGCCCCTGCTGGTCCATGCCGCCGAACGCAACCGCGCCCGCCACCAGGCGATCCTCTCTGCGGCGCGGGCCACCGCGCTCGGCGAGACATTCACGCATGACGGTGTCAGCTATGAGCGCAGCGCACCCAAGACCTCCACACACCGCAGCCACCGGCAGCGCGGCCCAGAACACATCTGGGCCGTCCACCTCGAGACTGGCGACCTGCTCAACCTCACGATCATCGAGAACGCCGCCTTCTGGGGCTGGGCCATCCTCGAGACGCTGCGGCACACCGGCGTCCGCCTCGAAGAACTGTTGGAGATCACCCATCTGGCGCTGACCTCCTACAAACTGCGCGACACGGGCGAGATCGTGCCGCTGCTGCAGATCGTCCCCTCGAAGTCCAACAGCGAGCGTCTACTGCTGGTCAGCCCGGAGCTCGCCAGTGTTCTCGCCACGATCATCAAGCGGATCCGCGACCCCGAGACCGGCCGCATCCCGCCGGTCGCCCGCTACGACCCGCACGAGCGCACGACCGGCCCGATGCTGCCGCACCTGTTCCAGCACGTCATCGGCTGGCGCCGTGAGGTGATCAGCCAGAAGTTGGTCCAGAACCATCTCGCCGACATCCTCAAGCTCGCCGGCCTCACCGACGCCGCCGGCAAGCCGCTGCACTACACCCCGCACGACTTCCGGCGCATCTTCGCCACCGAGGCGGTCTCCGGCGGCCTGCCCGTCCACATCGCCGCGCGCCTCCTCGGTCACGAAAATCTCAGCACCACGCAGGCCTACCTGGCGGTCTTCGAGGACGACGTCGTCCAGGCCTATCGCGCATTCCTCGCCGAGCGGCGGGCCATCCGCCCTTCGGCCGAGTACCGCGAGCCCACCGACGCCGAGTGGGAGGAGTTCCAGGAGCACTTCCTGCTTCGCAAGCTCGAACTCGGCACCTGCGGGAGGCCATACGGCACCCCCTGCAACCACGAGCACGCCTGCATCCGGTGTCCCATGCTGCGGGTCGACCCCACGCAGCGGCCCCGTCTCGAGGAGATCGCCGCCAACCTGCAGGAGCGCCTGGACGAGGCGCATGCCAACGGATGGCTGGGCGAGGTCCAGGGCCTGCAAGTGTCGCTGGAGGCGGCCCGCGCCAAGCTGGCGAACCTCGACCGACGGACAGCCACCGTCACGACGGTGGACCTCGGCATCCCGGTGATCCGCGACCGGTGAGCCGCCCCTCGCTCAGCCGGGCGCAGGCACATCCGGGCGCCCGGCTGAGCGGTTACGCACCTCGGAGCCAACCCCGCAGGCAATGACTCTCCGTAACTGCAAATCAAGCCCATAGATGATCTTCGTGGTTCAGAAAAGAAACCGGTGCCGTAGCGGTTCGGCGCCGATCGGCCATTCGCTGACCAGCAGGCCGGAGTCGGCGATCCGGTCGAACAACGCGGTGTTCCCGGCCGGGTAGGGCCGGTCGATCCCGCAGGCGAGGACCGCCACGGTACGGCCACCGGCGGCCAGTGCCCCACGATGAGCGGCCGCGTCGATCCCGAAGGCTCCGCCGGACAGCACGGTCCAGCCGTTCTGGGTGATCGCCGACGCCAGTTCACCTGTGACGTGGATGCCGTAGCTGGTCGCGGCTCGTGCCCCGACGATCGCGACCGACCGTTCCAGCGTCTCGCCGAGCGCCCACGCTCCACGCACCCAGAACCCGAGCGGCGGCCGGGTGTCGTGGTTGATCCGGCCGGCGGCGTCCAGTTCCAGGGCTGCCAGGTCGATGATCCGCCGCGGCCACTCCTCGTCGGAGGGCACCACGAGACGAGCGCCGAGCCGGTCGGCCCGGCGGATCGCGATCTCCGCCATCCGCCGGGCGTCACCGGCGGCCGTGCGGGCGGTGACGGCGGCCCGGAGCCGTTTGTCCGGGATGTCCCCGCTGAGCAGCCGATCCAGGGTGGCCGGTGCTCCGGCCTGCTCGACCAGCGTCCAGACGGCCCGGTTTCCGGGTTCGGCCAGCCAGGTGAGCGCGACACGGGCCGCCCGATCCTCCGGTCCGCCGTCCGGGGGAGTCCCACTTGAACCGGACGGCACGACGCTCACGCGACTCTCCGCGCAAGGGAGAAAAGACGAAAAAGGGACGGCGGAGGAGAGGGAGGCCGCGGAAAGGGAGGCCGCCGAGGACCGGACGGCCGGGAGGGAGGCCGCCGAGAAGACGGCGGAGAGGAAGGTCGCATAGAAGGAAGACGATCAAGAGAACAGGAACCGAATGCCGGGATGCTCACGCGACGCTCCGATCAAGGGAGAGGGAGGACAAGGCGAAGGGGAGGACAGGGCGAGGGAGGACAGGGTGGGGAGTACAAGGCGAAGGGGACGACGGGGGCGAGGGGAGGGGAAGGGCGAGGCCAGGACAAAGCGAGGGGAGGACGAGGGAAGAAAGGGCGAGGGAAGAAAGGGCGAGGGGGAGAACGGACAACAGGCGAAGGAGCGCGCCGGCGAGAAGGCGTACCGCAGGTGCGGAAGGGCGCAGAAGCGGCGGAAAGGGGTAGACCAGCAGGCAGTCACTTCGGGACACGGCCACCGGCCTCTCCCATCCGCAGCTGGTAGGCCTCACAGACGTCGCCCTCCGAGGGCCGCGACCGTCCGTCCAGGTCGGCCACCGTCCAGGCCAGCCGCAGACATCTGTCGTAACCACGGGCCGACAGGGCGCCCCGATCCAGCGCGCTGTGCAGGACCACGGTGTCGCGGCCCGGCAGCCGCCACGGCGAGCGGCGCAGCACCGGCCCGGGCACGTCGGCGTTGACCCGCCACCCATCGGCCGCCCACCGCCCGGCCGCCGACTCCCGCGCCTGGGCCACCCGGCGAGCGACGTCCGCGGACGGCTCGGCCGGCGCCGAGTCCTCCATCAGCTGCGCCGCCCGTACCGGAAGAAGGTTGACCCGCATGTCGATGCGGTCGAGCAGCGGCCCGGACAGCCGCCCGAGGTAACGCCGCCGAACCGTGGGCGGACAGTGGCAGGCCTGGTCCCCGGCCGGTGAGGCGCACGGGCACGGGTTCGCGGCGACGACCAGCTGGGCGCGAGCCGGATACTCGGTGGTGCCGCGGGCCCGGGACAGCACGACCCGCCCGCTCTCCAGCGGCTGCCGCAGTGCCTGCAACGTGGCCCGGCTCATCTCCGGCACCTCGTCCAGGAAGAGCACCCCGCGGTGGGCGAGGGAGAGCGCCCCCGGCCGGATCAGCCCGGATCCGCCGCCGACCAGGGAAGCCAGCGAAGAGCTGTGATGCGGGGCCTGGAAGGGCGGCCGCCGGACCAGCCGCCCGTCGGCGGGCAGCACCCCGGCGATCGACTGGAGGGCGGTGACCTCGAGAGCGGCCTCGTCGTCGAGCTCCGGAAGGATGGACGGAAGCCGCTCGGCGAGCATCGTCTTGCCGGCGCCGGGCGGACCGAAGAGCGCGAGATGGTGACCGCCGGCGGCGGCGATCTCCAGGGCGTACCGCCCGACCTCCTGCCCGGCGAGATCGGCCAGGTCCGGCCCGGGCGGCGGAGGCGACGGCGGTACGGCCGGCGGATCCAGCAGAGTCCCGGCGCCCTGGGCGAACGCGACCAGCCGGCGCAGCGTGTCGACGGCCCGGACCGTGACACCCGGCACGACTGTCGCCTCGCACGCGTTGGCCACCGGCACGATCACCCGGCTGATCCCGGCCTGCGCGGCCGCGGCGACCATCGGCAGCACGCCCCGCACCGGCCGGACCGTCCCGTCGAGCCCGAGCTCGCCGATGAGCGCGACCCCGTCGAGCCGTTCCGCCGGGAGCTGACCGGCCCCGGCGAGCACCGCGCTGGCGACGGCCAGGTCGAACCCGCTGCCGTGTTTCGGCAGAGCGGCCGGCAGCAGGTTGACCGTGATCCGCCGGTTCGGCCACTCGCACCCGGAGTTGACGAGCGCCGCGCGCACCCGGTCGCGGGCCTCGTTGAGAGCGGTGTCCGGCAGACCGGTGAGCAGGAGGACGGGCAGCCCGTTGGAGAGGTCCGCCTCGACCTCGACGAGGTGGCCGGCGACTCCGATCAGCCCGGCGCAGAGGACCCGTGCGTAGCCCATCAGAACGCGTCCCGGATGTGGACTATCCGGGTGGCGCCCCGGCGTTGCGGCAGGACCTCCACGACGTCGAAACGGAGCCGCTCCGCCCGTACTCCCTCGTCGGTCAGGAATCTGGCGGCCAGATGCCGTAACCGGCGCACTTTGCGGTGATCGACAGCTGCCGCCGGCGTGCCGAAGGCCGCCGTGCGCCGGGTCTTGACCTCGCAGAAGACCAGGTCGGCGCCGTCGCGCAGGATGAGATCTATCTCGCCCTCGGAGCAGCGCCAGTTGCGCCGCAGCAGTGTGAGACCGATCTCCTGGAGGTGCCGGGCGGCCAGCCGCTCGCCGTAGGCGCCGACCGCCCGTCGCTGAGTCGTCATGACCGGCACGCTCACAGGCTTTCCGGCCCGGTGCGCGTCGGACTGTGGATCGGCCGGTGATGTGGACGGCGGGGGCCGGGCCGGGGCGGGTGTGCTAGGTCCGAGGCCGGACCGGCGGGAGAAGAGGCTTGGCGTATGCTTGTCCACGGCGACCGCCTGCGCGGTCGACCTCGCGCGCCCTCCTACGGTTCCGAGTGCTGATCATCAGCGCCGGCCGCAGGCGGCGGCCCTCCCTGGTCCCGATGCTGTCGGGCCTACTGCGGCCACCGACCGGGCGCCAGGACGCTCACCGCCGGTGAGCGTGACAACCAGGGTAGATCAGGGAGTAACAACCATGGCCGTAGTGACCATGCGTCAGCTGCTGGAGAGCGGTGTCCACTTCGGGCACCAGACCCGGCGCTGGAACCCGAAGATGAAGCGCTTCATCTTCACCGAGCGCAACGGCATCTACATCATCGACCTGCGCCAGACCCTCGACTACATCGAGAAGGCGTACAGCTTCGTGCGTGACACCGTCGCCGAGGGTGGCCACATCCTCTTCGTCGGCACCAAGAAGCAGGCCCAGGAGGCCATCGCCGAGCAGGCGACGCGGGTCGGCCAGCCGTACGTGAACCACCGCTGGCTGGGTGGCATGCTGACCAACTTCCAGACGGTGTACAAGCGTCTTCAGCGCATGAAGGAGCTCGAGGCCCTGGGTGACCTGACCGGCACCGCCGCGGGTTACACCAAGAAGGAGACCCTCCAGCTCTTCCGCGAGAAGACCAAGCTCACCAAGACCCTCGGTGGTCTGCGTGACATGACCAAGACGCCGTCGGCGATCTGGGTCGTGGACACCAAGAAGGAGCACATCGCGGTCGACGAGGCCCGGAAGCTGAACATCCCGGTCATCGCCGTGCTGGACACCAACTGCGACCCGGACGAGGTCGACTTCCCGATCCCGGGCAACGACGACGCGATCCGGTCGGCCGAGCTGCTGACCAAGGTCATCGCGGCTGCCGTCGCCGACGGCCTGATCGCCCGCTCCGGCCGTGGCCGTGGCGCCAGCGCCGACGAGAAGCCGGAAGCCGGCACCGTGGCCGCCGGTGAGCCGCTGCCCGAGTGGGAGCGGGACCTCTACGAGGGCGCTGAGAAGAAGGCCGAGGAGCCGGCTGCCGCTGCCGCCGCTCCGGCCGCCGCCGCTGCTGCTCCCGCCGCTGTCGCCGCTGAGTAAGTCAACCGACTGACATCGAGAGAAGAGTCATGGCTAACTACACCGCCGCGGACGTCAAGAAGCTCCGCGACCTCACCGGCGCCGGCATGATGGACTGCAAGAAGGCGCTGGAGGAGTCCGAGGGCGACTTCGACAAGGCCGTGGAGTTCCTGCGCATCAAGGGTGCGAAGGACGTCGGCAAGCGGGCCGGCCGGACCGCCGCGAACGGCATCGTCGCCCACTCGGGTGGCGCGCTGCTCGAGCTGAACTGCGAGACCGACTTCGTCGCCAAGACCCCCGACTTCGTTGCGCTGGGTCAGCGGTTCGTCGAGTTCGGTGAGCAGAACAAGGTCGCCGACGCCGCCGCGCTGCTCGCCTCGACGCTGGAGGACGGCAAGACCGTCGCCGAGACCGTCGAGGAGTACGCCGCCAAGATCGGCGAGAAGATCGTCGTCAACCGGTTCACGATCGTCGACGGCACCATCGCGGTCTACCTGCACCGCAAGGCCCAGGACCTGCCGCCGCAGGTCGGTGTCCTGGTGCAGTACTCCGGCAAGAACGACGAGGCGGCCGACTCGGACGCCCGTGGCATCGGCATGCAGATCACCGCGATGCGGCCGAAGTTCCTGAGCCGCGAGGAAGTGCCGGCCGAGGTCGTCGAGACCGAGCGCCGCGTCGCCGAGCAGACCGCTCGTGAGGAGGGCAAGCCCGAGCAGGCTCTGCCCAAGATCATCGAAGGCCGGGTGAACTCCTTCTTCAAGGACTTCGTCCTGCTGGAGCAGGCTTCGGTCGTCGACAACAAGAAGACGGTCAAGCAGATCGCCACCGAGGCGGGCATCGAGATCACCCGGTTCGTCCGGTTCGAGGTCGGCCAGGAGTAAGGCAGCACCGAAAGCAATGCGTCGGGAGGTCGGGAACGCGATTGAGCGCCCGGCCTCCCGGTCGCATAAGGTCTCTTGACAGATGGAGAAGGGAAGGCGGGTCTCATGACGATGGTGACCGAGCAGTCCGCCACGGCCGACGATCAGAACCTGCCGACCATGCGCCCACGGCGGGTGGTCCTCAAACTTTCCGGCGAGGTGTTCGGCGGCGGTGACGTCGGGGTCGAGCCCGATGTGGTGCAGTCCCTGGCCAAGCAGATCGCCACCGTCATCCGGCGCGGCATCCAGGTCGCGGTCGTGGTCGGCGGCGGCAACTTCTTCCGCGGCGCCGAGCTCCAGAAACGCGGTATGGACCGTAACCGCGCCGACTACATGGGCATGCTCGGCACGGTGATGAACTGCCTGGCCCTCCAGGACTTCCTGGAGAAGGAGGGCATCGAGACGCGCGTGCAGACCGCCATCACGATGGCCCAGGTCGCCGAGCCCTACCTCCCGCTGCGTGCCATCCGGCACCTGGAGAAGGGCCGCGTCGTGATCTTCGGCGCCGGCGCCGGCATGCCGTATTTCTCCACCGACACGGTCACCGCTCAGCGGGCGCTGGAGATCCGGGCCGACATGGTGCTGATGAGCAAGAACGGCGTCGACGGCGTCTACACCGCCGACCCGCGGGTCGACCCGAGCGCCAAGAAGCTGGAATCCATCACCTTCCAGGAGGTTCTGCTGCGTGGTCTGCGGGTGGCCGACCAGGCCGCCTTCAGCCTCTGCCAGGAGAACAAGCTGCCGATGCTGATCTTCGGCGCGGAGGGCGACGACACCATCGTGCGTGCGTGCGCCGGCGAGCGGATCGGCACCCTGATCACCGCCGACTGAAGTCGCGTCCACGTCCCCACATCCCGCACCACCGAAGACAGCAAGGAGGCGAGAAGAGCCGGTGATCGAGGAAACCCTCTTCGAGGCCGAGGAGAAGATGGAGAGCGCGGTCGAGCACGCCAAGGAGGAGTTCGCCGCCATTCGCACCGGCCGGGCTACTCCCGCGATGTTCTCCAAGATCCTGGTCGACTACTACGGCGCGCCCACCCCGGTGACGCAGATGGCGTCGGTCGGTGTCCCGGAGCCGCGCATGGTCATCGTCAAGCCCTACGACGCGTCCCAGCTGGGCCCGATCGAGCGGGCGATCCGTGACTCCGACCTGGGGGTCAACCCCAACAACGAGGGTACGCAGCTGCGCATCCACCTTCCGCAGATGACGGAGGAGCGCCGCCGCGAAATGATCAAGGTGGCCCGCGGTAAGGCCGAGGACGGGCGCATTGCGATCCGCAACGTGCGCCGCAAGGCCAAGGACCAGATCGACAAGCTGGTCAAGGACGGCGAGACCGGTGAGGACGACGGCCGGCGCGGCGAGAAGGAACTCGACGACGTGACGCACCGCTACGTGGCCGTCATCGACGAGCTGGTCAAACACAAGGAAGCCGAGCTCCTCGAGGTCTGAGCATCGGTCGAAGCCCGGCACACCTCCCCGGAGGGGCCGGGCTTCTCCCCTGTTCGGCCAGCGCCGGTTCACAGGCGGTTAAATTGCCCGCCATCTCGAGAGCTGTTCAAGCGTCACCTTTGCAGTACGCTCTGCACGGTTCCAGTGAGAAGTGTGAAGTGAGAAGCAGGTAGGGGTCAGGCTTTGTCAGTGCGTTCGGCGGCGCTCCCGCCCACCACCCCGCCCGAGGTCTGATGTCTTACGTCGATCCCCGCGCCCGGCAGATCCCCGGCGACGACACGAGTGTGCCGGCGCCGTATTTCCATGAGTCAGAGGAACCGAATGCGTATGCCGGGACGGAGCCGGTGAGCGAGGCCGCCCCACGTGGGGAGGGCGGCAAGGGCCGTCGCCGGGCCGGACGGGGCCGCAAGCCACAGGGCGGCGGCCGGGCCGGCCGTAACCTGCCCGCCGCCATCGCGGTCGGCGTGAGCCTGGGCCTGGTCGTTCTCGCCTCACTGCTGATCCAGCCGATGGCGCTGCTGGCGGTCCTGGTCGCGGCCTCCGGGATCGGCGCCTGGGAGATGGCCCGCGCCCTCTCCACCACCGGGGCCAACCCGCCACTGATCCCACTGCTCGCCGGCAGCGTGCTGATGACCGGCCTGGCCTGGTATGAGGGCGCCGACGCGCTGGTCCTGGGCCTGCTGGTCACGGTCGGCGCGGCGGTGTTGTGGCGCCTGGCCGACGGGGTGGCGGCGGTGCGCCGCGACTTCACCCCGAGCGTGCTGATCGCCGTCTACGGGCCGTTCCTGCTGAGCTTCGCCGCGATGCTGGTGCGGATGGACGAGAACGACGGCCCGCTCATGGTGATCTGCACCCTGGTCGCCGTGGTGCTCTCGGACACAGGTGGTTATGCCGCGGGCGTCTTCCTCGGCAAGCACCCGATGGCCCCGAAGATCAGTCCGAAGAAGTCGTGGGAGGGTTTCGCCGGCTCGGTGACGGCCGCCGCGATCGGCAGCAGCGCGCTGCTCTTCTTCCTGCTGGACATTCCGGTCCACTGGGGCCTGCTGTTCGGCGCGGTCATCTCGGTGGTGGCGGTCCTGGGCGACCTGGCCGAGTCGATGTTGAAGCGGGATCTGAAGGTAAAGGACATGAGCAATCTGCTGCCCGGGCACGGCGGCCTGATGGACCGGCTGGACTCGATCCTGTTCGCCGTCCCGACCGCGTACCTGCTCTTCTCGATCATCACGCCGAGCTAGCTGTGGGCGACCTACTCGGCGGACGTGGGAGACTGGATACGCCATGACGATTCTTCCGGTCATCCCGATCAGTCCCGATCAGCCAGACGCGGTGAAAACACGCCGTCGCCCGAGCATGCCCCCACGCCACCTCGCCGACATGGATCTCGCCGCCCGCAAGAACGCGGTCACGAGCCTGGGCGAGCCCGCGTTCCGGGCCAAGCAGCTCTCCACCCACTACTTCGGCCGCCTGGTGCGCGACGCCGCCGAGATGACCGACCTGCCGGCCGGCTCCCGGGACAGGCTGACCGCGGATCTGCTGCCCACGCTGCTCACCCCGATCCGCGAGCAGGCGTGCGACGACGGCGCGACCCGTAAGACATTGTGGCGGCTGCACGACGGCGCGCTCGTGGAGAGCGTCCTGATGGGCTACCCCGATCGGGTGACGGCCTGTGTCTCCAGCCAGGCCGGCTGTGGCATGGCGTGCCCGTTCTGCGCGACCGGCCAGCAGGGCCTGACCCGCAACCTGTCGGTGGCCGAGATCGTGGACCAGGTGGTCTATCTGGCCGGGGTGGCGGCCTCGGGCGCGGTGACCGGTTCGCCGCCGCGGCTGTCCCGGGTGGTCTTCATGGGGATGGGCGAGCCGCTGGCCAACTATCCACGGGTGATCGAGACCGTGCGACGGCTGACGGCGCCGGCTCCGGAGGGCCTGGGGCTCTCACAACGGCACATCACGGTGTCCACGGTGGGTTTGGTGCCCGCTATGCGGCGGTTGATCGCTGAACAGCTCTCTGTGACTCTTGCGCTGTCACTGCACGCCCCCGATGATGATCTGCGCGATGAGCTTGTGCCTGTCAACCAGCGTTGGAAGGTGGCCGAGGTGCTCGACGCCGCGTTTGATTACGCGGCACAGACCGGCCGTCGGGTTTCCATCGAATACGCCCTGATCAGGGACGTAAACGATCAGCCCTGGCGTGCCGACCTGCTCGGCCGTCTTCTGAGAGGCAAGCTGGCCCATGTGAATCTCATCCCGCTGAACCCGACACCGGGTAGTAAGTGGGATGCGAGCCCGAAACCGGTCGAGCGCGAGTTCGTGCGCCGGTTGCAGGAGGCCGGCGTCTCGACGACGGTTCGCGACACCCGGGGGCGGGAGATCGACGGCGCGTGCGGCCAGCTGGCCGCGGGTGAGCTGACGGACGCGAGCGCAGGGGGCGCCGCAGCCGACGCGGAGGTGGCACAGTGACTGGGCGCAGGTCCCAGCGAGCGGAGTGGGAGACGTTGTGACGAGTCAGGGGCAGCGTTTCCGAAGGCGTGCGCTGCGGCGTGGCTACAAGGTCGACGAGGTCGACGCCTTCCTGGACCGGGTCGAGGCGACCCTGGCCGGGGAGCAGGTCGGTCCGCCGGTCGGTGCACAGGAGGTGCACGACGTCGTCTTCCGGGTGCGGTTCGGCGGCTATGACGAGTGGCAGGTCGACCTGCACCTCGACCGGGTCGAGCGTCAGCTCGCCGAGTTCGAGGAGCGGGGTGGCCGTCCCGTCGACCCGATGCGCGACTCGATGCGCAGCGGCCTCACGGCCGGTTCGGTGTCCGGCCCGCCAGCGATGAGCCAGAGCCAGGGCTTCGACCGCGGTGGTTTCGACCGTGGGCCGGCCGGTCCCGGTCCGCAGGTGCAGGGCTTCCCGCAGGGTCAGGGTGGGTTCCCGCCCGGCCCTGGCATGCAGCCGCAGGGGATGCCCGGTCGTGGTGGCCCCGGCGGGTTCGGTGGCCCCGGCGCCCCGGGCATGAACCCGGCGGCCCAGATGGCGTCGCCGCCGACCGAGCGGCTTCCCGCCCCGATGCGCGACGACCGGATGATGCCGCCGCAGATGCCGCAGCGCCAGCAGCAGCAGTTGCCGCCCGGCCCGGACCCGTACGGGCGGTATGACGAGCCGACCGGCTACGGCCAGCAGATGCCGCCGCAGTCGCAGCTCCCGCAGCGTCCCGGCCCGCCGCCCGGCTACGACCCGAGTGGGTACGACCAGGGTGGCTACGACGGTTTCGAAGCGGGCCGGCACGGCAAGACGGACATGACCGCCGAGATCCGGATGCCGGACCGGGACCCGCGTGGTGGTTACGGCCAGCAGATGCCCGGTGCTCCGATGCCCGGTTCGCCGATGGCCATGCCCGGTTCGCCGATGCCCGGCGCCCCGATGAGCGGCCCGCCGTACGGCGGTGGTGGCGGTTACGGCCAGCCCCAGCAGCCTCAGCAGCCTCAGCTCGGCCCGCCGCTGGGTGAGCCGGGTGGCGAGCTGTACCGGGTGGACCAGTTGCGCCGGACGTTCCAGCCGCGCCGGTTCGGCAGCGGTTACGACCCGATGCAGGTGGACCGGTTGTTCGAGGGCATTCTCCAGGCGATGACGGGCCGCGGCCCGATGCCGGTGAACGAGAACGACCTCGACATGCTCCAGTTCGGCCTGGTGCCGAACGGCTACTTCGAGGCCGAGGTCGACGCCGCGTTGCGCGAGGTGAAGGACATCCTGCTGCGCCGCCGGTGATCGGACATGCGAAAAGAGGGGGCCCTTGGCCCCCTCTTTGCTGTCGAATGCGGAAACGCTGTGCCGGGTCTTACTGGTCGTTGGGGCGCAGGCCGCTGCGGCGCAGGATCGCGTCACCGATGATGACGGCGACCAGGCCGATCGCGATCACGGCGAGCCACACCTTCTCGGTGTTGCCCTGCTGGTTGCCCCAGAAGAAGAGCAGCATGATCGCGGCCGAGATGATCGCGCCCTTCTGAGCCCGCTTGCGGTTGCCGGGCTTCAGCTGGTCGGGCGCGTAGACCTCCTCGTGGTGTTCTTCCGCAGCCACGGTGGCGACCTCCTAATCGATGTTGAATCGCCAAACAGTCTGTCACGGGGTCGACGGGCGGAACCCGGCAACCCGGCTGTAGTTTCGAGGCGGTCAAAAGACGGAGTTAGCAGAGGAGCGATCTAAAGTGCGGATCACGGGCACCGGCCATGCGAGCATGCGGATCGACACCGCTGCCGGCAGCATTCTGTGCGATCCGTGGGTGAACCCGGCGTACTTCGCCTCCTGGTTCCCGTTCCCGGACAACTCCCAGCTCGACTGGGAGACGCTTGGTGACGTCGACTACCTGTACGTCTCCCACCTGCACCGGGACCACTTCGACGCGGAGCACCTGAAGAGGTTCATCAGCAAGAAGGCGACGGTCCTGCTGCCGGAGTACCCGACGTCGCAGCTGGAGGACGAGTTGCGGGCGCTGGGCTTCTCCAGCTTCCTGCGGACGAAGTCGGACGAGGTGCACGAGCTCGACGGCGGCCTCAAGGTGATGATCCAGGCGCTGATCAGCCCGACCGACGGCCCGATCGGTGACTCGTCGCTCTGGGTGGAGTATGACGGGGTTCGTGTTCTGAACCAGAACGACGCCCGCCCGGCCGACCTGACCCGGTTCAACGAGCTGGGCCACGTGCACGCCCACATGCTCCAGTTCTCCGGCGCCATCTGGTACCCGATGGTCTACGAGCTGCCGGAAAATGCGAAGACCGCGTTCGGCAAGCAGAAGCGGGAGCGGCAGTTCGACCGCACCTGGCGTTACATCGACGACCTGAAGGCGGACTTCGTCTTCCCGATCGCCGGCCCGCCGTGCTTCCTCGACGATGAGCTGTGGCAGTTCAACGACATCCACGGTGACGAGGGCAACATCTTCCCCGACCAGTCGGTGTTCCTGACCGAGTATGCGAAGGTCGGCGGCACCAACGCGGTCGTCCAGCTGCCCGGCAGTGTGACCGAGCTGACCGACGGCGGCACGAGGCAGCACACCACGCACCCGACGCCGGTCGACGAGTTCTTCGCCAACAAGCGCGCGCACCTGGAGGAGATGCGGGAGCGCAAGCGCCCGATCATCGAGGCCGAGAAGGCGTCCTGGCGGCACCCGGAGGTCGACGTCCTCAAGGAACTGAAGAAGCGGATCGAGCCGCTCCTCGAGGAGTCCCTCTACATGGCCAAGGGTGTCGGCGGCCCGGTCCGCTTCGACCTGGTCTCCTACGACGGCGACGAGGTCGAGTCGATCGTGGTGGACTTCCCGGGCAAGCAGGTCCGGTTGTACGCCGACGAGAAGGTCCGCTATCGCTTCAAGATGCAGCGCGAGCTGATCGAGCACCTCATCTTCATCGACGAGGGCGACTGGGTGAACTCGCTGTTCCTGTCCTGCCGCTTCTCCGCGGCCCGGATCGGGCAGTACAACGAGTTCGTCTACGCGTTCTTCAAATGCCTGTCCGAGGAGCGGCTCCAGTACGCCGAGGGCTGGTACGACGAGCACGAGAAGGCCGTCGACGCCGAGGACATCCAGTTCGGCGACTGGACGGTCCAGCGGCGCTGCCCGCACCTGAAGGCCGACCTGTCGCGTTTCGGTGTCCTCGACGGCAACGTGCTCACCTGCCAGCTGCACGGCTGGAAGTTCGACCTGCCCAGTGGCCGATGCCTGACCGGCGTCGGCCACAAGATCCGGGCGAGCAAAGAGGCCTAGAGGGCCAGGTCCTTGAGGATGCGGCGGGCCGCGTTGTGGCCCGCCGCGCCGATCACACTGCCGGCCGGGTGCGCCCCGGCCGAGCCGTGATAGAGCCCGTCCAGGCCGGTGAAATACGGCATCCGCTGGTCGAACGCGACCGTGTTGTCGACGTGGTGGATGTGGCCGCCGGTGATCCCGAAATGCTGCTCGATCCCCGGCGGGGTGAGCGGGAACACGTCGGCTACCAGGTCCGAGGTGCCCGGCGCGTACCTGTCGCAGATGGCGAGCAGCCGGTCCACGTACCCGGGAAGCTCTTTGTCCCACGATGTGCCAGACGGCTCGAAGGGGACGGATTGCACGAACAACGCCGAGGAATGGTGTCCGGCCTCGTCGCGCAGCGACGGGTCGACGGTGGTGTGCAGATACCACTCGATGGTCGGTTCGGCCGGCAGGACGCCCGCCTGCACGTCCGCCCACATGCCGCGCAGGTTGGCCATCGGCGAGCCCTCGCCGGGCAGCAGGTGGATGGTCGACCCGAACGGCGACGGCGCGCCGGGCGGCAGGCAGTCGAAGACCGGCAGGTCACGTAGCGCGAGGTTGACCTTGAGGGTGCTGCCGGTGCGCTTGACCGCGGCCATCCGCTGAGTCAGCTCCACGGGCAAAACCCCATCAGGGACAAGACCCATCAATTTGTACGGGTCACAGCCGCCGAGAACGACCCGGGCGCCGACCGACCGCCCGTCAGCGAGCACGACCCCACTGGCCGCCCCGCCGTCGACGGTGACCGAAGTCACCCGGGCATCCGTGAAGATGCGTGCGCCGGCCGCCCGCGCCGCGTCGGCGAAGGTCCGCGACACGGTGCCCATGCCGCCCTCGGCGATCAGCCAGGTCCCGTCCGAACCGGGCAGCCGGCACATGTTGTGCGCCAGGAAGTTGTGCCCGGTGCCCGGATCGTCAGGTCCCGCGTTGAGCCCGGACAGGCCGTCGGTGACCGCATACATCGCGACGAGCAGCTCACTGGCGAACCCGAACCGGCCCAGGTAGTCGGCGACCGAGCCGCGTACCAGATCAAGGAAGGTGCTCTGCAACTGTGGCCGGATGTGGCGGTCGGCGATCTCCTCGACCGGCGCCGGCTCCTCGAGCCAGGCCGGCGCGAGATCGGCGCGCAGCGCGCCGATCTCGACGGCGAGAGCCTCGTCGGCCTTCGCGTCCCGGTCGCTGAGCTGCGCCCGGTTGGCGGCGCCGTCGCTGCCGAAGAGGAGGTACGGCGACCCGGCCCCGACACCGGGCAGGAAGTAGTGCGGGTCGCGCCGCAGCACGGGGATGTCCACGTCGAGGGTCCGCAGCAGCTCCGGCGGCATCAGCCCGAGCAGATAGGACCCGGTCGACTGGCCGAGGCCGGGCACCTTGGGGAAGGGGTGTTCGGTGCGGGTGGCGCCGCCGATCACTCCCGCGGCCTCGAGCACGACGACGTCGAGCCCGGCGCGGGCGAGCAGGATCGCGGAGACGAGGGCGTTGTGACCGGCTCCGATGATCACCACGTCGGCACGGTCCGGAATGGGGGTCATGGTTCGCGAGGTTATCTCCTGATCGCGCTCGGTGACCTCGTCGAATCATCCGAGAATCGCGGCTCGACGGCCCGGGTCGCCGCGAAACCGGTGAGCAGAACCACGTGGAACAGGTAGAGCCACAGTCCGATCGCCACCACCCCACCCACCTCGGTCAGCCCCCCGAACGGCACCCCCAGGTCCAGTGGCAGTGAGCTGAACAGCACCGCCCCGTGCAGGAACCCGGACAGGTTCGCGGCCGTGAACGAGCCGATCAGGATCGTGGCGAGCCACGGTGGGCGGCCCGGGGCGACGTAGCGGAACACCCAGATCACCACCGGGGTCAGCAGCAGCCAGATCGCCAGGAACGACAGCACCACGCCGAGCGCCGACCACCAGCCGCCGCGTACCCACAGGCCGCTCGTGGTCGGCAGGGCCAGCAGCAGCGAGAGCAGCAGGGCCGGGGCCGCAGCCAGCAGCGGCAGCCAGAGCAGCCGGCCGCGCCAGCCGACCAGCTTCTCGCCGGGGCGGGCGATGGAGGCGAAGGCGCGGCGCAGGCCTTCGCCGTACAGCGTCGCCGGAAGGAGGCTGGCCAGCGCGAACATCGGCGTCAGCGTCAGCCCGGCGTCGATCAGGGCGGCGAGCGCGCCGGGCGCGCCGATCCGGTCCGGCAGCGCGGCCATGGTCCGTCCGGTCAGATGACGTACGCGCTCCGCGCCCACCACCAGCCCGGTCAGCCAGATGGCCAGCAGCGCCACCGGGACCACCGCGATGCCGCTGTAGAAGGTGATCGCGGCCGCGTGCAGCGCGACGTCCTTGCCGTGCAGCGGTCGCAGCAGTCTTCGCACGCCGAATCGATACCCCGATCGATGCCGCGGATCACTATGATCTCGCATTCGTGGACACCGAAACGGGCTTCTCGTTCTCCGCGCACCCGACCCGGCAGCAACTCCTCGTCTCGCTCCGGCAGTTCATGCGCGGGCAGCTCCGGCTCTTCCGGCTGGCCGGCGCGCTGCTGATCGTGTTCGGGCTGGTCTTCTCGCTCGACGACGAGCTCGTCCTGCGGATCTTCACGGTGCTCTTCGGCCTGATCTGCATCCTGGTGGTGCCGGAGCTCACGGTCCGGACCGTGGTCGCCAAGGTCCAGGGCATGCTCAGCCGGCCCACCGAGTACCGGATCGACGAGCGCGGCATCCGGATGACCAACGACCTGACCGAGTTCTTCGTCAGCTGGATCGCGGTGGACCGGCTGGACGAGGCGCCGGGCCTGCTCATCGCCCGGACCGGGCAGACCGGTTTCTACGCCGTGCCGACCGGCGCTCTGCCGCCGGAGAAGGCCGCCGAGGTCACGGCATACGTGCGGGCGCACGTCCGGCACCGATAGCCGTCCGCGAGAATGGGCGGTATGCGAGACCTCGTACTGCTCGGCTCCACCGGGTCCATCGGCACCCAGGCCATCGACATCGTCCGGCGCAACCCGGACCGGTTCCGGGTGGTGGCCCTCGGCGCGGGTGGCGGCAACGTCGCGCTGCTCGCCGCACAGGCCCTCGAACTGGGCGTCGAGGTGGTCGGGGTGGCCCGGTCCTCGGTCACCCAGGATCTTCAGCTCGCCTTCTACGCCGAGGCCCAGAAACGCGGCTGGGCGACCGGCGACTTCAAGCTTCCCAAGATCGTCGCCGGGCCGGACGCGATGACCGAGCTCGCCCGGTGGCCCTGTGACGTGGTGCTTAACGGCGTCGTCGGCAGCCTCGGCCTGGCGCCCACCCTGGCCGCGCTGGAGTCCGGCCGGATCCTCGCGCTGGCCAACAAGGAGTCCCTGGTCGCCGGCGGGCCGCTGGTCCGGCGGATCGCCAAGGAGGGCCAGATCGTCCCGGTCGACTCGGAGCACTCGGCGCTGGCCCAGTGCCTGCGCGGTGGCGCCGCGGCCGAGGTCCGGCGGCTGGTGCTCACCGCCAGCGGCGGCGCGTTCCGTGGCCGCCGCCGCGAGGAGCTGACGAACGTCACACCCGAGGAGGCGCTCAAGCACCCGACCTGGGACATGGGGCCGGTCGTCACGATCAACTCGGCCACCATGGTGAACAAGGCGCTCGAGGTGATCGAGGCACACGAGCTGTTCGGGGTGCCCTACGACGACATCGAGGTGATGGTTCACCCCCAGTCGGTCCTGCATTCACTGGTCGAGTTCACCGACGGGTCGACGCTCGCCCAGGCCAGCCCGCCGGACATGCGGCTGCCGATCGCGCTCGCGCTGGCCTGGCCGGAGCGGGTGCCGCACGCGGCCGCCGCGGTGGACTGGACCCAGGCCCACAACTGGGAGCTGCGGCCCCTCGACCACGAGGCGTTTCCCGCCGTCGAGCTGGCGAAACAGGCCGGCCGGGACGGGCGCTGCCGGCCCGCCGTCTACAACGCCGCGAACGAGGAGTGTGTGGCCGCTTTCGTCTCCGGTCGGCTACCGTTCTTGGGCATCGTCGACACGCTGGAACAGGTGCTGGCAGCGGCCCCGGATTTCGGGGAGCCGGGTACCGTCGATGACGTGCTTGCCGCAGAAGCATGGGCGCGTGCCCAGGCGCAGCGGACCATCGAGACTGTGGCTGAAGGAGCCTGATGCTGTTCTGGCTGGGGTGCGCAGCCTTCGCGCTGACGATTCTGATCTCGGTGAGCCTGCACGAGCTGGGACACATGATCACCGGCAAGCGCTTCGGGATGAAGGTCACGAAGTACTTCGTCGGCTTCGGCCCGACCATCTTCTCGTTCCACCGGGGTGAGACCGAGTACGGCCTGAAGCTCATCCCGCTCGGCGGCTTCTGCAAGATCGTCGGCATGACGCCGCAGGACGACGACGTCGCCCCGGAGGACCAGCACCGCGCCATGTGGCGGTTCCCGGTCTGGAAGCGGACCGTCGTGATGGCCGCCGGCTCGATCACGCACTTCGCGCTGGCCCTGATCGGCGCCTGGGTGATGGCGTGGGCGATCGGCCTGCCGAACATGGACCAGCCGCGGACCAGCGCCGAGGAGCGGGCCGCGCCCGCCATGGTCCGGGTGGCCGAGTGCGTCCCGACCTCGCTGAGCGACACCAGCACCGAGTGCAAGCCCGGTGTGGCGAGCGCCGTCGCCGGCCCCGCGCAGGCGGCCGGGCTGAAGACCGGTGACGTGATCACCAAGGTCGGCGCGACCCCGGTCGCCAACTACGGGCAGCTCACCGACGCGATCCGGGCCGCGCCGCCCGGGGCGACCTCCTTCGAGTACACCCGGGCCGGTCAGCCGGGCCAGGCGACGGTCAACCTGGTCTCCGCCGAGCGGCGGCCGATCGACGAACCGGCCGGCCCGATCTCCACGGTCGCCGTGGCCGGGATCAGCCGGACCACCGACCAGCCCGCGGTCATCCACTACAACGCGCTGACCGCGATCCCGGCCTCCGGTGAGTACAACTGGTTCCTCGTGGAGAACTCGATGCGCGCGATGGCCCGCATCCCGGAGAAGATCCCGGCCCTGTGGAACTCGATCACCGGCGACGAGCGTGACCCGGACACCCCGATCAGTGTCATCGGCGCCAGCCGGATCGGTGGCGAGGCCCTGGAGCGGGGCGTGCCCGAGGTCTTCTGGGGCGTCTTCATCTCGCTGAACGTGTTCATCGGCCTGTTCAACCTGCTGCCGCTGCTGCCGGTCGACGGCGGGCACATCGCGATCGCCTGGTTCGAGGCTCTGCGGTCCCGGCTGTACCGCGCGCTCCGCAGGCCCGATCCGGGCCGGGTGGACTACTACAAACTCATGCCGTTGACGTACGCGGTCATCCTGATCGGTGGAGCGTTCACCCTGTTGACGGCGACCGCTGACATCATCAACCCGATTACGATCTTCCCGTGAGCCATCTCCGGGCTCACCTCGTCCACGCACCATGGAAGGCCGGGAGTTACCCCCAATGACCGCGATCAGTCTCGGAATGCCTGCGGTACCCCCGCCGCCTCTGGCTCCGCGCCGGCAGAGCCGCCAGATCAACGTCGGGGGTGTGCTGGTCGGCGGCGGGGCTCCGGTCAGCGTCCAGTCGATGACGACCACCCTCACCTCGGACGTCAACTCGACCCTCCAGCAGATCGCCGAGCTCACCGCGTCCGGCTGCCAGATCGTCCGGGTCGCCGTGCCGTCCCAGGACGACGTCGAGGCGCTGCCCGCGATCGCCAAGAAGTCGCAGCTCCCGGTGATCGCCGACATCCACTTCCAGCCGAAGTACGTGTTCGCCGCGATCGACGCCGGCTGTGCTGCGGTCCGGGTCAACCCGGGCAACATCCGGCAGTTCGACGACAAGGTCAAGGAGATCGCGAAAGCGGCCGGTGACGCCGGGATCCCGATCCGGATCGGCGTCAACGCGGGCTCGCTCGACAAGCGGCTGCTGGAGAAATACGGCAAGGCCACCGCCGAGGCGCTCGTCGAGTCGGCACTGTGGGAGTGCTCGCTCTTCGAGGAGCACGGCTTCCGCGACATCAAGATCTCGGTGAAGCACAACGACCCGGTCGTCATGATCCGGGCCTACCGGCAGCTCGCCGAGCAGTGCGACTACCCGCTGCACCTCGGTGTGACCGAGGCCGGCCCGGCGTTCCAGGGCACGATCAAGAGCGCTGTCGCGTTCGGCGCCCTGCTGGCCGAGGGCATCGGCGACACCATCCGGGTCTCGCTGTCCGCGCCGCCGGTCGAGGAGATCAAGGTCGGCAACCAGATCCTGGAGTCGCTGGGTCTGCGCGAGCGCGGCCTGGAGATCGTCTCCTGCCCGTCCTGCGGGCGGGCCCAGGTCGACGTCTACACCCTCGCCGAGCAGGTCACCGCAGCCCTCGACGGCTTCCCGGTGCCGCTGCGGGTGGCGGTCATGGGCTGCGTCGTCAACGGTCCGGGCGAGGCGCGGGAGGCCGACCTCGGCGTGGCCTCCGGCAACGGCAAGGGCCAGATCTTCGTCAAGGGCAAGGTCATCAAGACCGTCCCCGAGTCGATCATCGTGGAGACGCTGGTCGAGGAGGCGCTCCGGCTGGCCGACGAGATGGGCGCCGACCTCCCCGACGAGCTGCGGGAGCTGCTCCCCGGCCCGACGGTGACCGTGCACTGATTGTTCGAAGGGCCCCGAGAGGGGCCCTTCTTTCGTTTCAGAAGAGAACCGTGGCGAAGCTGCCGGCTGAGACGAAGCCGCAGTTGGCGTACACCCGTCGGGCTGAGGTGTTGTAGTCGTTCACGTAGAGGCTGACCGTCGGCGCGACCCGGCGTAGCGCGTCGGCCACCACCGCGGCCATCGCCGCCGTGCCCAGGCCGCGGCCCCGATGGTCCGGGTGGACCCAGACGCCCTGCACCTGGGTGGTCCGCCGGGTGACGATCGCCAGCTCGGCCTTGAAGACCACCGTGTCGCCCTCGAACCTGGCATACGCCCGTTTCGCCTTCACCAGCTCGGCGATCCGCCGCCGGTAGCCGCGCCCGTTGTCGTCCTGCATCGGCGAGACCCCGACCTCCTCGGTGTACATCGCCACGGCGGCCGGGAAGAGCTGGTCGACCTCGCCGGCGCGGACCAGCCGGACCGCCGGATCCGGGCGGACCGCCGCGTCCCGGTCGGTGACCAGCAGGGGCTGGTGCGGCCGTACGTCACGGGCCGGCCCCCAATTGCCACCGAGCCGGTCCCACAGGTCCAGCACCGCCTCCGAGCGGCCGATGATCGACGAGCAGATCCGTGGCTCGGCGCCGAGCAGATCGGCGAAGGCCGCGGTCGCCGGTGGGGTCGCGCCGACCGGCACCAGGTGCGCGCCGGACCAGATGATCGACTCGATCTGGCGGCGCGGCTCATAGCCGTAGATGCGCCCGTCGGAGCGCCACCAGTTCAGCCCGTGTGCGGCCACGCGCTCCGCGATCTGGGCGCCCGCGTAGGGGTCGGCGTCGAGGATCCGCTCGACGGCCGCGCGCTCGGGCTCGCCGAGCTGGCGAATGGGCACCGTCAACACAGGTACCAGATTGCCAGATGGTGGCGCTTCGACACGTGTCGCAACCCCGCGATCCCAGAAACCCTTGCCGACGACACATTGCCGATATATCGTCTAACTATCGACGACAGAACGGAGAAGGTCATGAGGCACATGCATGGCGAGCGCGGACACGGTGGACACGGGTGGCACGGCGAGTTCCGCAGGCGCGGTTTCGGCTTTCCGCCCGGATTCCCCTTCGGTGGCCCCGGCGGCCCGGGCGGGCCCGGATTCCCCCCGCCCGAGTTCGGCCGGGGTCCACGGCGAGGCGGTCGCGGCGGGCGGCAGAACGTCCGGCCCGCGATCCTCGCGCTCCTGCTCGAGCGGCCGATGCACGGCTACGAGATGATCCAGGAGCTCGACGCCCGCACCGGCGGGATCTGGCGGCCCAGCCCGGGGTCGGTCTACCCGACCCTCCAGCTGCTCGAGGACGAGGGCCTGATCGAGGTCACCGCCGAGGGCGGCCGCAAGAGCTACCGGCTCACCGAGGACGGCCGGCCCGAGGCCGAGGCCGCCGCGGAGAACCCGCCGTGGTCCCAGATCGGCGCCGACACCATGTCCCAGGTGCAGGACTTCCGCGACGCGGCGGTCGGCATCATGGGCGCGCTCAAGCAGGTCGGCTTCAACGGCACCGCCGACCAGCGCCAGAAGGCGCTGGAGGTGCTCAACGAGACGAAGCGCAAGCTCTACGCGATCCTCGCCGAAAGCGAGTGAAACGCCCTGGACGAAGGGGGCACGTTCCGGTTCGCCGGGGCGTGCCCCCTTCGCCGTGACCTGGGTAAACCCCGCACCAGAGGGTCCGCCGGGCCCTACCCTCGATGGTGCTGACGATGCAGGCGGCGAACGGGACGAGGTGCGGTTTGAGCGAGCCCTCCGACGCCGTGGTGATCGGGCTGCTGGAGGCCGCGCCCGACGCGATCATCGCGGTCGACCGGGACGGCCGGATAGCCGTCGTCAACGCGCAGACCGTCCGGATGTTCGGCTACGAACGGGCCGAGCTGCTCGGGCAGACCATCGAACTCCTGGTTCCGGAACGATTCCGCGGCCGTCATCCGGGGCATCGTCTCGCGTACCTCCGTGATCTTCGTCCCCGCCCGATGGGCGCCGGTGTCCCGCTCGCCGCCCGGCGGCGGGACGGCAGCGAGTTTCCCGCCGAGATCTCCCTCTCCGCCCTGGAGTCCGGCGGCATGGTCGTCGCCGCGGTCCGTGACGTCAGCGACCGGGTCCGTCGGGAGCTGAAGTTCCAGGGCCTGCTGGAGGCCGCGCCGGACGCCATCGTCGGTGTCGCCGCCGACGGCCGGATCACCCTGGTCAACGCCCAGGCCGAGCGGCTGTTCGGGTACCAGCGCAGCGAACTGCTCGGCAAGCCGATCGAGACGCTCGTCCCCGAGTCGGCCAGGGCCCGGCATCCGGACCTGCGGCACCGCTACTTCACCGACCCCCGCCCGCGGCCGATGGGCTCCGGCACCGCCCTGCGCGCCCGCCGCCGTGACGGCTCCGAGTTCCCGGCCGAGATCAGCCTCTCCGCGCTGGAGACCGAGGACGGCCTGATCGTCTCGGCCGCCATCCGCGACGTCAGCGAGCGCATCGAGGCCCAGGCCGAACGGCAGCGGCTGGAGGCCGAAGGGGAACGCCTCGCCGCGGCCGCCGAACGGGAACGCCTGGAGACCCAGCTCCAGCAGTCCCAGCGTCTGGAAAGCCTGGGGCAGCTGGCCGGCGGCGTCGCCCACGACTTCAACAACCTGCTCGCGGTGATGCTCAACTACGCCAGCTTCGTCGCCGAGCAGATCCAGGAGGCGGCCGACGCCGACCCGGGCAGCGCCTGGCCGCAGGCGTCCCGCGACCTCCAGCAGGTGCTGCGGGCCGGCCGCCGGGCCACCGAGCTCACCCACCAGCTGCTCGCGTTCGGCCGGCGCGAGGTGGTCCGGCCCCGGGTCCTCGACCTCAACGTGGTGATCCGCGAGGTGGAGCAGCTCCTGCTACGGACTCTCGGCGAGCACATCCAACTGCACGCCGACCTGGAGCCGCGGCTGTGGCCGGTCCTCGCCGACCCCGGGCAGATCGAACAGGTCCTGGTCAACCTCGCCGTCAACGCCCGTGACGCGATGCCCGGCGGCGGCACGCTCACCGTCCACACCGGCAACCAGGATCTCGCCGCCGACGAGGCCGCCGGGATCCGGCCGCCCGCGCCGCCCGGCCGCTACGTGCGCCTGCGGGTCGCCGACACCGGCACCGGGATACCGCCCGACGTGCTGGAACGCGTCTTCGAGCCGTTCTTCACCACGAAGGCGCCCGGCGAGGGGACCGGGCTCGGGCTGGCCACCGTCTACGGCATCATCACCCAGGCCGGTGGCCACGCGGCCCTGCACTCCACGGTCGGCGCCGGCACCGTCGTCACCGCCCTGCTGCCGGTCACCCAGGAGCTGCCGGCCGCGGCCAGCGCGCCGGCCGGCCCCACCCAGTTGCAGCGCGGCGGAGAGACGATCCTGATCGTCGAGGACGAGGAGGCCCTGCGCGCCGTCACCGAGCGCATCCTGACCCGCAACGGGTACCACGTGCTCAGCGCGGGCGGCGGCCCGGAAGCTCTCAAGATCGTCCAGGATGCGGCCCAGCACATCGACCTGCTGCTCACCGACGTGGTGATGCCGCACATGCACGGCCGTCAGCTTGCCGAGCACGTCCGTGAGACCCGGCCCGGCCTGCCCGTCGTCTTCATGTCCGGGTACGCCCAGCCGTTCATCACCGGCGAGGGCACCCTGGAACCCAACACCATCCTGATCACCAAGCCGTTCACCCAGCCCGAGCTGCTGGAACGCCTGCGCGAGGCGCTGGACAACGCCTGACGTCAGCGGCCCAGGGCGGCGATCAGGTCGAGGAGGGCGGGCAGGCCGCCGCGCTCCAACTCGGGTGTCGGGGTCAGCGCCATCACCGGGACGGTCACGCCCGCGTCGGCGTAGGCCTGGACCCGGGACCGGCACTCGGCCGGGGAACCGTGCACGATCAGCTCGTCGACCAGCGAATCCGGGATCGCGGCCAGGGCGCCCTTGCGGTCACCCGACTGCCAGGCCTGCCACATCGGGGCGAGCAGCTCCTCCCGGCCGAGCCAGCGGTGGAAGGCCGCGTAGGCCGGAACCGTGAGGTAGGCGGTGATCATGCGACGGCCGATGGTACGGGCGTAGCCGGCGTCCTCGGTCGGGACCACGAAGATCCGGGCGGCCACGTCGAAGCCCGCGCCGGCCTCCTTGGTCTCGGCCAGGGCTGTGGTCACGTCGGCCGCCGACAGCCAGTTGAGGATCACGCCGTCCGCCTCGGCGGCGGCCAGCCGCAGCATGCCCGGACGCAGCGCGGCCAGCAGGATCCCCGGCGGCGTCGCCGGCGGGCGCTCCAACCGGAACCGGCGCACCGAGAACGTGTCGAAGTCGCCGTCGACCAGCTCACCGGCGAGAGCCGACCGGACGAACCGGAGAACGTCCCGGCTGCGGGCGAACGGCCGCTCGAAGTCCACCGCGTTCCAGTCGCCGACGACCACCGGCGAGGACGCGCCGATGCCGAGCTGGAACCGCCCCGGCGCGGCCTCGGCCAGTGCGGCGGCGGTCATCGCCAGCAGGCCGGGGCCACGCGTGAAGGCCGGGGCGATGGCGGTGCCGAGACGCAGCCGGGGCTCCCAGGCGGCGGCGAGCGTCAACGGCGTGAAACCGTCGGTGCCGTTCACCTCGGCCGACCAGGCGTCGGTGAAGCCCGCGTCGGCCAGAGCGGAGAAGACGGCGGCGTGCCCGGAGAGCGGCACACCACCGAACGGCACGGTCATGCCCCATCGCATCGACATGACCTCGATCCTGCCGGGCTGATCGGCGTGATGTCCAACACTTCAGCCGAGGTGCGGGATATCCCACCGGGACATCCCGCACCGCCCGGCTCAGCCCACCGTGCTCCGGGTCCGCCACGCGGTCGCGAACGACGTCTTGCCGTTGGTCCGCAGCAGCGAGCCGTGGTAGATCCGGGCGCCGATCGCGAGCATCCCGGCCGCGCTCAGGGCCAGCACCCCGAGCGCCACGAACGGCTCCCAGGCGGCCGCCGTGTTCTCGAAGATCCGGATCGGCATCGCCATCGGCGAGGACAGCGGGAAGTAGGAGAGCGCCGTCAGGGCCGTGTCGTTGTCCCGCAGGAAGAGCACCGCGAAGAACGGGATGAGCACCGCCATCTGCACGGTTCCGGTGGTGCTGCCCAGGTCTTCCTGCCGGGCGGCCAGCGCGCCGACCGCGGCCCACAGCGTGGCCAGCATGACGAAGCCGAGGATGAAGAACGGCAGGAACCAGCCGAGCGCCGGCCGCAGGGCGCTGATCGCCCCGGCGTCCAGGTCGGCCACCGTCGTGCCGATCAGCGCGATCACCGAGAGCAACGCGATCTGAGCGAACGCCAGCAGCGTCATCGCGGCGATCTTGCCGGCCAGCAGCGCCTTGGCCGGGATGGTGGCGACCAGGATCTCGACGATCCGGGTCTGCTTCTCCTCCACCACGCTCTGCGCGATCTGCAGGCCGAACAGCAGGGACGTGATGTAACAGAGCATGGCCAGAGCCAGCGGTACGAAGATCGAGATGAACTCGTCGAACGCGGGCGGCTCGAGCAGCTCGACCGGCGGAACGGTGCTCAGAGCGTTCAGCACCTCGCTCGGCGCGTCGCTCATGGCGACGACCTTGGGGCCGGGCAGCACCACGGCCTCCACCTCGCCGTCGCGCAGCAACTGCTCGGCCTCGGCCGGATCGGTGACCTCCTGGACCTCCAGCTGGACCGCGCGCAGGGGAGCGGCGTACGTGCTGTCGACCACCGCCACCTTGGTCGGGCCGCTGTTGAGCATGGCCGGGATGGCGATCGACGCGATCAGGACGACCAGGAACGACACGGTGCTGAAGATGAACGCCTTGTCCCGGAGCTTGGCGCGGATCTCGCGCCCGAAGACCAGCTGGGCGGCCTGCAGGGTGGTCACTGGATCACCTCTCGGAAGATCTCGGCGAGCGAGGGGCGGACCGGGCCGAAGGAGCGGACCGGGCCACGGCCCAGCGCGGACCGGAGCACCGCCTGCTCGTCGGCGCCGTCGGTCAGGTCGAAGACGGCCTGCGCGCCGTCCAGTTCGAGCAGCGTCACGCCCGGCTCGTCGCGGATCCAGCCGGCGTCACCGTCCACTTCGATCCGGTAGCGGGGCAGCGCGTGCTGCTCACGCAGCCCGGCCCGGGAGCCGGAGGCACGGACCGTGCCGTCCGCGATGATCACCAGGTCGTCGCAGAGGCGCTCGACCAGTTCGAGCTGGTGGCTGGAGAAGAGGACGGCGGCGCCGGTACGGGCCCGCTCGCGGAGCACGGCCAGCACGGTCTCCACCGCGATCGGGTCGAGGCCGGAGAACGGCTCGTCCAGGACCAGCAGCTCCGGGTCGTGCACCAGGGCCGCGGCGATCTGGGCCCGCTGCTGGTTGCCGAGCGACAGCTTCTCCACCGGGTCGCCGGCGCGCTCGGCCAGCTCCAGGCGCTCCAGCAGGGCGGTGGTGCGGCGCCTGGCGTCGGCGGCGCTCAGCCCGTGCAGCCGGCCCAGGTAGACGACCTGCTCGCCGACGGTCATCTTCGGGTACAGCCCGCGCTCCTCGGGCATGTAACCGAACAGCTGCCGGTCGTTCTTGCTGATCGGCCTGCCGCGCCAGGTCACCGATCCGGTGTCGGCGGCGAGCACCCCGAGGATGATGCGCATGGTGGTGGTCTTGCCGGCGCCGTTCGCGCCGACGAAACCGGTGAGCCGGCCCGAGTCCACCGTGAACGACACGTCCTTGAGGACCTGCCGCTCCCCGAAGGACCGGTTCACGGCCTCCACGTTCAGGACTGTTGTCATGACCTTGACGCTAGATCACCGTCGATGGGCTGTCGTCCGGCGCGCGACGTCATCCTCCAGAAGGACCCTCAGCCGCCGGGGCGGACCACGCCCAGCTCGTAGGCCAGCACCACGGCCTGGGTACGGTCCCGGGCGCCGATCTTCATGAGCACCCGGCTGACGTGTGTCTTCACCGTCGTCTCGCCGAGGCGCAGGGTGGCCGCGATCTCCGCGTTGGTGGCGCCGCCGGCGAGCAGGACCAGCACCTCGTGCTCACGCGGGGTCAGCTGGTCCAGGCGTACCCCGGCGGCGTCAGGTGTGGTGAACGTGGAGATGACGCGCCTGGTCACGGCTGGGGCCAGCAGCGCCTCTCCGGCGGCGATCACCCGTACCGCCTCGGTCAGGGCCTCTGGTGTGCCGTTCTTGAGCAGGAAGCCGCTCGCGCCGGCGCGCAGCGCGGCGAACAGGTAGTCGTCGCGGTCGAAGGTGGTCAGGATCAGCACCGACGGGCCGCCCTCGGCGGTGATCCGCCGGGTCGCCTCCAGACCGTCCACACCGGGCATCTCGACATCCATCAGAACCACGTCGGGTCGCAGCCGCAGGGCCATCTCGACTGCCTGGGCGCCGTCGGCGGCCTCGCCGACGACGGTGATGTCGTCCTCCATCTCGAGGATGACCCGGAACCCGATCCGGACCAGCTGGTGGTCGTCGGCGAGCAGCACGGAGACGGTCACAGCGTCACCGCCGCCGGGTACGGAAACCGCGCCCGCACCCGGTAGCCGCCGTCCGGGTGCGGCCCGTTCTCCAGGGCCCCGTCGTGCACCGCCACCCGTTCCCGCATGCCGACCAGGCCCATCCCGCCGCTGGACGGGGAGCCACCCCGGCCGTCGTCGGTGACGTCGAGTTCGAGCTCGCCGCTGAGGTAGCGGACCCGGACGTCGAGGACCCGTGCGTGCGCGTGCTTGAGGGTGTTGGTCACCGCCTCCTGCACGATCCGGTAGACGGCCTGGGACAGCGACTCGGGCAGCGGCACCGGGTCGCCGTAGACCGCGTACCGGACGGTCAGCCCGGCCTCGCGGGCCCGGTCGGTGATCTCCTCGAGCCGTTCGATGCCGGCGTTCGGCACCACCGCCTCGGTGGCGGCGGCGGAGGTCGCCCGGAGCGCGCCGAGCATCCGGCGCAGTTCGTCGACCGCGGTCCGGGCGCCCTCCTCGATCGCGGTGAGGGCGGTCCGGGCCCGGGCCGGGTCCTTGTCCAGGGCGCGCCGGCACGCGGACGCCTGGATGCCCATCACCGACACGTGGTGGGCGACCACGTCGTGCAGCTCCCGGGCGATCCGGACGCGTTCGCCGAGGACGGCCCGCTCGGCGGCGAGCTCCTGAGTGGCCCGCAGCTCGGCGGCCTGCTCCTCCAGGGCGTGACTGCGCCGGACGTGCTGCCAGGCGGCGTCGCCCATCAGGTAGCCGAACGCGAAGAACGCCGAGTTGACCACGAACCAGTTGAACGCCAGCGAGGCCTTGTCGGCGTGGCCGCCGAACTGGCCGGCGAAGAACACGAAGACGAAGACGATCCAGGCGAACATCGCGCCGATGATCACCAGCCGCAGGATCCGGGCCCGTTCCCGGTTACGCCCCCAGGCGCCGAGCGCGTAGATCGCCGCGAACAGCGCGCCCGTGGTGACCTGCTGCTCCAGCGAGCCGCGGACCTGCGCGCCGATGAAGGCGGCGCCGATGAGAACGGCGACCACGTCGGGGTACGCCCGGCGCAGCGTCAGCGGCAGGGTGATGGCCAGCACCCAGGCGATCTGCTCGGGCAGGGAGGCGACCTGGTCGGCCTGCACGGTGCTGATGTTGCGGGAGAGGAAGAGGTTGGCCACGGCGACGGCGGCGACGGCCAGACCGATCCACACGTCGGTGCGCCGCTGTTTCGCGGTCGGGCCGGGCCGTACCCAGTCGTCGAGATTCACCGATGGCATGGCCAGACCATGCCACGGATCGGCAAGGACGGCTCAATCGCGCCGGGTCTGTGTGGGGATGCTCGCGTCCTGGTCGGGGGTGATCGTGCCGCCGAGCTCGCGAATGTGCCGGTGGGCGGCTTCGAGGCGGTCCTCGAGGGTGACGATCCGGCAGGCGGCGCCGAGCAGGAATCCCTGGTCGAGCAGCATCCGGACGCGGGCCGCCAGGTCGAGCTGGTGACGGGAGTAGCGGCGGTGGCCGCCGGCCGAACGCTCCGGTTCGATCAGGCCGGCCTCGTCGAGACTACGGAGAAAGGCCTGCGTCACACCGATCGTCTCGGCGGCGCGGCCCATGCTGAACACCGGGCTGTCGCGATCCACGGTGTCTATCCAGCCATAGTCCAGGGCCCCGGCGGGTAACCGGGGCCCTGGCTTTTCAATTCTGTTGCCGGACTCTGCCGGCGCATGTGGTCGACCGGCTGCGTGCCGCTAGCAGTCGACCGGAGTGATGGGCATCGGCTGCGATCACCTCTTGTCGGGCCGGGGACGTCGTGATTACGCGTTGCTGCGGTATCTCGTCCTCCTCCTCCAACTCAGCGACTGTGCCAGTTGCTTGTCGGCCGTGACCGACACACCAAATGTAGGCCGCCAACCGAGAAATTTCTAGTGTCGCCGCTGTAGATTTTTTCGGTGAAAGGCCTGCCGAGCTGCGAAAACACTTTCATCAATGCGATGGCGGTACGGGGCGGGCGCTGACGAAGAGAGAGGTGACCGCGCCCCGCACCGCCATCGGCGGAGAGGTGTCCACAGCGGATCCCGGCCGAGGGATCGCTCTCATCAAGGATCGCTCCAGGGGCCGGACGCGGCAACGCAATTAACCCTGTGCATTGACTGCCGTAACACGGCGGAGCGATCATGACCGCAGTAGTGGCTCAGGTCACAGTCTCTCTCGAGCAGGGGGCACCCCAGATGAGCACCGACGAGGAAAGACTCGCCCAACTCGGCTACAAACAGGAACTCCATCGCCGGCTCTCCGGCTTCTCCAACTTCGCCGTCTCGTTCTCGATCATCTCCATCCTGGCCGGGGCGATCACCTCGTACGGCATCGCCATGAAGGCCGGCGGCCCGGTCGCGATCACCCTGGGCTGGCTGTTCGTCGGCATCATGGTCACCTTCGTGGCGCTGGCCATGGCCGAGGTCTGCTCGGCCTATCCGACCGCGGGCGCGCTCTACTGGTGGGCCGCCGCGCTGGCCAAGAAGAACAAACCGGCCTGGGCCTGGTTCATCGGCTGGTTCAACTTCCTCGGCGAGGTCGCGGTCACCGCGGCCATCGACTTCGGCGCGGCGATCACCACGGCGGCCTTCCTCAGCCTCACCTTCGGGCTGGAGGTGACGGCGACCTCGACCTTCCTGATCTTCCTGGTCATCATCATCGTCCACGGCCTGCTGAACACCTTCGGCGTGAACCTGGTGCGGGTGCTCTCCGACGTCAGCGCCTGGTGGCACCTGGTCGGCGTCGCGGTGATCGTCGGCGTCCTGGCGGTCGTCCCCGACCAGCACAAACCCATCTCCGAGGTGTTCACCGAGGTCTACAACGCGACCGGGTTCACCTTCGCCGGGGCGGGCGTCTACGCGGTCCTCATGGGCCTGCTGATGGCGCAGTACACGTACACCGGCTACGACGCCTCGGCGCATGTCGCCGAGGAGACCCACGACGCGGCCAACGCGGCGCCCCGCGGCATCGTGATGTCGGTGGTGGTCTCGGTGATCGCCGGTTTCGTGCTGCTGGTCGCGATCACCTGGTCCATCCAGGACTACGAGGGCGCGCTCGGCACCGAGCTCGGCCTGCCGCCGGCGCAGATCTTCATCGACGCGGTCGGCCACGACCTCGGCGTGTTCCTGCTCTTCATCTGCATGGTCGCGCAGTGGTTCTGCGGGATGGCGTCGGTCACCGCCAACTCCCGGATGTCCTACGCCTTCGCCCGTGACGACGCGATCCCCGGGTCGCGGATCTGGAAGAAGGTCAATCCCCGCACGGGTACGCCGACCAACTCGATCTGGCTGTGCGTGACCCTCTCCACGATCCTGGTGCTGCCGTCGCTCTGGAACACGGTGGCCTACTTCGCCGCCACCTCGATCGCGGTGATCGGCCTCTACATCGCCTACGTCGGCCCGGTCCTGCTGCGCCGGCTCAACCCGGAGTTCGAGCCCGGCCCGTGGAACCTCGGCAGGTGGAGCGCGCCGATCGGCTGGATCGCGATCGTCTGGGTGGGGATCATCTGCGTGCTCTTCGTGCTGCCGCCGGGCAGCCCGATCAACGCGGAGACCTTCAACTACACGATCGTCGCGGTGGCGGTGGTGCTCGGCGCCGCGACCATCTGGTGGTTCGCGTCGGCCCGGAAGTGGTTCACCGGGCCGAAGCAGAACCTCCTGGAGAAGGCCGCCCACGGCGAGTCCGTCGACTGATAGGACTGAACACATGGATCTCGAGGAACTCGACGTCTCCGTCGACAACGGCAGCATCGACACCGTCCTGCTGGCCCTGACCGACATGCAGGGCCGGTTGCAGGGCAAGCGGCTGCACGGGCGGTACTTCCTGGACGAGGTGGTCTCCGGCGGCAGCGAGGGATGCAACTACCTGCTCGCGGTCGACGTGGACATGAACACCGTCGACGGGTACGAGATGTCCTCCTGGTCCACCGGGTACGGCGACTTCGTGATGAAGCCCGACTTCAGCACGCTGCGCCGGGTCCCGTGGCAGCCCGGCACCGCGCTGGTCCTCGCCGACCTGCTCGACACCGCCGGGCAGCCGGTGCTCGCGTCACCCCGGCAGATCCTGCGCCGCCAGCTCGACCGGCTGGCGGCGCACGGGCTGACCGCGTACGCCGGGACCGAACTGGAGTTCGTGCTCTACAAGGACAGCTACGAGCAGGCGTTCAGCAAGAACTACCGCGGGCTGACGCCGGCCAACCAGTACAACGTGGACTACTCGCTGCTCGGCACCGCCCGGGTCGAGCCGCTGCTGCGCCGGATCCGCAACGAGATGTACGGCGCCGGCCTGATCCCGGAGAGCGCCAAGGGCGAGTGCAACTTCGGCCAGCACGAGATCGCCTTCCGCTACGCCGACGCGCTGACCAGCGCCGACAATCACGTGATCTACAAGAACGGGGCGAAGGAGATCGCCGCCCAGGAGGGCATGGCGCTGACCTTCATGGCCAAGCCCAACGAGCGCGAGGGCAACTCCTGCCACATCCACTTCTCGCTGCGCGGCCCGGACGGGAAGTCCGCGATGCTCGGCGACGGGCCCGCCCACCTCAGCGAGACCGGCCAGCGGGTGCTGGCCGGGCTGCTCGCCACCATGCGCGAGTTCAGCCTGCTCTTCGCGCCGAACATCAACTCGTACAAGCGGTACCAGCCGGGCTCGTTCGCGCCGACCGCGCTGCGCTGGGGCGTCGACAACCGGACCTGCGCGCTGCGGATCGCCGGGCACGGCCAGGGCATGCGAGTGGAGAACCGGGTGCCCGGCGGGGACGTCAACCCCTACCTGGCGATCGCCGCCCTGGTCGCCGGCGCGCTGCACGGCATCGAGAACGGGCTGTCCCTGGAGGACGAGTTCGCCGGCAACGCCTACCAGGACGAGACGGCCGGCCGGGTGCCCGGGACGCTGCGCGAGGCCACCTCACTCTGGGAGGGGAGTTCGGTGGCGGAAACCGCGTTCGGGGCGGACGTGGTGGCCCACTACGCGAACATGGGGCGGGTGGAGCTGGCGGCCTACGACGCGGCGGTGACCGACTGGGAGTTGCGCCGTGGATTCGAGCGCCTCTGAGTGTGAGGATCTTGGCGTGGGGACTACAGATGTGATCAACCCCTCGACGGGCGAGGTCTTCACGACCGTACCGTCGCTGGGTCTTGAAGAAACCGATGCCGCCATCGACCGTGCCCGGAAAGCCTTCGGTGAGTGGCGGCAGGTGTCGCCCGGGGACCGGGCCCGGCTTCTGCGGCGCTTCGCGACGGTGGTCGAGGAAAACCTCGAAGAGCTGGCACAACTTGAGGTACGCAACGCGGGTCACACCATCGGCAACGCCCGGTGGGAGGCCGGCAACGTCCGGGACGTGCTGAACTACTACGCGGGCGCGCCGGAGCGGCTGTCCGGGCGGCAGATCCCGGTGGCCGGCGGTGTCGACGTGACCTTCCACGAGCCGCTCGGCGTGGTCGGGATCATCGTGCCGTGGAACTTCCCGATGCCGATCGCCGGCTGGGGTTTCGCGCCGGCGCTGGCGGCCGGCAACACGGTGGTGCTCAAGCCGGCCGAGCTGACCCCGCTGACCGCGATCCGGCTCGGCGAGCTGGCCCTGGAGGCCGGCCTGCCGGAGGGCGTGTTCCAGGTGCTGCCGGGCAAGGGCTCGATCGTGGGGCAGCGGTTCGTCACCCACCCGGCGGTCCGCAAGGTCTGTTTCACCGGGTCCACCGAGGTCGGCAAGTCGATCATGGCGGGCTGCGCCGACCAGGTGAAACGGGTGACCCTGGAACTGGGCGGCAAGAGCGCCAACATCATCTTCGCGGACTCGGATCTCGCGGTGGCGGCGGCCGCGGCGCCGGGCGCGGTCTTCGACAACGCGGGCCAGGACTGCTGCGCGCGGTCCCGGATCCTCGTCGAGGCCTCGGTGTACGACAAGTTCCTGGCGCTGTTCGAGACGGCCGTCCGGGATTTCCGGGTCTTGGACCCGGCCAGTGATCTGTCGGAGATGGGGCCGCTGATCTCCGCCGGTCAGCGCAGTGCTGTCTCGTCCTACCTGGACGGCGCGGACCTGGCCTTCCAGGGGTCCACCCCCGCGGAGGCAGGCTGGTGGTTCCCGCCGACCGTGCTGCTGGCCTCGTCCAGAGAAGACCGGCACTGGCGGGAGGAGATCTTCGGGCCGGTGGTCAGCGTGCTGCCGTTCCGGGACGAGGCCGAGGCGATCGAGCTCGCCAACGACACCGAGTACGGGCTGTCCGGCTCGATCTGGACCCGGGACGTGGCCCGGGCGCTGCGCGTCTCCCGGGCGGTCGAGACCGGCGCGCTGAGCGTCAACAGCAACTCCTCGGTGCGCTACTGGACGCCGTTCGGTGGCATGAAACAGTCCGGCCTCGGGCGTGAGCTCGGCCCGGACGCATTGCTGTCCTTCACCGACGTGAAGAACGTGTTCCTGGCTACGGGAGATTAAGTGGAGCGTTTGCAGGACCGGGTCGCCGTGATCACCGGCGCCGGCAGTGGGATCGGGCTGGCCACCGCCCGGCGGTTCGCCGCTGAGGGTGCTTTCGTGGTTTGTGTCGATATCTCTGACAAAGCGGGCAAGGCGGTCGCCGAGGAGGTCGGCGGCGAGTTCGTAGCCTGTGACGTCAGCGACGAGGAGCAGGTCAAGGCCCTCTTCGACGGCGTCGCGGAGCGGCACGGGCGGGTCGACATCGCCTTCAACAACGCCGGCATCTCGCCGCCGGACGACGACTCGATCCTGGTCACCGGCCTGGACGCGTGGGAGCGCGTCCTCAAGGTCAACACCACCAGCGTGTTCTTCTGCTGCAAGTACGCGATCCCGCACATGCAGCGACAGGGCAAGGGCTCGATCATCAACACCGCGTCGTTCGTCGCCCTGCTCGGCGCGGCCACCTCGCAGATCGCCTACACCGCGAGCAAGGGCGGCGTGCTGGCGATGACCCGGGAGCTGGGTGTGCAGTTCGCCCGCGAGGGCATCCGGATCAACGCGCTCTGCCCCGGCCCGGTCGCCACCCCGCTGCTGATGGAGCTCTTCGCCAAGGACCCGGAACGAGCCGCCCGCCGGCTGGTGCACGTCCCGATGGGCCGATTCGCCGAACCGGACGAGATCGCCGCCGCGGTCGCTTTCCTGGCGAGTGACGACGCGTCGTTCATGACGGCCTCGCAGTTCGTCGTCGACGGCGGTATCACCGGAGCGTACGTAACTCCGCTGTGAGGTTTGCCGACCCGCTACGGTGGGGATGGAGACCCCAAACACCAGCTCAACAAGGTGCAAGGGGTCGAATCCCCGCCCGTACGGGTCAGATCCCCGTGTAGGTGGGACAGATGGGCCCGTGACGCGGCGTCGGTTGTCCGGCGCCGCGCGCCTGTGACTACGGTGGTGCGATGCGTCCGATCATCGGCATAACGTCCTATGTGCTGCCCGCCAGCTGGGGCGTCTGGACCGATCTCCCGACCACGCTGGTCCCGTACGACTACACCGAGGCCGTCCGGCTCGCCGGTGGCCGCGCGGTGATCCTGCCGCCGGACGACCTCGACGCGGACGTGCTCGACCGGATCGACGGGCTGTTGCTGGCCGGCGGCGCCGACATCCAGCCGTCGCTCTACGGCCAGGAGCCCGGCCCGCACACCGTCTTCCAGCCGGACCGGGACGCCGGAGAGCTCACCCTGCTCCGCGGCGCCCTCGACCGGGACCTGCCGATCCTCGGCGTCTGCCGGGGCATGCAGCTGCTCACCGCCGCCGCCGGTGGCACCCTGCACCAGCACCTGCCCGACCTGCTCGGCCACGAGAAGCACCGGCCGGCGCCGGGCGTCTACGGCTCTCAGCAGGTCGTCCTCGAACCGGAGAGCAGAATCGCCGCCCTGATGGGCGAAGACCTGACCATCAACTGCTTCCACCACCAGGGCGTCGCCGACCCGGGCTCGCTGACCGTCACCGGGCGGGCCGCCGACGGCCTGCCCGAAGTGGTCGAGGACCCGGAGCGGCGTTTCGTGCTCGGTGTCCAGTGGCATCCGGAGGTGAGCCGGGACCGGCGGCTCTTCGGCGCCCTGGTGGCGGCGGCATCGAAGGAGCTCACGCAAGCATGCGCAGACCGCTGATCGGACTCACCGCCTACGCCGAGCAGATCCACCACGGCCGCAACGACCTGCTGGCCGCGATGCTGCCGATGAACTACGTGAAGGCGGTGCACGCCACCGGTGGCCGAGCCGTCCTGATCACCCCGGACGACCCGGGCACCGACGTGCTCGAATCGCTCGACGGCATCGTCTTCTGCGGCGGCGGCGACATCGACCCGGCCAACTGGGGCGCCCCGCGGCACCCGGCCACCGAGGTCGACACGGTCCGCGACACCTCCGAGCTGATGCTGATGCGCGCCGCGCTGGAGGCCGACCTGCCGATGCTCGGTGTCTGCCGGGGCATGCAGCTGATGGCCGTGGCCACCGGCGGCTCGCTGCACCAGCACCTGCCGGACCTGGTCGGGCACGAACGCCACCGGGCCGCGGCCGGCACCGACCCGCTCGCCGCCGGCGCCTCCGACTACGGCCGGCACGACGTGGTCGTCGAGGAGGACAGCGCGGCGTACCGGCTGTTCGGCCGCAGCCTCACCGTGAACTCGTTCCACCACCAGGCGATCGGCGACCCGGGCGGGTTCCGGCCGGTCGGCTGGTGCCCCGACGACCAGGTGATCGAGATCGTCGAGCACCCGGGGCTGTCCTTCGCCCTCGGCGTGCAGTGGCACCCCGAGCGGACCTCCGACCTGCGGGCCTTCGCCGCGCTGGCGGAGGCCTCGGCACGGGCCCGCGCCGTCGCCGCCTGACGAGCGGGCGCACCGGTCCGGTGTTAACGTGCGACCGGACCGGATGTGTGGGAGGCATGCATATGGGCGCCCTGCCGAGGCGGCTCCGCAACGCCTTCGAGCGGGGCGGCGAGATGGGCGCCCGGATGTCCACCCTGGACTGGTCCGCCACCCCGATCGGTGATCCGTCGTCCTGGCCGCCCGAGCTGGCCGACGCGGTGGCCACCATGCTCGCCTCCCGTGCCCAGATCATCGTCTTCTGGGGCCCGGAGCACGTGGTGCTCTACAACGACGCCTACGCCGGAGTGCTGGGCAGCAAACACCCGGGGTTCCTCGGACGGCCCGGCCGCGACCTGTGGGCCGAGGTCTGGGACGTGCTGCGTGAGCTGTTCGACGGGGTGATCGCCGACGACACGTCGTTCTACGCGGGCGACCACCTGTTCATGATCGAGCGGTACGGGTTCGTCGAGGAGACCTACTTCGACATCTCCTACGACCCGATCCGGTCCGCCGACGGTGTGCCCGGCGGAGTGCTGTGCATCGTCACCGAGACCACCGCCCGGGTCCTCGGCGAACGCCGGGTGCGGACCCTGAGCGCCCTCGGCCGCCGCCTGGCCGACTCACCCGACCAGACCGCCCTCGCCGCCGAGGCGGCCGCGGTGCTCACCGGCAACGCCGAGGACGTGCCGTTCGCGTCGGTGGTTCTGGACGGCCCGGAGCCACACCCGCGGATCCGGGCGGTGATCACCAGCGGCCGGCCCGGTCTCGTCCAGCTGACCGAGGTGGCCGGCCCCGTGCCGTCCGCCGCGGCCGAGGCGCTGGTGCTGCCGATCGGCGTGGCCGCGGACACGGTCGGCGCCCTGGTCGTCGGAGTCAGCCGCTATCTGGCGCTGGACGGCGACTACCGCGACTTCCTCGACCTGGCGGCGGCCCAGATCTCCCGGGCGGTGGCCAACGTCCGGGCGTACGAGCAGGAACGCCGCCGGGCCGCCGAGCTGGCCGCCCTCGATCAGGCGAAGACCAACTTCTTCTCGAACGTGAGCCACGAGTTCCGTACCCCCCTGACGTTGATCCTCGGTCCGTTGGAGGATCTGATCGAGGACCCGGCGCTCGGCGGGCCACCCCGGGACCGCCTGCGGCCGGTGCACCGCAACGCGCTGCGGCTGCTCAAACTGGTCAACACCGTGCTCGACTTCTCCCGGATGGAGTCCGGGCGGATGGCCGCCGTCTTCCGGCCCACCGACCTGGCACAACACACCGCCCGGCTGGCCGGGACCTTCCGGCCGGCCATCGAACGGGCCGGGCTGACGCTGACCGTGGACACGCCGCCGCTGGGCGAGCCGGTCCACGTCGACCACGAGCTCTGGGAGAAGATCGTCTTCAACCTGCTCTCCAACGCCGTCAAGTTCACCCGGGACGGCGTCGTCGAGGTCCGGGTCCGGGCCGGGGACGGCCACGCCGAGCTCTCCGTCCGCGACACCGGCGTCGGCATCCCGGAGACCGAGCAGGCGCTGCTCTTCGACAGGTTCCACCGAGTCACCGGCGCCTGGTCGCGCAGCCACGAGGGCACCGGCATCGGCCTGGCGCTGGTCCGTGAGCTGGCCGGGCTGCACGGCGGCTCGGTGGGCGTGCGCAGCCGCCCCGGCCAGGGCAGCGAGTTCACCGTCCGGCTCCCGTTCGGCTCGGCCCACCTGCCCGCCGACCGGATCAGCGACGACCCGGCGCCACCCGGCGACCCGGTCGAGCCCCGGCTCTGGGTCGACGAGGCGACCTGGTGGGCCGGGGACGGGCCGGCCGCCCCGCAACCCGTGCACCGCGGGCCCGGCGGCCGCATCCTGCTCGCCGACGACAACGCCGACCTGCGCGAGCACGTGTCCCGGCTGCTCGGGCCGTACTGGGACGTGGTCACCGCGGTGGACGGGACGGCCGCCCTGGAACTGGCCCGGGAACAACAGTTCGACCTGGTGCTCACCGATGTGATGATGCCGCGGCTGGACGGGTTCGGCCTGATCGCCGGGTTGCGCGCCGATCCGCGTACCAGGGATGTGCCGATCGTCGTGCTCTCCGCCCGCGCCGGTGAGGAGGCCGCGGTCGAAGGCCTCTCCGCGGGTGCCGACGACTACCTGGTCAAACCCTTCTCCACCCGGGAGCTGACCGCGCGGGTCCGGGCCAACCTGGAGCTGGGACAGCAGCGCCGGGAGACCGTGAGCCGGCTCCGCGGGCTGGTCGACGCGGCCGCCGCGCTCAACGCCGTGCCCACCACCGCCGAGGTGCTGGAGGTCGCGGCCCGGCACGTGCTGGCCATGACGTCGGCCGGCCGGGTGGTGCTGACCACCCCGGAGGGCCGGGCCGAACGTGACGGCGGCGCCGCCGGAACCGCCCCGCCAGACCTGATCCTGCCGCTGCCGGCGACCAGCGGGCCGCCGCTCGGCGAGCTGCGGGTGTGGGCCGGTCCCGGCGTGCCGGTCGAGCCGGTGGTGCTCACCCAGCTGGCCCGCCTGGTCGGGTTGCGGCTGGCCAACGCCCGCCTCTACGAGACCGAGCACCGGATCGCCTCGACCCTCCAGCACAGCCTGCTGCCGCATTCGCTGCCGCGGGTGCCGGGGGCCCTCGTGGCCGGACGGTACGTGCCGGGCAGCAGCGAGGCCCGGGTCGGCGGCGACTGGTACGACGTGATCGCCGGCCCGGACGGCGTGCTCTACCTGGTCATCGGCGACGTGGTGGGCAAAGGCGTGCAGGCCGCCGCGGGCATGGGGCAGCTGCGTAACGCGCTCCGGGCGTACCTGCTGGAGGGTTTCGACTGCGGCTCGGCGCTGTCCCGGCTGAACCGGCTGGTGGACACGCTGGGCCGGCGGCAGTTCGCGACCGTGCTCTGTGTCGGGTTCGACCCGCGGACCCGGCGGATGAGTTTCTCCTCAGCCGGGCACCCGTCACCTGTGCTGATCCCGCCCGGCGGGCCGGGCGCCTTCCTGTACGGCCCGGCCCTCGGACCGCCGATCGGGGCGCTCGGCGACGTCACCTACCCGAACCGGGAGATCGAACTGACCGCCGGCGCCCGGCTGCTGCTCTACACCGACGGCCTGATCGAGGACCGCCGGCAGGGCATCGACAGCGGTCTCGCCGAGCTGACCGCCGACGTCGCCAAGCCCACCGAGCACATCGACGACCTGCTGGACGCGCTGCTGGCCAAGGCCGCCCGGCAGACCCGGCGCGACGACATCGCCCTGGTCGCGCTGGAGGTGACCGAGCCCAGCGAGTTCGTGCTGCGGCTGCCCGCCGAACCGGGCCTGCTCACCGTGCTGCGCCGCCGTCTGGAGGATTTCCTGGCCGCCCACGAGGTGCCCGAGGAGGACGCGTTCGACCTGGTGGTGGCGGCCTCCGAGGCGGCCGCGAACGCCATCGAGCACCCGGTCGACCCGGCCGAGCCGGTGATCACCGTGACCGCGTCGCTGCTCGAGGACGCGGTGCTGGTGTCGGTCCGGGACACCGGGGGCTGGCGGCCGGCCGGGGACGCCGGGTTCCGTGGGCGGGGGCTGGCGCTGATCGGCGCGCTCACCGAACTGTCGGTGCACCGCTCCGCCGAAGGCACCGAGGTCACCCTGCGGCGGCCGCTCGGTGCTCCGGTCAGCTCTTCTTGAGCTGCCGGCTCAGCCTTCCTTGAGCCAGGGCTGGGTGCTCAAGCCGGCTATGTCGAGGACCCGGCGCACCCGGTCGGAGGCGAGCACCTCGATCGCGCCCGCGTAGTGGTCGGCCAGGCGGACCAGGGTGTGGATGGCGGCCGAGTCGAAGAAGGTGACCGCCCGCAGATCCACCGTCGCCGTGGTCACCCGGCCCGGTGTGGCCGCCTCGAACAACGCCCCGGCGGTCGCCATGTCGACCTCGCCGGTCACCGTGACCGTGACCCGGTCACCGGCCACCTCGCCGACTGCGGAGAAGCCCGGGTCCGCACCCTCTTGATCCACGCCGAATACGATTCCACAGCGGTCCGCGCACCGGCAAGGACGGGGCCGGTCGGCGCCGCGGCCGCCGGTTAGGCTGTTCGTCATGACCGTACGTGCCCCACTCGTGCCCGGAAAGCAGTCGCGTGCGCGATCGGTCCCGGCACAGATCGTCCGCCCCGAGTACGTCGGGAAGAAACGCCCCCAGCAGTGGCGCGGCTCGCACGTGCAGTCCACCGAGACGATCGAGAAGATGCGGATCGCGGGCCGGATCGCGGCGCAGGCCACCCAGCTCGCCGGCGAGCACTGCAAGCCGGGCGTGACCACCGACGAGATCGACCGGGTGGTGCACGAGTTCCTGCTCGATCACAACGCCTACCCGTCGACGCTGGGCTACAAGGGCTTCCCCAAGTCGTGCTGCACGTCGCTCAACGAGGTGATCTGCCACGGCATCCCGGACTCCACCGTGCTGGAGGACGGCGACATCATCAACGTGGACGTCACCGCGTACCTGAACGGGGTGCACGGCGACACCGACGCGACCTTCCTGGTCGGTGACGTGAGCGACGAGGCCCGGCTGCTCGTCGAGCGCACCCGTGAGGCGATGATGCGGGGCATCCGCGCGGTCGCGCCGGGCCGCCCGATCAACGCGATCGGCCGGGTCATCGAGGCGTATGCGCGCCGGTTCGGGTATGGCGTGGTCCGTGACTTCACCGGCCACGGGATCGGCGAGACGTTCCACTCCGGGCTGTACATTCCGCACTACGACAACCCGCAGCTCACCACGGTGATGGAACCGGGCATGACGTTCACCATCGAGCCGATGATCACGCTCGGCACCCACGAGTACGAGATGTGGCGTGACGGGTGGACGGTCGTCACCAAGGACCGCCGGTGGACCGCCCAGTTCGAGCACACCCTCGTGGTCACCGACGACGGTTACGAGATTCTCACCCTGCCCTAGTCGAAGAGGGCGCCGAGCCGGCCGTCGACCGGGCGGCCGCGGGCGGTCAGCTCCTCGGCCTGGTACCGCAGGATCGCCCCGAGCTCCTGCATGTCGGCCGCGGCCACCCCGGTGTGCTTGACCGCGTCGGCCGTGTTGCGGAAGTAGGTGCGGGTCAGGAAACCGGCGACCAGGGCGGCGTGCAGCCGGGCCTCGGCCATCAGGATCAGGGCGGCGTCGGTCTCATACCACTGGGTGAGGCGCACCGCCCGGGCGTGCGCGCTGTTGGCTATCGCCCAGTTCTGCCGGGCCAGGCCGGTGAACTCCATCGGCCGGGCCTCGGCCAGCAGACTGAGGTGGGCCTCCCGCCGCACCTTGAACCACTCCTGCGGATCGTGCAGCGGGAACGTGGTGATGTAGGTGTCGGCCTGCATCGGCCAGTAGGTGGTCAGCTGCCGGGCCTGGCCCAGCCCCTCCTCGGCGGTCGTCACCCGCAGGTCGACCGGGATGCCGTCGACCCTGCGGCGGGCCGGTTTCGGCCCGGTCCGCGGACGGAACGTGATGACGACCAGATTGACGTCGCTGCTCTCGGTGTCGTCGCCGTGTGCCATCGACCCGCACAGCCCGATCGACTGGACCTCGGCCGGCCAGCGCTCCTGCACGGCGTCGCGCAGCCGGATCGCGAGCGACCCGCGGGGCATGGTGGTGTCGAGCTCGGCGATCACAGGCCCATTCTCGGGCATCCACCCTCTGCCGGGTGGCGTGATCATCAGCCCGGGCGGCCCGGGAAGGCCATTGTCAGCGGCGTGACCTCGGCGATGCGCCGCCAGCGGGTCGCACGAACTGCGGAGTCGGTCAAATGCGACAGTGCGTCGCTGCGCTCGTCGCCCTCGGTGACCGGCAGCAGCGCCCGCCAGGCCTGGGCCACCCCGTCCTCCACGTGGACGGCCAGCTTCAGCGCGCCCTCCCGGTCGGTCACCTCGAACGGCAGCGCATAGGCGGCCGGGGCCGGCGCGGCGCTGGCCCGCAACTCGTCGATGCGGTCGATCAGGTCGTCACGCCGGGCCCGGTGCTCCAGGTCGGCGGCGCGGGCCCGGGACACCTCGTCGGCGTCGGTCAGGTGCACGCCGATCACGCCGTAGGCATAGATGGCCGCCTCCTCGGCGGCGAGGGCGGCGGCGAGTTGTTCCGTCACGCGCGAAGAGTATCCGGTCAGGTCAGGGCAGCGCCCCGGCGATCATGCGGGGATCGTGCCGGGCCGGGTCAGCGCAGTGCTTCGGCGTGCGTCGCGCGGCACGCGGCGATCGAGCCGGCCAGCATCGCCCGGTCCGCCGGGGCGGTCTTGCAGGCGGCCGCCGCGGCCTTCTGCCCGGCCTGCTCGGCCTTACGCAGCGTGGCGATGCTGTCCGCGGGCGCGGACGGAGCCGACGCCGACGGGGCGGCCGACACCACCGCGGCGCCGATCAGCCGGGTCAGATCGGCGGCGTGCGCCCGGTGGTCCTCGGCCAGCGGGGTGAGCCGGGTGGCCAGCGCGGGCTGCGAGACGATCAAGCGGTCGTACGCCGCGGCCAGCGCGAGTGCCTCGTCGAGCAGGGGCTGGAAGGCATCCGGCTGGGGAGCGGGCTCGGGCTCGGAGTCGAAGACGCCGCAGCCCGCGAGCGCCGCGGAACCCAGCAGGACGCCGAGGAAGTTCCGCCGTGAGTTCGTCAGCACGGTGCCAGTGAACACCATTCGGTGCGGCGCTGCTTCGCCCCGCCGGTCGGCACGTTACGCTTCGCGTCAGCCGCGGGGCCATGAACTGCCCGGCGGCATATAGTCGTTCCTGCGAGAAAGCTAGCGAGAGGTCGAGCCCGATGACGCAGCGTGGTCGCGCCGGGGCCCGGCCCGGCGGTCGCCCCGGCGCCCGCCGCACCCGGCCGGAGCCGGAGACCCGTAATCCCATCCCACCCCGTGTCGACCTGACCGCCGCGCGCGCCCGGGTCCGCGAGGTGGTCGAGCCGGTCGTCACCAAGGCCGGCTACGACCTGGAGGACCTCAACCTGTCCCGGGCCGGCCGCCGGCACGTGGTCCGGGTTCTGATCGACACCGACGGCGGCATCAGCCTGGACGACGTGGCGATCGTCTCCCGGCAGATCTCCGAGGCGCTCGACGCGGCCGAAGAGGCCGGTGGCGAGCTGCTGGCCGGGGAGTATCAGCTGGAGGTCGGCTCACCCGGGGTGGACCGGCCGCTCACCCAGCCGCGGCACTGGCGGCGCAACACCGGGCGCCTGGTCGCGGTCAACGGGCTGACCGGCCGGGTGATCTCGGCCGGCGAGACCGGCGTGACGCTCGACGTGGACGGGACGATCCGGGAGCTGGGCTACGCCGAGCTGGGGGCGGGCAGGGTCCAGATCGAGTTCAAGCGCATGGACGAAGCCGAGTTCGACGAGTCCGACGACGAAGAAGACGACGACGAAGGGGAGGGCGAGGAATGAACATCGACCTCGCGGCGCTGCGCGCCCTGGAGCGCGAGCGGGAGATCCCGTTCGAGACCATCCTGGCGGCCATCGAGACCGCTCTGCTGACCGCCTACCGGCACACCGAGGGCTCGGAGAGCCACGCCCGGGTGGAGATCGACCGCAAGAGCGGTGTGGCCTCCGTGCTGGCGCAGGAGTTCGACCAGGACGGCACCCTGGTCCGTGAGTGGGACGACACACCACACGACTTCGGCCGGATCGCCGCGATGACCGCCAAGCAGGTCATCCTGCAGCGGCTCCGGGAGGCCACCGACGAGCAGCACTTCGGGGAGTATGCGGGGCGCGACGGCGACCTGGTCACCGGTGTGGTGCAGGCCGACGCCGCCCGTGCCGAGAAACACATCGTGACGGTCGACCTGGGCAAGCTGGAGGCGGTTCTGCCGCAGTCCGAGCAGGTGCCCGGGGAGACGTACCCGCACGGCACCCGGATCCGCTGCATCGTGGTGCACGTGGCCAAGGGCTTCCGCGGCCCGCAGATCACCCTGTCCCGCTCGCACCCGGCCCTGGTGAAGAAGCTGTTCGCCCTCGAGGTGCCGGAGATCGCCGACGGGACCGTGGAGATCGCCGCGATCGCACGTGAGGCAGGTCACCGTACGAAGATCGCGGTGCGGTCGACCGTGCAGGGCGTGAACGCGAAGGGCGCCTGTATCGGCCCGATGGGCCAGCGGGTCCGGGCGGTCATGAGCGAGCTGCACGGCGAGAAGATCGACATCATCGACTGGTCGGACGACCCGGCCCAGTTCGTCGGCAACGCGCTCTCCCCGGCCAAGGCCCTGCGGGTCGAGGTGGTGGACGCGGCCAGCCGTACGGCCAGGGTGACCGTGCCGGACTTCCAGCTGTCGCTGGCGATCGGCCGGGAGGGGCAGAACGCCCGGCTGGCCGCCCGTCTCACAGGTTGGCGTATCGACATCCGTCCGGACAGCGAGCCGGCCGGAGTCTCGGACCGTGATGCGGCCGAGGCGGGGAACTGACCGGATACGCGTGCGGCGCGAACGAGAGGTAGACTTGCTCTCGGTCGGCCCGACGCGAACCTGCGTCGGCTGCCGCAAACGCGCGCCGGCCGATCGTTTGCTGCGGTTCGTCGCGGCAGATTCGGGGGGAGACCTCCGGCTTCTGCCCGATCCGGCCCGCCGACTGCCGGGGCGGGGAGCACATCTGCATCCCGATCCGGCCTGCTTCGCGCAGGCAGAGCGACGTCGCGCCTTCGGGCGTGCGTTGCGTCTCACTGGACTTGCTAACCCAGAACTGCTTGCGGAGCACATCCGCATGGTCTCCGTGCCGTGTGGATCCACCGATGACGAGGCGTCGCCGCCTCGTCACGACTGAGCAAGGTAGGACGACCCAGATGAGCACACGATGAAGTCCCTGAAATGACCAGGCTTCTAGTGCACGAGTGAGGTCTGTGCGGGCGCTGCTCGTACGACCTCGAAGTGAGGAGTGCAGTGCCAGGCAAGGCCCGCGTACACGAGCTCGCCAAAGAGCTCGGGGTCGACAGCAAGACCGTTCTCGCCACTCTGAAGGAGATGGGCGAGTTCGTTAAATCCGCGTCCAGCACCGTCGAGGCCCCCGTGGCCCGCCGGCTGCGTGGCGCCCTGGAGCAGGGTGGCGCCATTCCGGCGTCCTCATCGGCTCCGGCGCCGAGTGCGCCCACCTCTGGTGGCCCCGGCCCGTCCGGCGCCCCGCGTCCGGGTCCCCCGATGGGGCGGCCGCAGCCGCCGCGTCGTCCGGGTCCCGCGCCGAGCGCGCCCACCAACAGCCCTACTTCCCCCGCGCCCACCCCCGGTCCGTTCCGTCCGGGTCCCAAGCCGGGTGTCCCCGGCCGTCCGGGCCCCACGCCCGGTCCGGTCGCCAAGCCGGCCAGCGCGCACGACATCGAGGTGGCGGCCGCCGAGGCGCGCGCCTCGGCGCTGAAGGCCGAGCAGGAGGCCGCGGTCAAGGCCGCACAGGCCGCCCGCACCCGGGATGCCGAGCGCCGTCAGGGCACGACCGAGGGCGGCGCTCAGCGCGGCGGCCCGCGGCCCGGCCCCGGCAGTGTTCCGCCCCGTCCGGGTTCGCCCGCCGCCGGTCGTTCCGGTGGTCAGGGTGGTCCGGGCGCCCCCGGTGGTCCCCGTCCCGGTCCGGCCGGCGGCGCTCCGCGCCCGCCCGCGCGTGGCCCGGGTAACAACCCGTTCGGTGTCTCCGGCGGCGGCGCAGCGCGTCCCTCGCCGGCCTCGATGCCGCGTCCGAACCAGGCGGGCATGCCGCCGCGGCCGAGCCCTGCCTCGATGCCGCCGCGGCCCAGCCCCGCCTCGATGCCCTCGCAGCGTCCCGCCGGTCCCGGCGGCGGTCGTGGTGGCCCCGGTGGCGGCGCAGGCCGTCCGGGCGGTCCCGGCGGCGCCGGTCGTGGCGGTCCCGGTGGTGGCGGTGGCGGCTACCGCGGTGGTGGCGGCGGCGCCGGTGGCGGTTTCCGCCCCGGTGGCGGCGGCGGTGCCGGTGGTGGCTTCCGTCCGGGTGGTCCCGGTGGCGGTGGCGGTGGCTTCCGTCCGGGTGGTCCCGGTGGCGGCGGCGGTGGCCCGGTCGGTGCCGGCGCTCCCGGTCGTCCCGGTGGCGGCGGTCCCGGTGGCCGCGGTCGTGGCGGCGGTGCGGCGGGTGCCTTCGGGCGTCCCGGCGGCCGGCCGACCCGTGGCCGCAAGTCGAAGAAGCAGCGGCGTCAAGAGTTCGACAACCTGTCCGCCCCGCAGATGAGCTCTGGCGCTCCTCGCGGTAGTGGCCAGGACGTCCGGCTCTCGCGTGGCTCGTCGCTCTCCGACTTCGCCGACAAGATCAACGCCAACCCGGGCTCGCTCGTCCAGGAGATGTTCAACCTGGGCGAGATGGTCACCGCGACGCAGTCGGTGTCCGACGACACCCTGCTGCTGCTCGGTGAGCACCTGGGCTTCAACGTCGTGATCGTCAGCCCCGAGGACGAGGACCGCGAGCTGCTCGCGCAGTTCGACATCGACCTCGACGCCGAGGTGGCGGAGGACCGTCTGGTCACCCGTCCGCCGGTGGTGACCGTCATGGGTCACGTCGACCACGGTAAGACGAAGCTGCTCGACGCGATCCGCAAGACCAACGTGGTCGCCGGCGAGGCGGGTGGCATCACCCAGCACATCGGCGCCTACCAGGTCGTCGTCCCCCACCAGGGGGAGGACCGGGCGATCACCTTCATCGACACCCCGGGTCACGAGGCGTTCACCGCCATGCGTGCCCGTGGCGCCAAGGTGACCGACATCGTGATCCTGGTGGTCGCGGCCGACGACGGCGTCATGCCGCAGACGGTCGAGGCGCTCAACCACGCGAAGGCGGCCGACGTGCCGATCGTCGTCGCGGTGAACAAGGTCGACAAGCCGGACGCCAACCCGGACAAGGTCCGGCAGCAGCTGACCGACTACGGCCTGCTCGCTGAGGAGTACGGCGGCGACACGATGTTCGTCAACGTCGCGGCCAAGCCCGGCATCGGCATCGACGACCTCCTCGAGGCCGTCCTGCTGACCGCCGACGCGGCGCTCGAGCTGACCGCCCCGATCGACGGCCCCGCCCAGGGTGTCGCGGTCGAGGCCCACCTGGACAAGGGTCGCGGCGCCGTGGCCACCGTCCTGGTGCAGAAGGGCACGCTGCGGGCCGGTGACTCGATCGTGGCCGGTGGTGCGCACGGTCGCGTCCGGGCCATGCTCGACGAGAACGGCAACACGGTCGCCGAGGCCGGTCCGGCCCGTCCGGTCCTGGTGCTCGGTCTCACCTCGGTTCCGAGTGCGGGTGACACCTTCCTCGCGGCTGAGGACGACCGCACCGTGCGGCAGATCGCCGAGCAGCGGCAGGCTCGCCGTCGTGCGGCGACCTTCGCCAACTCGGGTCGCCGGAAGTCGATGGAAGACATCATGCGCGAGATCGAGAAGGGCGAGACGACTGCTCTCACCCTGATCATCAAGGGTGATGGTTCGGGTTCGGTCGAGGCCCTCGAAGAGGCGCTGTTCAAGATCGAGATCCCGAGCGAGGTCGAGCTCAAGGTCATCCACCGCGGTGTCGGTGCGATCACCGAGAGCGACGTCAACCTGGCGTCGGCCTCGTCCGACCAGGTCGCCACGATCATCGGCTTCAACGTCCGGGCCTCGAACAAGGTCAAGGAGATGGCCGACCGCGCCGGCGTGGAGATCCGCTACTACAGCGTGATCTACCAGGCCATCGAGGAGATCGAGGCGGCTCTGAAGGGCCTGCTCAAGCCGGAGTTCGAAGAGGTCGAGCTGGGCACCGCGGAGATCCGCGAGGTCTTCCGCTCGTCCAAGATCGGTCTCATCGCCGGTTGTATCGTCCGCTCGGGCCTGATCAAGCGGAACGCCAAGGCCCGGATCATCCGGGACGGCACGGTCGTGGCCGACAACGTCACGATCAGCTCGCTGAAGCGGTTCAAGGACGACGCCACCGAGGTCCGCGAGGGCTTCGAGTGTGGTCTGACCCTGAGCGGCTACGGCTCCCCGCAGGTCGGCGACACCATCGAGACGTGGGAGATGCGCGAGAAGCCGCGCGCGTAACCCCGAACGCCTCGTTGACGGCCCCCGGTGCTCAGGCACCGGGGGCCGTCTCGGCAGAATGACCGCATGTCCCGGTATGCCTTGCTGCTTGCTCCGTCCGCCAACCGCGTCTACGCCGATCAGGCGTCGCGCATGTCCCAGGCGGAGCTGGCCGCGTTCGCGCCGGTCCTCTCGTCGGAGCTCGCCGACATCGAGGTGTCGCTGATCGGCGGGGTGGAGTACCTGACGTTCAACGCCCAGCTCGGCGACACCGACATCGCGTACCTGTCGAATCTCTCCTCCGCCTACGCCCTCTTCGAGCGGGTCGAGGATCTGCTGCGGCCGCTGACACTGACCCCGCTGGCCCGCTACGACAGCGACCTCATCACGATCCCGAAGTATGCGGGCAAGACCAACGAGCAGTTCACCAAGCTGGTCCTCAACCTCACCCTGCTGGCCTCCGCCTCCGCGAGGCGGATGCTCGACGGCGGCCTCACCGTCCTCGACCCGCTGTGCGGCCGGGGGACGACCCTCAACCAGGCTTTGATGTACGGCTACGACGGCATCGGCGTGGAGATCGACGGCAAGGACGTCGAGGCGTACAAGCTCTTCCTCCAGACCTGGCTGAAGCGCAAGCGGCTCAAGCACACCGCCGAGCTGGTGCCGATGCGCCGCCAGGGCCGCCGGGCCGCCCGCCGGCTGGAGGTGACGATGGCCGCCAGTAAGGACGATCACAAGGCCGGCGCCGTGCAGAAGGTCACGGTGCTGCACGCCGACACCACCGGGCTGGAGGGCCTGATCCGGGGCAACGTGGCGGACGTGCTGGTCGCCGACCTGCCGTACGGGGTGGCGCACGGCAGCTACGACGACGGCGGTGGCATCTCCCGGCGCCCGCTGGACCTGCTGGAGCGGGCCGTGCCGGAATGGCTGCCGCTGCTGCGCCCGGGCGGCGCGATCGGACTGTCCTGGAACACCAAGGTGGCCAAGCGGGAACTGGCCGAGGACATCCTGTTCGCCAACGGTCTGGAGATCGTCGAGCACCTGCCGCTGGAGCACCGGGTGGACCAGGGCATCGAGCGTGACGTGATCGTGGCCCGCAAAATCCCGCGCTGAACAGCGGGCCCGCCGAGTAGCCTGCTCGCTGATGTATACCGAGACCGCGATCTTCGACCTGCTCCTGCCCGGTGACTCGCATTCGCTGAAGCAGAAGCGTTCCTACGTCCGGCCGATCATCGCGATGCTGAAGAAGTTCGACGTCAGCGTCGCCGAGGTCGGCCTGCACGACCTGCACGGCCGTGCGCAGATCGGGGTGGCCGTGGTGGCGGCGGAAGCGTCCCAGGCGCGTTCCGTCGTCGACACCTGTGAGAACCAGGTGGCCGGGCGCCCCGAGATCGAGCTGCTCTCCGTGAAGCGAAGGCTGTACGGCGACGACGATTGAGCGCCTGGGTACGCTTCAGCAGTTGGGCGGGGGCGGTAGTACCCGCGGGATACACAGTCGGAGGTGGGCGATATGTCCAACCCAGCCAAGACGCGCCGGCACGCCGAGCGGATCAAGGAGCTGGTGGCCAGGCTGGTGCGGGAGATCAAGGATCCCCGCCTCGGCATGGTGACGATCACGGACGCCCGGATCACCGGCGATCTGCGCGAGGCGACGGTCTTCTACACGGTTCTGGGTGACGTGACCGAGCAGGCGTCCACAGCGGCCGCTCTGGAGAGCGCGAAGGGCATGCTGCGCACCCGGGTCGGGCACGCGCTGGCGCTGCGGCACTCGCCGAGCCTGACGTTCGTGCTGGACAACGTCCAGGAGCACGTCAAGGAGATCGACGACCTGCTGGCCGAGGCCCGGCACCGGGACCAGGAGGTCCAGCAGATCGCGGCCGGCGCGACGTATGCCGGGGACCCGGACCCGTACAAGAGCGAGGACGAGGACGAGCTCGAGGACGACGAGCCGGAGCCGGTCGGCGCCCGCGAGGACAAGGGGTGACCGAGGGCCCGTCCGCCGATCAGTGGGCCGCCGCGGTGGCGGCGGTCCGCGCGGCCGGCCCCGGCGACGAGATCCAGCTGATCTGCCACGTGAGCCCGGACGGGGACGCGCTCGGCAGCATGCTCGGTTTCGGGCTCGGGCTGCGACGCCTGGGGTTCACCCGGGTCCGGGCGACGTTCCCCGGTGATTTCGTGGTGCCTACGCCGTACCAGAAGCTCCCCGGTGTTGATCTGCTCGTGCCCGAACCGGACGCCTTCGCTGACCCGCGCCTGGTGCTGGTCTTCGACGTGGCGAGCGAGTCGCGTCTCGGCGCGCTCGCCGGACGGGTCGCGGCCGCGCCGGCCAGTGTGATCCTCGACCATCACGCGTCGAACACCGGATTCGGTGGCGTGCGGCTGGTCGACCCGCACGCGGCGGCGACCTCGGTGGTGGCCGACGGGCTGCTCAGCCGTCTCGGGGTGCCGCTGGACCAGGAGATCGCCGAGTGCTTCTACGTCGCGCTGGCAACCGACACCGGCTCGTTCAAGTTCGACATGACCACGGTGTCGGTGCACGAGCTGGCGGCGCGGCTGATCGCCACCGGGATCCGGCCGGGGGAGATCTCCCGGCGGATCTTCGACAGCAAGCCCTTCGGTGCGATGAAACTCACCGGCGAGGTGCTCGGCCGGGCGGTCCTGGAGCCGGCCGCGGCCGGCGGGCAGGGCATGGTCTGGACGTACGCGACGCTGGCCGACCTGGAACGGCACGCGCAGCCGCCGTACGTGCTGGACACCCTGATCGACCCGGTCCGCTCGGTGGCCGAGGCGGACGTGTCGGTGGTGGTGAAGCAGGTGGCGGCCGGCGAGTGGTCGGTGTCGTTGCGCAGCAAGGGCGCGGTCGACGTGAGTGGTGTGGCAGTCTCGCAGGGCGGTGGCGGTCACCGGCTGGCGGCCGGTTTCACCGGGTACGGGGAGCCGTCCGACGTGATGGACACGGTGCGTCGGCTAGTTGACGAATACCTGAGTTAGCAGCCGTTTCCGCTGCGTGGCGGGGGTCACCCGGGAGGGTGGCGCCCGCCTTTTCCATCCCGGATCGCGGGATCCAGGCCTGCAACGGCGGGACTGAACGTTAGTTTGGGACCTGAACGGTGATTTGGTTCGCCGCGGCTGCCACCGATGCCGCCTGCGAGCCCTCGAGCCACCCGGGACCACCGCCCCGGGTCGCGTCACCTGGGCCAGTGGCCGCGGCGATCCCGGGGCCGGCTGGTGACGCTCCGCTCGACCAATCCGTGCTGGAAGGAAACTCTCATGGCTGCCAAGCCGAAGCCCAAGCCCACTGACGACTCCGCCGAGCAGGCGCGCCGCGCGCTCCAGACGTCGATGGACACGCGTCAGTAGGTGTAAGCAACGGGTCGTCTTGCGACCCTTACCAGTGGGCGGGCATCATGGGTAGCCATGAGCCCGCCTGCCGATGCGCCCACCCAGCCACAGCGCACCGCGACGGCCCGCCGGATAGCCGGCCTGGCCCTGCCCGCGCTCGTGGTCCTGGCCGCCGAGCCGCTCTACGTCCTCGTCGACACCGCGGTCGTCGGCCACCTCGGGTCCCTCCCGCTGGCCGCCGTCGCGATCGGCGGGACGGTCATGTCGTTCGCCGTGTGGTTCGGGACACTCATGGCGTACGGGACCACCGGTCGTGCCGCCCGCCGCTTCGGGGCCGGTGACCGGGCCGCCGCCGTCGCCGAAGGCGTCCAGGCCTCCTGGCTGGCACTCGGCGCCGGCCTGCTCCTCGCTGTGGGCGGGATCGTCGCCGCCCGGCCGCTCGCCGGGATCCTGGCCGGTGACCCGGCGACCGCCGAGGCCGCCGCGGACTGGCTGCGGATCGCCGTGCTGGGCGCTCCCGGCCTGCTGCTCGCCGCGGCCGGCAACGGCTGGATGCGCGGAGTCCAGGACACCCGCCGCCCGCTCTGGATCGTGCTCGGCGCCAACGTGCTCTCCGCGATCCTCTGCCCGCTCCTGGTCTACGGCGCCGGGCTCGGGCTGACCGGCTCGGCCATCGCGAACGTCACCGCGCAGACCCTCGGCGGCGCGCTCTTCCTGATCGCGCTGATCCGCGAGACCCGCGCGCTGCGGCCGGTGCCGTCGATCATCGTGCGGCAGGTGGTGCTCGGCCGTGACCTGCTCATCCGGGGCGCCGCCTTCCAGGCCTGCTTCCTGTCCGCGACCGCGGTCGCCTCCCGGTTCGGGGTCGCCGCGGTGGGCGCTCACCAGATCGGCCTGCAACTCTGGTTCTTCGCCGCCCTCGCTCTGGACGCGGTGGCCATCGCGGCCCAGTCACTGGTCGGCGCGGCTCTCGGGGCCGGCGCCACCGACGAGGCCCGTGACGTGGCCCGCCGGGTCACCCTGGCCGGTGGGGTCGCCGCGGTCGGCTTCGCCGTGCTGGCGGCGGCCGGGGCCTCGGTGGTGCCCGGCTGGTTCACCCCGGACCCGGCGGTGCACGAACAGGCGGCGATCATCTGGCCCTGGTTCGTGGCCCTGCTGCCGTTCGCAGGTGTCGTCTACGCGCTGGACGGGGTGTTCATCGGGGCCGGGGACGTGGCGTTCCTGCGTACCCTGACGATCCTGTCGGCGCTGCTCGGGTTCCTTCCGGCGATCTGGACCGCCTATGCGCTCGATCTCGGGCTCGGCGGGGTGTGGGCCGGGCTCGGGTTGTTCACGCTGGCCCGGTTCGCCGGTCTGGTGTGGCGGTGGCGTTCCCCACGCTGGCTGATCACCGGCGCCGTCCGCTGACCCGCCCTTCCCGCCCTTCGGCCCTTCCCGGCCTTCGGCCCTTCCCGGCCTTCCCTCCTTCCGGTTCTTCCGCCCCTTCCCGTGTCGATCTTGTTGACTTCGGCGGGGACACTCGAGTCTCGCCATTTCGGGGATCGTTTGGGTGACGGCGCACCGGTGTCCGTCGTCGCAAGCCTTGGTCGTCGGCCTTCCGCGAGACGCGGTCCGCTAGACGCGGTCGCCAGCGCTCGGCCGGGGGTGCGACGACCAGCGCACACAATGCGGCAATGTGCGATTTCATCCTCGCCGGGACGACGACGGGCGCACACGGACGGCACAACGTGTGCGCCCGTCCCCGTCAGAGCGAAGCAGGCGCACACGATCGGCGAACGTGTGCGCTGACCGCCGCTGCGGCCAGCGTGCCCGCCCTCGGCGGTCCGCTCCCGGTATCGCCTCTGGACGGCCGTCCAGAGGCCGTAGGACCTCGCGGTGATCTTGCGGAGCTCGTTGGGGAGGGTGCTGACCAGGGCGAATGCAAGATTCACTTCGGCTGCGGCCCTGACCTGCAATGTCGCTTCACAAATGGCGAAATTCGAGGGCGGGACAGGTGTGCCCGAAGTCAACAAGATCGCGAATGGGGGAGGCGAGACGGTCGAGACGGGGGCGAGACGGTCGAGACGGGAGGCGAGGCGGGGAAGGCGAGGTGGGCGGGGCGGCCGAGAGGGAGGCGAGGCGGGGGAGGTGAGGGGCGGGCGGTGAGGTGAGGCGGGGGTAGGGATGGGGGAACCAATAGGGTGGGCGGGTGAACACGGACGGACTGATCGTGGTGGACAAGCCGGCCGGGATGACGTCGCACGATGTCGTCGCCCGGATCCGGCGGCTGGCGAAGACCCGGCGGGTGGGGCACGGCGGGACGCTGGACCCGATGGCCACCGGCGTCCTGATCATCGGGGTGAACCGGGCCACCCGCCTGCTGACCTATGTGATCGGTGCGGAGAAGAGCTACGCCGCGACGATCCGGCTCGGTGCGTCGACGATCACCGACGACGCTGAGGGCGACGTCACCGCGACCGTCCCGGCCGGGCACGTCACCGACGAGGCGATCCGGGCCGGTCTGGCCGTTCAGGTCGGTGAGATCGACCAGGTGCCGAGCGCGGTCAGCGCCATCAAGATCAACGGTGAGCGGGCCTACAAGCGGGTCCGTGAGGGTGAGACCGTGGAGATCCCGGCCCGCCGGATCACCGTGCACCGGCTCGACGTCCTCGACATCCGGCGGCCCGCCGACCTCGACGTGATCGATGTGGACATCGACGTGACCTGCTCGTCCGGCACGTACATCCGAGCCATCGCCCGCGACCTGGGCGCCGCGCTCGGTGTCGGCGGGCATCTGACCGCGCTGCGGCGGACCGCGGTCGGCGGGATGACCCTGGCGGCCGCGTCCACCCTGGCCGAGCTGGAGGAGCGCGCGCCGGATGTGATCGGGCTGCCGCTCGCCGAGGCTGCCCGGCGCGCGTTTCCACAGCGTGTCGCCAGCGAGGAGGAGACCCGGGTGCTGCGGCACGGCGGGCCGCTCCCGGCCGTGGGCATCGAGGGGCCGTACGCGGTCTTCGACCCGGCGGGCGAGGTGCTTGCGGTGGTCAGCGAACGGGACGGCCGGGCCCGTGCCGAGATAGTCCTGGCCCCCGCCTGAGGGCCGCCCTCCCACAGATGTTTGTGCGGTTGTGCCCGCCGGGCAGCCGTAACCTCACAAGGTCAGGGTGAGCCCAGGTGGCGGGCGATCGTGGCCACCAGGTCGGCGGCGGCGTACGGCTTGTCGAGGAAGTCGTCGCAGCCCGCCTCCAGCGCCGCCTTCTGATCCTGCGGCAGCACGCTGGCGGTGACCGCGACGACAGGCGGCCGTGGCACCCCGGCCGCGGCCAGTTCGCGGGCCAGGTTGAGGCCGTTGCCGTCGGGCAGGTTGATGTCGAGCAGGATCAGGTCGAAGTCGGTGTCGGCCAGTCGTTCCCGGGCGGCGGCCAGGGTGGCGGCGTCGACCAGTTCGGCGTCCCGGACCGCGGCGACGGCGGCCCGGGCCAGCACCGCCTTGACCAGCATGCGGTTGAGTTCCTCGTCCTCGACCAGGAGGATGCGGTGCGGTTCGCTCACGGTTCGGACCTCCGGGCGTCGGTGGGCGGGACTGCGCTGCGGAGCGTGACGGCGACCTCGGGTACCCGGGTGGTCCCGCGCCGTGCAGCCGGATGCGGGCTCAGCCGGGGCGGTGACGGCGGGCCGCCCCCGCGGATGAGCGCCTCGGCGACCGCGCTCCCGGCCATGGCCGTGGCGATCAGCGGCGAGGTCCCGGAGGCGAGGGTCGCCGCGTTCAGCCCGAGCACCGGGGTATGCCGGCCGTCCGGGTCCTGTTCGATCGCCGCGAGCAGGCTGAACCCGTCCTCCTCGGGTGACTGCATGTCACAGACGATCAGGTCGAACTCGCCGGTACGGCTGCGCGCCAGGCCGTCCCGGGCGTCGGCGCAGGCCACCACGTCGGCGCCGCCGGCCCGTAGTCCTTCGGCGATGGCGCGGCGGGCCTCGTCGTCGTGGTCGACCAGCAGCACACGCGGGACGGGCCGGGCGGCGATCGCGTTGGTCAGGGCACTGAGCAGGGCGGACTGTTCGACGGGTTTGACGAACCAGTCGTGGGCGCCGAGGCCGATCCCGGTCGGCGCCTCGTCCAGGATGCTGGCGAAGAAGACCGGGATGCCGGCCAGCCGGTGGTCGGCCTTGAACCGGCGCAGCACCTCCCAGCCGTCGATCCCGGGCAGGGTGACGTCGAGGACGACGGCGTCCGGGCGGTGTTCGCGGGCCAGCGCCAGGCCGCTCTCCCCGGTGCCGGCCACCTCGACCCGGTAGCCGGCGTTGCCCAGCTGGGTGCTCATCAGCTCGGCCGACTGCGGGTCGTCCTCGATGAGCAGCACGTACGGCCCGGCGCCGGGATGGGCCGAGGGCGCGGCGATGGACGCGGCCGGCAGTTCGACGGTGAACTCGCTGCCCCGGCCGGGCTCCGACACCAGGGTGATCTCACCGTCGTGGGCGGCGACCAGCCGCCGGGTCAGCGCCAGCCCGAGGCCGGTGCCGGAGTGCCGCCGTTCCGGGTCGCCGGCCTGCTGGAACTCCTCGAAGACGCGTTCCAGGTCGGCGGTGGCGATGCCGACGCCGGTGTCGGCGACCACGATCCGGATCCGGTCGCCGGCCGTGCGGGCGGTGATCGTGACGTTGCCGCCGTCCGGCGTGAACTTGATCGCGTTAGAGAGCAGGTTCTCGACGATCTGGCGGAACCGCAGCCGGTCGGCGAGCACGGTCACCGGGGCCAGGTCGGCGCGGATCGCGAGCCGCTTGCCGGTGAACAGTGGCGCCAGGCCGGTGAGCAGCTCCTCGATCGTGGTGTCGACCCGGACCGGGGCCAGGCGCAGCTCCATCCGCCCGGACTCGACCTTGGTCAGGTCGAGGATGTCGTTGATCAGCCCGAGCAGGTGACGGCCGCTGCTGTGCACGTGGTCGACCCAGTCGGCGGGCACCCGGCGACGGTCGCCTTCCGGCTCTTCGAGCCGCATCAGGTCACTGAATCCGATGATGGCGTTCAAGGGGGTACGCAACTCGTGGCTCATGTTCGCCAGGAAGTCGCTCTTCGCCTGACTGGCCTGGGTCAGCGCGGCCACCGAGGCGCTCAGCTCGGCGGTGATCGCCTGCCGCTCGGCCAGCAGCCCGGTCTGGCCGCCGAGTTCGGCGAGCAGCCGCAGGTCGTCCTCGCTGAACAGGTTGCGATGCCGGTTGAACAGCAGCACCGCCCCTTCGACGTCGGGTGGCACCCGCATCCGCAGCACCCGGACGAAGTCGTCGGCCAGTCCGTCCCCGAAGTGGGCGACCAGCCCCGGCCCGCCGTCGCGCAGGCGGATCGGGGCGCGGCCACGGGCCAGCCGGTCCAGGTCCGCCTCGATCGGGCCGTCGCCGGGCCGCCCCGGACCCGAGTACGCGATCCGTGCGTACCCCTGGCTCGTCGAATGCAGGAGGACGGCGACCGCGTCGGCGCCGGTCTGGTCCCGCATGATCTCCGCATAGGTCTGCCAGACCTGTTCCGGCGAGTCGGCCGGCGCGCGCAGCATCCGTTCGGTGACCAGCTGGGCGGCCGCGGCGGCGAAGGCGCGCCGCAGCCATCGCGGCGGCTGGAAGGCGATCAGGTAGCCGATCGCGCTGATCAGGGCCAGCGCGATGCTCGCCGTCCGCATCGGGGTGTCGCCGCCGCGGCCGCGGAGCAGGATCACGCATCCGAAGGCGATCGTCGCGCCGGCCGCGATCATCAGCCGGGCCCGGTTCGCGCCGGTCCGGGTCCGTGCCTCGCCGAACAGCAGCGCCGCGGCGATCAGTTCGACGGCCAGGAAGTAGAGCACCGCGGGCGTCCGGGCCGGGGGCGGGAGCGGCAGGGGCAGCACGGCGACCGGGATCAGCACGGTGAGGTATCCCACCAGCACGGCGACGGTCAGCGCCCGGGGCACGGATCGCAGGCGCCCGGCCAGCCGGAGGGTGAGGTACGGGTGGGACAGGATCGCCGCGGCGCCTATCGCGTTCTGCCATCGGGGCAGGGTGCCCTGTGCCATCCGGGCCATGTCGATGCAGACGACCAGCACGAACGGGGCGAACACCAGAGCGACGTCGCGGCGCAGCGGGTCGCGGCGGCGGAGGAATCCGAGCAGCGCACGGAGGAAGAGCACCGCGAAGGTGACCTCCGCAGCGAGCAGTACGAGGCGACTCCACCCGACGCTCATTTCGCCATTTATCGTACTCAGGTGGGTGAGGTGGAGGGCTGATACCGGCAGGCTGAACGATCGATACGCTAGGGCGGGCAGAGTCGGCGGAGGAGCGTTCGATGCAGCGATGGCGGGGATTCGAAACGATCCCGTCCGGGTGGGGCCGGTCGGTCGTGACGATCGGGGTCTTCGACGGGGTGCACCGTGGCCACCAGGCGATCATCGGGCACACCGTGAAACGGGCCCGTGACTCCGGCCTCCAGTCGGTGGTGATGACCTTCGACCCGCACCCGGCCGAGGTGGTGCGCCCCGGCTCGCATCCGGCGGTGCTGACCGAGCCGGTCCGCAAGGCGCAGCTGATCGAGGCGCTCGGCGTGGACGCGCTGTGCGTGGTGCCGTTCACCCCGGCCTTCTCCCAGCTGACGCCGAACGAGTTCGTGCACGACGTGCTGGTCGAGTCGCTGCACACCGCGGCCGTGGTGGTCGGTGACAACTTCCGGTTCGGGCACCGGGCGGCGGGTGACGTGGGGCTGCTCGAGTCGCTCGGGCGCACGTTCGGCTTCACCGTCGAGGACGCCCCGCTGGTGGCCGAGGACGGACTGGTGTTCTCCTCCACGTACATCCGTAGCTGTGTCGACGCCGGGGATGTGCGGGCCGCAGCCGCCGCGCTCGGCCGTCCGCACCGCCTGGCGGGCGTGGTGGTCCGCGGCGATCAGCGCGGCCGCGAGCTGGGTTATCCGACGGCCAACCTGATGACGCACCGCTATGCGGCGGTTCCGGCCGACGGCATCTATGCCGCCTGGCTCACCCGCGGCGGGGAGAACGGCGCTCGATTGCCGGCGAGCGTTTCGATCGGCACCAATCCCACATTCTCCGGCCGGGAACGCCGCGTCGAGGCGTATGTGCTCGATTTCTCCGGTGACCTGTACGGCGAGCGGGTGAGCCTCGATTTCGTCGCCCACCTGCGCGAGCAGCGTAAATACGACGCCATCGAGCCGCTGGTGGCCCAGATCGAGGCCGACGTCGCCGAGACCCGGGTGTTACTCAGTTGACCCCCTGGTAGGGTTGAACGGTCGTTGGAATATCCGACACCGGTCCCGCCTGCCTGCCCGACGCCGCGGGTCGCGGGGTAACCGTGCAATCGGCAACACAGAATCTCGGAGAACATGGCGCTCGATCAAGAGACCAAGAACAAGATCATGGGTGAGTACGCGACCAAGGAGGGCGACACCGGTTCGCCCGAGGTTCAGGTCGCCATGCTGACCAAGCGGATCGCCGACCTGACCGAGCACCTCAAGGCTCACAAGCACGACCACCACAGCCGTCGTGGTCTGCTCCTGCTCGTCGGTCAGCGCCGCCGCCTGCTGAACTACGTTCAGAAGAAGGACATCCAGCGCTACCGTTCGCTCATCGAGCGTCTCGGCCTGCGCCGATAGTTCCACCGGGGGAGCGGCTCCGGTCGCTCCCCTGATTTCCACCCCACGGACCCGCGCGGGTCGCAACCGTCAGCACCGGTCCTCGGTAGTGGTTCCCAGGTTTCATCCCTGGGCACTTCGATCGAAGACCGGCTCACTGCACCGCGCTGTTGACCGCCGGGTCCACGACGAAGGAGTACCGCACTTCATGACAGAGCAGAACAACGCTCTCGGCAACGAATCCCGTACGGCCGTCATCGACAACGGCTCGTTCGGCACCCGGGAGATCGTGTTCTCCACCGGCCGCCTCGCGCAGCAGGCCGCCGGATCGGTGATCGTCCAGTTGGGCGACACCACCGTCCTCTCCGCGACGACCGCCAGCAAGCAGCCGAAGGACCACTTCGACTTCTTCCCGCTGACCGTCGACGTCGAGGAGCGGATGTACGCCGCCGGGCGGATCCCCGGCTCGTTCTTCCGGCGTGAGGGCCGTCCGTCCGAGGACGCCATCCTCACCTGCCGCCTGATCGACCGGCCGCTGCGCCCGTCGTTCACCAAGGGCCTGCGCAACGAGGTCCAGGTCGTCGAGACCGTCCTCGCGCTCGACCCCGCCCACCCCTACGACGTCGTCGCGATGAACGCCGCCTCGATGTCGACCAAGCTCTCCGGCCTGCCGTTCAGTGGCCCGGTCGGCTCGACCCGCGTCGCGCACGTCGAGGGCCAGTGGGTCGCCTTCCCGACCCTCGAGGAGCTCGAGCGCGCCACGTTCGACATGGTCGTGGCCGGTCGCGTCACCGCCGAGGGCGACGTCGCGATCATGATGGTCGAGGCTGAGGCCACCCCGCACGCGATCAAGCTGATCTCGGCCGGCGCCGCCGCCCCGACCGAGGAGATCGTCGCGAGCGGTCTCGAGGCCGCCAAGCCGGCCATCCGCGAGCTGTGCCGCGCGCAGAGCGAGCTGGCCGCGATCGCCGCGAAGCCGGTCGCCGAGTTCCCGGTCTTCCTGGACTACCAGGACGACGTCTACTCGGCCGTCTCCGAGGCGGTCCGCTCCGAGGTCGCCGAGGCGCTGAAGATCGCCGGCAAGCAGGAGCGCGAGGAGTCCCTCGACCTGGTCAAGGCGAAGGCGCACGAGCTGCTCGACGAGCGGTTCGAGGGCCGGGAGAAGGAGATCAGCGCGGCGTTCCGCTCGGTCACCAAGTCCGAGGTGCGCCAGCGCGTGCTGCGCGAGCAGGTCCGCATCGACGGCCGTGGCCCGCGTGACATCCGCCCGCTGACCGCCCTCACCGGGGTGCTGCCCCGCGTGCACGGCTCGGCGCTGTTCGAGCGCGGCGAGACCCAGATCCTGGGCGTCACCACGCTGAACATGCTGCGCCTGGAGCAGTCGCTGGACACTCTCGCTCCCGAGAAGACCAAGCGCTACATGCACAACTACAACTTCCCGCCCTACTCGACCGGTGAGACCGGCCGGGTCGGCTCGCCGAAGCGGCGTGAGATCGGCCACGGCGCTCTGGCCGAGCGCGCGCTGGTGCCGGTGCTGCCGTCGCGCGAGGAGTTCCCGTACGCGATCCGTCAGGTCTCCGAGGCCCTCGGCTCGAACGGCTCCACCTCGATGGGCTCGGTCTGCGCCTCGACGCTGGCCCTGCTCAGCGCCGGTGTGCCGCTGAAGGCGCCGGTCGCCGGCATCGCCATGGGCCTGATCTCGGACGAGGTCGACGGCAAGACCCAGTACGTCGCGCTGACCGACATCCTGGGCGCCGAGGACGCGTTCGGTGACATGGACTTCAAGGTCGCCGGCACCAGCGAGTTCGTCACCGCTCTGCAGCTGGACACCAAGCTCGACGGCATCCCGTCGGACGTGCTGGCCGGCGCGCTGGAGCAGGCCCGTGAGGCCCGCGCCACGATCCTGTCGGTGATGACCGCCGCGATCGAGGGCCCGGCCGCGATGAGCGAGCACGCCCCGCGGGTCACCACCGTGAAGATCCCGGTCGACAAGATCGGCATGGTGATCGGCCCCAAGGGCCAGACCATCAACGCGATCCAGGACGAGACCGGCGCCGACATCTCCATCGAGGACGACGGCACGATCTACGTCGGCGCGACCAACGGCCCGGCCGCCGAGGCCGCGGTCGAGCGGATCAACGCGATCGCCAACCCGACCCTGCCGAAGGTCGGCGACAAGTTCCTCGGCACCGTGGTGAAGACGGCCGCGTTCGGCGCCTTCATCTCGCTGCTGCCCGGCCGTGACGGCCTGCTGCACATCTCCAAGGTGGGCGACGGCAAGCGGGTCGACAAGGTCGAGGACTTCCTCAACGTCGGCGACAAGGTCGAGGTGTCCATCGCGGACATCGACGCGCGCGGCAAGATCTACCTGGACAAGGTGCGCCCGGAGGGCGAGGAGGCCCCGGCTGCCGCCGCGGCTCCCGCGGAGAACCGGCCGCCCCGCGAGGAGCGTGCTCCCCGTGACGGTGGTGGCGAGCCCCGTCGTCGCCGGTCGCGTCCGTCCGGTGGCGACCGCGGCGAGCGTCGCGAGTAAACACCTGTGACAGATCAGGACCGCGGGCCGGCCACTAGGCCGGCCCGCGTCTCTACCCGGACCCTCCAGGACGGCGTCAAGAAGACCGTCCTGCCCAGTGGCCTGCGCATCATCACCGAAGCGATCCCGACCACCCGCAGCGCCGCTCTCGGCATCTGGGTCGGCATCGGTTCCCGTGACGAGACCCCGTCGCTGCACGGCGCCTCGCACTTCCTGGAGCACCTGCTCTTCAAGGGCACCCATCGGCGTACGGCCCTCGACATCTCCGCGGAGATCGAGGCGGTCGGCGGCGAGACCAACGCCTTCACCACGAAGGAGTACACCTGCTACTACGCGCGGGTGCTCGACGCCGATCTGCCGCTCGCGGTGGACGTGCTGGTGGACGCGGTGGCCGACTCGATCCTCGACCCGGCCGACGTGGAGACCGAACGTGGCGTGATCCTCGAGGAGATCGCCATGCACGAGGACGAGCCCGGTGACGAGGTGCACGACGTCTTCGCCGAGGCGATCTACGGCGATCACCCGCTCGGCCGGCTGATCTCCGGCACCCCGGAGTCGATCGCGCCGATGACCCGGGACCAGATCAACCGCTTCTACCGCCGCCGGTACACGGCCCCGGAGATCGTCGTCGCGGCCGCCGGGAACCTCGACCACCAGGCCGTGGTCCGGCTGGTGCGCAAGGCCCTGGCGGGCACCCCGCTGGACACCGGCCCGGCCGATCCGGCGGCGCCCCGGGCGGCCGACAAGAGGGTACGGGTCCGCAAGGCCCACGACCTCGTCCTGCACCGCGACACCGAGCAGGCGCACATCGTGCTGGGCGGTCCCGGCCTGGGCCGGCACGACCACCGCCGGTTCGCGATGGGCGTGCTCAACAACGTGCTGGGCGGCGGCATGTCGAGCCGTCTCTTCCAGGAGATCCGGGAGAAGCGCGGCCTCGCCTACTCGGTGTACTCGTACGCCGGGCAGTACGCCGACAGCGGCCTGTTCGGTGTCTACGCCGGATGCGCCCCGGCCAAGGCGCGTGAGGTGCTCGACCTGATCCGGATCGAGCTGGACCGGGTCGCGACCGACGGCATCACCGCCGAGGAACTGGTCCGCGGGCGGGGCATGACCAAGGGGTCGTTCGTGCTGGGCCTGGAGGACACCGGTTCGCGGATGAGCCGGCTGGCCAAGTCGGAGCTGCTGCACGGCGACCTGATGGGCGTCGACGAGATGCTGGCCCGGGTGGACGCGGTCACCGCCGCGGAGGTCCACGCGGTCGCGGCGGATCTGCTCGCCCGGCCGTTGTCGCTGGCCGTGGTCGGCCCGTTCGATTCCGGCGAACTGCCCGCCTAGCAGCCGTGGGGACGCCGCCCGCGTGGTCCGGGCGGTGCTCTCCCACGTGGTGGGCTGCGTTAAGTTGACCGTGTGACTGAGCTGGCTGAATCCATCCGTGTCGGTGTTCTCGGAGCCCGGGGCCGCATGGGCCTCGAGGTGTGCAAGGCGGTCGACGCCGCCGAGGATCTCGCCTTGGTCTCGATGATCGACCACGGTGAGGAGCTGTTCCAGGCCTCCGACGCCGGCGCGCAGGTGCTGGTCGACTTCACCAACCCGGACGTGGTGATGGACAACCTGCACTGGGCCGTCGAGCAGGGCATCCACGTGGTGGTCGGCACGTCCGGGTTCACCGAGGCGCGGCTGGAGAAGGTGCGCGGCTGGCTGGCCGCCAAGCCCGGGGTGGGTGTTCTGATCGCGCCGAACTTCGGCATCGGCGCGGTGCTGATGATGCAGTTCGCCGCCCGTGCCGCGCGTTACTTCGACTCGGTCGAGATCATCGAGCAGCACCACCCGCGCAAGCTGGACGCGCCGAGCGGCACCGCGATGCACACCGCCAGGGTGATCGCCGATGCCCGGGCCGCGGCGCACCGTCCGCCGATGCCCGACGCCACCAAGGAGGAGCAGCTCGGCGCCCGCGGCACCGAGATCGACGGGGTCCGGGTCCACTCGGTCCGGGCCGCCGGCCTGGTGGCGCACCAGGAGGTGCTGTTCGGCACCCCCGGCGAGTCGCTGACCATCCGGCACGACTCGCTGGACCGGTCGTCCTTCATGCCCGGCGTGCTGCTCGCGGTCCGCAACGTGATCACCCGGCCGGGCCTGACCATCGGCCTGGACCCGCTGCTGGAGGGCTGACCGCCGCGATCCTGTCGACTTCCACGGGTGTGGCCGAAGGTCAGGCCTCCGTCACCGCGACGTGCAGCCGGAGCTGCGGCACCAGAAGGTCGTCGACGTCCAGGGCGCGGCCCGCGCCGTCCGGCTCCCAGCCGGTCGAGCCGAGAAACTTCCGCATCGCCTCGTCGGCGTCGTAGACCCAGGCCACCGCGGTACGGAAGCCGTCGTCACGCCAGTTGTCGACCGCCGCCGCGAGCAGCCGGCTGCCGTGCCCGCGACGGCCCCAGCGCGGCTCGATGAGCAGGTCGGTGACGGCCGCGACGTCCTCCGGAAGCGGTTTCTCCTCGGGTGCCAGGGCCTGCTCGTCGGCCGGCCCGGACGCCGCGAAGCCGACCACGTGCGACGAGCTCTCGCCCTGCTCGACGGCGATCAGGACCCGGTGCCGGGCGGACGGCGGGGCGGTGATCGCCTCGGTCCAGCCGCGGGCCAGGTAGCCCTCGTCGAGGTTGTCCAGCACGTGCGCCGGGAACATCCGCCGATAGGCGGTGCGCCAGGTGGACAGCTGGATGCGAGCGATCTCCGCCGCGTCCTCGGGACGGGCGGGACGGACGAAGCCGAGTGCCATGGCGGCAACTTTGTCATACCCGTCACCTAGTCTTCCCCGGTGGCCGTGTCCGAACAGCTCTCCGTCGCCCAGGCCCGCCGGATCACCCTGGCGGCGCAGGGCTTCCTCGATCCCCGTCCGGGTGGCGCGACCGACATGCGCCACCTGCGCCGGGTGCTGCGCCGCCTGCACCTGATCCAGATGGATTCGGTGAACGTGTTGCAGCGTGCCCACTTCATGCCGCTCTACAGCCGCCTGGGGCCCTATGCGCCGGCGTTGCTGGAGCGGGCCGCCTACCGCCGTCCCCGTGAGCTCTTCGAGTTCTGGGGCCACGAGGCGTCGCTCATCCGCACCGATCTCCAGCCGCTGTTCCGCTGGCGGATGGCCCGGGCCAAGGAGTTCGCCTGGGGCAACATGCGCCGCATCGCCGAGGAGCAGCCGGAGCTGGTGGCCTGGGTGCTCGACGAGGTCCGGTCCCGCGGCCCGATCACCGCGGCCGAGATCGAGCACGACGCTCCGCGGAGCAAGGATCACTGGGGGTGGAACTGGTCGGTCGTCAAACAGGCGCTGGAGTGGCTCTTCTACACCGGTCAGGTGACCGCCGCCGAGCGCACCACCTCGTTCGCCAGGCGTTACGACCTGCCCGAGCGGGTGCTGCCGCCGGCTGTCCTGGCCACTCCCGACCCGTCACCCGAGGAGGCGTTCCGCGCTCTGGTGGAGCTCTCCGCCCGGGCGCTCGGGGTGGCCGGCGAGGCCGAGCTGCGTGACTATTTCCGGCTTCCGGTGCTGCCCTGCCGAGCGGCGATCGCCGAGCTGGCCGAGGCCGGGGTGCTGCGGCCGGTGACGGTTCCCGGGTGGAAAGCGGCGTGGCTGCACCACGAGGCGCGGCTGCCCCGCCGGGTGACCTCGGCCACTCTGGTCAGCCCGTTCGACCCGCTGATCTGGGAGCGGGCCCGCACCGAGCGCCTGTTCGGCATGACCTACCGGATCGAGATCTACGTGCCCAAACCCCAGCGGCTGTACGGGTACTACGTGCTCCCGTTCCTGCTGGGCGAGCGGTTCGCGGCCCGCGTCGACCTGAAGGCGGATCGCCGGGCCGGTGAGTTGCAGATCCCGGCGGCGTGGCTGGAGCCCGGCGCCGACCCGGAGGAGACCGCTGTGGCGCTGGCGGCCGAGCTGTGGCGGCTGGCCGGGTGGCTGGGCCTGCACACGGTGACCCTGCCGGAGCGCGGTGACCTGCTGGCCCCGCTGGCGAGCGCGCTGCGCGCGGGCGTGGTGGCGTCATGATCCACCTCGCGCGAGCGCGACGGCGTCATGATCCGCCGCCCGGCGCGAGCGTGCCGGGTGCGGGCGTCCCGGGTGTAGCGTGACGGCCATGACCGTTGCCGAGCTGCCGTCCTGGCTCGCCGACCAGCCGGTCCAGGGCCCGCCGGTCCCGCCCGAGTGGTTCCTCTACCCGGCGCCCGAGCCGGACCGGATCACCAGGTTCGTCAACCGGGTCGCGGCCCGTTCGCCGATCTGGCTGGCGCCGCTGGCGGTGCTGGCCTGCACTGGCGCCGCGGTGGGCTACACACTGATCTCCGATCCGGCCACCGCCCGGGCCGGCGAGGCACCGTCCTGCCTGCTGAAATACCTGACCGGGTTCGTCTGCCCGGGCTGCGGCGGCACCCGGGCCGCGTGGTTCCTGCTGCACGGCGACCTGCCCGCGGCGGCCCGGCATCATCTGCTGTTCGTCTTCGTGGTGCCGTTCCTGATCTATCTCTACGTGGCGTGGGCCGGCCGTCGCCTGTTCCGGTGGAAGCTGCCGGAGCTCTCGATCAGTCCGGCCGTCATGATCACATTCATGGCGGTCTGGGGGGTCTGGAGCATCCTGCGTAACCTCCCATGGGCGCCGTTCACCGCTTTCTACGTGTGACCGGGGCGTCCGATAGGTTGTCAGGTATGACGCACGACCCGCGGCCGTTCGGCCGGCTGCTGACCGCCATGGTGACTCCGTTCACCCCGGACGGTTCCCTGGACCTGGAGGGCGCGGCCCGGCTCGCCGCCCACCTCGTCGACGAGCAGCGCAACGACGCTCTCGTGATCAGCGGCACCACCGGAGAGTCCCCCACCACCTCCGACGCGGAAAAGGAGCAACTGCTCCGCGTCGTGATCGAGACCGTCGGGGACCGGGCGAAGGTTCTGGCCGGTGTGGGCACCAACAACACCGCCCACACCATCGAGCTGGCGCACGCCGCGGAGAAAGCGGGGGCGCACGGCCTGCTGGTCGTGACGCCGTATTACAGCAAGCCGCCGCAGGCGGGCGTCGAGCGGCACTTCCGCGCGGTCGCCGACGCCACCGGCCTGCCGATCATGGTCTACGACATCCCGCACCGGGCCGGCACGGCGATCACCACCGAGACGATGGTGCGGATCGCCGAGCACGAGCGTGTCGTCGCGGTCAAGGACGCCAAGGGCGACCTGGTCGCCAGCTCGCAGGTGCTCGCCCGGACCGATCTGGCCTACTACTCCGGCGACGACGCGGCCACCCTGCCGCTGCTCTCGGTCGGTGGGGTCGGCCTGGTGGGCACGTCGACGCATTTCACCGGCAAGATCGCCAAGGAGATGATCGAGGCGTGGGAGCGGGGCGACGCGGCAGCCGCGCTGACCCTGCACCGCGCGGCTCTGCCCCTGTTCACGGGCATCTTCCGGACGCAGGGGGTCATGCTGGTCAAGGCCGGGCTGGGGGCGCTCGGGCTGCCCGCCGGGCCGGTCCGCTCGCCGCTGGTCGACGCGACCGGTGAGGAATTGAACCAACTGCGCCAGGATGCCGCCGCGGCCGGCATCGTGCTCTGACAGGAAGTTGCGTATGACTAACGCTCACATCGAGCTGGGTCCGCCGCCGCCGCTGCCGGAGGGCGCCCTGCGCGTCATCCCGCTCGGTGGGCTGGGCGCCATCGGCCGCAACATGACGGTCTTCGAATACGACGGGAAGCTGCTGGTCGTCGACTGCGGGGTGCTCTTCCCCGACGTCGAGCAACCGGGCGTCGACCTGATCCTGCCCGACTTCGCGCCGATCCTGGACCGGCTGGAGGACGTGCAGGCGATCGTGCTGACCCACGGGCACGAGGACCACATCGGCGCGGTGCCCTACCTGCTGGCCCACAAGCCGGACATTCCGCTGGTCGGCTCGGAGTTCACGCTGGCGCTGGTCGAGGCGAAACTGGCCGAGCGGCGGCTCGACCCGTACACGTTGACCGTCCGCGAGGGCGGGGTGGAGCGGCTCGGCCCGTTCGAGTGCGAGTTCTTCGCCGTGAACCACTCGATCCCGGATGCGCTGGCCGTCGCCGTGCGTACTCCGGCGGGTCTGGTCCTGCACACCGGCGACTTCAAGATGGACCAGGTGCCGCTGGACGGCCGGATCACCGACCTGGCCGGCTTCGCCCGGCTCGGCGCCGAGGGTGTCGACCTGCTGCTGTCCGACTCGACGAACGCCGAGGTCCCGGGGTTCGTGACGCCGGAGCGCGACATCGGCCCGGTGCTCAGCTCGATCTTCGGCAAGGCGAGTGGCCGGATCATCGTGGCCAGTTTCGCCTCGCACGTGCACCGCGTGCAGCAGGTGATGGATTCGGCCTGGGAGTTCGACCGCAAGGTCGCGCTGATCGGCCGGTCGATGGTCCGCAACATGGGCATCGCCCGAGACCTGGGCCTGCTGCGCATCCCGGAGGGCCTGCTGGTCGGCCTGGACGAGGCCACCCACCTGCCGCCGGACGAGATCGTCTTCATGTCCACCGGTTCGCAGGGCGAGCCGATGAGCGCGCTCGGCCGGATGTCGACCGGCGACCACCGGCACATCACCATCGCCCCCGGCGACACGGTCGTGCTGGCCAGCTCGCTGGTGCCGGGCAACGAGACCTCGGTCTACCGGGTGATCAACCAGCTGTCCCGGGCCGGCGCCACGGTCGTCCACAAGGAGACGGCGAAGGTGCACGTCTCCGGTCACGCGCCCGCCGGTGAGCTGCGCTACCTGCTCAACGTGACCCGTCCGAGCAACCTGATGCCGGTGCACGGCGAGTGGCGGCACCTGCGCGCCCACGCCCAGCTCGGCATCGAGACCGGGGTCGCCCCGGACCGGGTGGTGCTCTGCGAGGACGGTGACGTGGTCGACCTGGTCGAGGGCCACGCCCGGGTGGTCGGCCGGGTGAAGAGCCGGTATGTCTACGTGGACGGTCTCGCGGTCGGTGACGTCAGCGAGTCACTGCTCACCGAGCGCCGGATCCTCGGTGACGGCGGGTTCATCGCGGCCACCGTGGTCATCGACTCGGTGACCGGAAAGGTGGTCGGCGAGCCGGTCATCTCGGCGAAGGGTTTCTCCGAGGACCCGGAGGCGTTCAACCCGGTCGTCCCGCTGCTGACCGCGGCCCTGCACCGCTCGGCCGAGGACGGCATCACCGACACCCACCAGCTCCAACAGGTGGTGCGGCGCACCGTGGGCCGCTGGGTGAACGACGCCTATCGGCGTCGGCCGATGATCGTCCCGACGGTCGTCGAGGTCTGAGATTCCTGTGTAATCCATAAGAGTGAGCGTCCGTTTCAACCATCTTGAGTCGAGCTGCGTACTCCTTGGCACGGTGCCGCCCCCACGGCACCTGTGGCGGAAGGAGTTCTCCAGATGCAGCGCAGTGCGATCGCCGTAGGGGCGGTTGTTGCGGTGGCGGGTGCGGCGGCGGTCGCCTTCACCCTGCCGTCGCTCGCCGGCACCGAAGAGACCGGCGGGTCGAAGGCTTCGAGCACTCCGGGCGGACTGTCCCCGGAGCTGCTCGCAGCCATGAAACGTGACCTCGGTCTCGACAGTGAACAGGCGGCCACCCGGCTGGCCCGCTCGGAGTGGGCGGGCGGGGTCTCGGCGACGCTCGCCGCGCAGACCGGTGAGGACTACGCGGGCGCATGGCTCGCGTCCGACGGCACCACGCTCAAGGTCGCGGTGACCGACTCCGACGCGGCGTCGGCGGTGAAGGCCGCCGGTGCCGTACCGGTGCTGGTCAAGCGGAGCGAAGCCGAGCTGGACGCGTTGAAGACCAAACTCGACACGGCCGCGGCCGAGGTCGACGGCCTGACCGGCTGGTATGTCGACGTGCCCACCAACAAGGTGGTCCTGGTCGCGCAGCCCGGTGAGAAGTCCGAGGCGCTCGCGGTGGCCCGCCGGGCCGGTGTCGCCACCGAGGCGCTGACCGTGAAGATCAGCGACGCGCAGCCGAAGCCGCTGTTCGACGTGCGCGGCGCGGACCCGTACTTCATCAACATCGGTGGTGGCCAGGCCCGCTGCTCGATCGGCTTCTCGGTGACGACAGGTTTCGTCACGGCCGGTCACTGCGGCGAGGAGGGCACCGCCACCACCGGCTTCAACAACGAGGCGCAGGGCACCGTCGAGTTCTCGGTCTTCCCGGGCAACGCCGACATGGGCTTCGTCGCGGTGAACGACGACTGGACCCCGCGTCCGGTGGTGAACGACTTCGAGGGCAACGAACTGCCGGTGGCCGGCAACACCGAGGCCCCGGTCGGCGCGGCGATCTGTCGTTCCGGTTCCACCACCGGCACGTTCTGTGGCACGGTGCTGGCCAAGAACCAGACGGTCCAGTACCCGGAGGGCACGGTCACCGGCCTGACCCGTACCGACGTCTGCGCCGAGGGTGGTGACTCCGGCGGCCCGTGGCTCTCCGGCGACCAGGCCCAGGGTGTGACCTCGGGCGGTTCCGGCGACTGCACGGCCGGTGGCGAGACGTTCTTCCAGCCGCTCAACGAGATCCTGGCGGCGCAGAACCTGACCCTGGTCACCACCGAGGGCGAGGCCGGTGGCGGCGAGGCGACCACGCCGCCGACCAGCGCTCCGCCGGCGGAGGAGGGCGAGGAGGCGTCCGAGTGCGACGCTCTCCCGGTCCAGCGTGACGGCACCATCAACCGGGCCGGCACGGCGCAGGCGCAGCCGAACGGCGGGGCCTACCGGGCCCGCGCCGGCACGCACACCGCCTGCCTGGACGCCCCGGCCGGCGCCGACTTCGACCTGGTGCTGCAGAAGGCGAACAACCGCGGCCAGTTCAAGACGGTGGCCCAGTCCACCGGCGCCGGTGACAAGACGCTGTCCTTCACCGGCCGGTCCGGCACCTACCGGTACGTCGTGGTGGCCACCTCCGGCACCGGCTCGTACAGCCTGGGCTTCAACGTCCAGTAACGCTGATCCGGGACGGGTCCGGGCGTGGAAGCCGCCCGGACCGGTCCCACCGCCGGGCACGGAGACCGCATGCCCGGCCGGGGCTCCGTGATCCGGCGACCAGGATCGGGGTCCTCACGCTCAGCGTGGGGACCCCGATTTCATCTCTCCAAGCGCTTCGCCGAGCCGGCAGCCGGTCGCCACGCCACAGAGGATGACCTGGTCGAGTTGTTCGAGGGTGGCGCCGTGCTCCCAGTCGGTGGTGACCTCGCCCACCACGATGGCCTGACCCTCGTCGGTCACCTGCACGTACGCCTTGGGCCACAGCTGGTCCCGGTTCCACGTGTTGCAGAACTCGTAGAGCCTCGGCACGTCCTCGACCGAGAAGACGTGCTGCATCATCGCCCGCACCTGGAGGATCTCCTGCCGCTGGCCGAGGCGGAAGAAGTAGATGAGATTGCCCTGGAAGTTGCCGGCGATGTCACCGTCGGCATCGACGAAGTACGCGAAGCCGCGCTTGTCCAGGGCGGCCTTGATCAAGTCGTTGCTGAGAGGCTGCACCTTACGATGGTAAATGCCGGGAAAGTGAAAAGCAGTCGCGGTGCGCCTTCTCGGCAGAGCGGCCCCGCCCGGCTACGGTGACATCCATGGCGGGCCGAACTCCTCCGGCGGGCCGGAGCCGCGCCGCGTCCACGACTCGGGGCGCGGCGGTCAACCGCGCCCAGCAACCGGCACGTAAAGCGACGGGTAAGGCTACCGGCAAGGCGGCCGCGCGCAAACCGGCCGCCCGGCGCCCGGCGGTCCGTAAGGCGCCGCCGCCCGCGGTCGGGCCCGGCATAGCCCGCGGCCTCGGCAGCCTCTGGCTCGGGGTGGCCGGCGGGGTCGGCTGGCTGGCCCGTGGCGCCGGCCGGCAGGCGGCGAGCGCCCGCGCGATCGGGCCCGAGCACCGTCGGGACGGCGCCGGCCTGTTCATGCTCGGTGTCGCCATCCTGATCGCGGTCGCGGTCTGGGCGGGCAGCGCCGGGCCGGTCGGGCTCTGGGTGGCCGACATGGTGCGGCTGTTCCTCGGCAGCCTCGCGGTGCTCCTGCCGCTGCTGCTGTTCTACGGCTCGATCCGGTTGATGCGCCAGCCGGTCGATCCGGAGCATCGCGGGCGCACCCTGGTCGGCTGGACCGCGATCATCGTGGCCACCGCCGCCCTGCTGCACATCTCCGGCCCGCGATCGGCCAATCCGACCGTCGACCAGGCCGGCGGTCTGCTCGGCTTCGGCGTCGGCGGGCTGCTCGAACGTGCGGTGACCGACTGGGTGGCCGTACCGCTGCTGCTGTTGCTCTTCGCCTTCGGTCTTCTGGTGATCACCGCGACGCCGATCGCCAAGATCCCGGAGCGCGTCGCGCTCCTGCTCGATCTGGTCTCCGGCCGTTCCGGCCGGCACACCGAGCGCCCGCTTCCGGAGCCCGACGCCGACCTGGACGTGGATCTCGACGAGATCCTGGACGAGCCGGCGAAGCCGAGGCGCCCGGCCCGCCGGCGGCAGGGCTCGCAGGCCCAGGTCGCGCCGCTGGTCGATGAGGAACCACCGGACGACTTCGACGAAGAGATCATCCTGCACGACACGGTGGCCCTGCCGAAGATGCCGAAGAGCCGGAAGAAGCCGCCCGAGCACTCGCCGGCGCCGACCCGGGCCGAGCAGCTGGAGATCTCGGCGGTCAAGGGCGACTACCGCCTGCCGCCGCCGAGCCTGCTCGCCGTCGGCGCCCCGGCGAAGGCCCGCAGCCGCGCCAACGACGAGATCATGGCCGCGCTCACCGGCGTGTTCGAACAGTTCAACGTGGACGCCGTGGTCACCGGCTTCACCCGCGGCCCGACGGTCACCCGTTACGAGGTGGAGATCGGCCCGGGCACCAAGGTGGAGCGGATCACCCAGCTCTCCCGCAACATCGCCTACGCGGTGAAGTCGCCCGACGTGCGGATCCTCAGCCCGATCCCGGGCAAGAGCGCGGTCGGCGTGGAGATCCCGAACACCGATCCGGAGAACGTGTCGCTCGGCGACGTGCTGCGCTCCCGGGCCGCCACCGGCGACCACCATCCGATGGTGGTCGCGCTCGGCAAGGACATCGAGGGCGGGTTCGTCACCGCGAACCTCGCGAAGATGCCGCACATCCTGATCGCCGGCGCCACCGGCGCCGGCAAGAGCTCCTGCCTCAACTCACTGTTGGTGTCGCTTCTGAGCAGAGCCACCCCCGATGAGGTACGGCTACTGCTGATCGACCCGAAGCGGGTGGAGATGACCGCGTACGAGGGCATCCCGCACCTCGTCACGCCGATCGTCACGAACCCGAAGAAGGCCGCGGACGCCCTGGAGTGGGTGGTCCGTGAGATGGACATGCGCTACGACGACCTCGCCGCCAACGGGGTGCGCCACATCGACGACTTCAACCGCAAGGTGCGCAACGGCGAGATCAAGGCGCCGCCGGGCAGTGAGCGGGAGATGAAGCCGTACCCCTATCTGCTGGTGATCGTCGACGAGCTGGCCGATCTGATGATGGTCGCCCCGCGTGACGTGGAGGACTCGGTCGTCCGGATCACCCAGCTGGCCCGGGCCGCCGGCATCCACCTGGTGCTGGCCACCCAGCGCCCGTCGGTCGACGTGGTCACCGGCCTGATCAAGGCGAACGTGCCGTCCCGTCTGGCGTTCGCCACGTCGTCGCTGGCCGACTCCCGGGTCATCCTGGACCAGCCGGGCGCCGAGAAGCTGCTCGGCCGCGGTGACGGCCTGTTCCTGCCGATGGGCGCGTCCAAGCCGACCCGGATCCAGGGCGCCTGGGTCGACGAGTCGGAGATCGCGGCGGTCGTCAAGTTCTGCCGGGAGCAGCGCGAGGCGGAGTTCGCCGAGGGCGTCACCGACGCTCCGGCCGCCAAGAAGAAGGACATCGACGAGGAGATCGGCGACGACCTGGCGCTGCTGATCCAGGCCATCGAGCTGGTGGTGTCCAGCCAGTTCGGCTCGACCTCGATGCTTCAGCGCAAGCTGCGGGTGGGTTTCGCGAAGGCGGGCCGCCTGATGGACCTGATGGAGACCCGGGGCATCGTCGGGCCGTCCGAGGGTTCCAAGGCGCGCGACGTGCTGATCAAGCCGGACGAGCTGGAGGAGTCGCTGGCCGCGCTCAAGGTCGACTGAGCTCCGGCGCGGGGAACGGCTGCCGGAACGTGAACGCGCGCGGTCCGGGGCCCTCCGCGCCGAGCAGGGCCAGTCGCTGGAGCCCGTCCCGGAGCGTCGGGATGCGGCCGGCCTCGACCCACCACAGGACCATCGCCGACTCGCCGGGGACGAACCACTCCCGGCGGCGGCGCAGGTAGTCGAGATGGGTGGAGTGGTAGACGTAGCCCCGGAGCGCCTCCAGGGACTCCCAGACCGACATCGTGGCGATCATCTCGGGTGGCGCCGGCTGGATCCCGAGCGCCGCCAGGTCGACGTCCTCCTCCTTGAGCCGCCAGATGAAGCCGGGGGAGCGGTCGGCCAGTTCGTTCATCAGGTCGACGCCGGCCGTGAACTCGGCGACCAGGGGATCCCCTTCCGGGGCACGGAGCTTGGCGACGTTCATCTGGGCCAAATGGAAGTCCGTCATGCGGTCACTTCATCAGGCCGTACAGCTAAAGTCAATCGATTTTGTTTTTAGAGACGGTGACACAGCAGCGGCCCGGCGCCGGATCCATCCGGGCGCACCACTCGCCGGCCAGGCCGGCGCCCTCCAGCAGGCCGTTGAGCATCGCCAGGTTCATCCCGCAGATCAGCGGCGGGAACTGCTCGGCCACCCGGTGATAGGGGCAGTTGCGCAGCTCGATCCGGCCGTCCTCGCGGGTGGCCGGCTCGTAGCCGTTGCCGGTGAGCAGCGTCGTGACGTCCGGCGCCGGCCCGGCCTTGCGGCCGTGCTCCCCGGCCACCCGATAGAGGGTCTCCTCGGCGCCGGACCGTTCCAGGGCCTCGGCCAGCAACTCGGCGGCACTGCGGTAGGCGCGCGGCGGCACGCTCACCGCGTGCTCCGCCGCGGACAGCCGGTACAGCTTGGCGGGACGTCCGGCGCCCGGCCCGCTCCGGCCCGACCGGCGAGCGTACGAGACCTCGAGCAGCCCGGCATCGACGAGTTTGTCCAGGTGGAACGCCGCCAAGGTGCGGCCCACGCCGAGCGCCTCGGCCACCTCGTCCCGCCCGGCCGGATCCGGCGCCGCGTCGGCCACCGCCCGGTACGCCGCCCGCCGCACCCGGTCGGCCAGCGCGGTCACGGCGTCGAGATCGTCCAGATGGTCGGGTGTCGTCACTCCGCCATCGTATTATCAACCGGCTTTGGTGGTAGAGGCGTGCTCGCGCGTTCCCCGAGCACGTCCCGGACCAGGGTGTGCCCGACCGCGATCAGCGCGACCAGCATCAGCGCCGCGAGCACCCGCAGATCCAGCTGCTCCAGGGTCTGGCCGAACAGGAAATAGGTGTAGGAGCCCAGCGAGGCCGCCTGGACCAGCAGCGGCACCAACCACAACCGGGGCACGTGGAAGACCAGGACCACGGTCAGCACGTCGGCCAGATAGAAATACCGCTCGTGCATGCCCGGCAGCCCGAACGGAATCAGCATCGCGAACAGCGCCGCCAGCATCACGATCCGGGTCTCGTCCAGCCGTGCCCGGCGCGCGATCACCAGCAGGAGGATCCCCAGCACCAGCGCCGCGGTCAGCAGGTAACCCAGGTGCCGGGCGGTGTCCAGCCGCCGGGTGCCCTCCAGGAAGGCGAAGATCGTCGGCGCCTTGGTGGTCAGCTCGTCGATGATCCCGGCCTGCCGGTCCAGGCTGTAGATGGTGAACAACTCACCCGGCGACCGGCCCAGCAGCAGCGCCGGCAGGCTCAGCGCCAGCCAGACGGCCGGCACCGCGAGCAACGTTCGCACCCGCAGCCGGCCGGCCAGCACGAGCAGCGCCACCAGCGCGAAGATGAAGATCCCGTGCGGCTTGAAGGCCAGCGACACGGTGCAGAGCGCGACACCCCACCAGCCCCGGCCGCGGGCCAGCATCCACACCCCGCCGACCGCGAACGACGCCCAGATCGAGTCCATCTGCCCCCAGACCGACGCGTTGATCACCACGGTCGGCAGCAGGATCACCACGAGCGCGGCGGCGATCCCGGCCCGGCGGCCCCGGCGCATCTCCACCAGCCGGAACACGAAGAACGCCAGCAACAGGTCGAAGACCGCGTGGACCAGCTTGATCCCGATCAGCAGCGGAACCGGCAGCACCGACGCGAACCAGAGCAGGTACATGAACGGCGCGTTGTAGTTGCCGATCGCCTCACCCAGCCCGCGCCAGCCCCCGGCCCGCTCCAGCTGGTCGTGCCAGGTGAAGAAGATCTGCATGTCACGGGTCGTCTCCGAGCGTCCCGCGTACCGCGCCGCGAAGGCCACTGCCAGCAGACAGGCGACCAGGAACAGCTCGGCGCGCCGCTGTGGATCACGAAGAGTGGACATGAGGAGGGACGATATCGACCCGGCGCCACACATTCGTGCCCACCGGGCGAATCGGATGTTTCCAGGACCGGCCGAGCGGAGGAAGGCCGTCTCCGGGCCGCCCGGTAACCTTGTCGGGTGTCTGGAACTCCTCCCACCCGCCGTGTCGCCCTGCTGACTCTGGGCTGCGCCCGTAACGAGGTCGACTCGGAAGAGCTGGCCGCCCGCCTCGACGCCGGCGGCTGGGAGGTCGGCACCGACGCCGAGGGCGCCGACGTGGTCGTCGTCAACACCTGTGGCTTCGTCGAGAAAGCCAAGCAGGACTCGATCGACACGCTGCTCGCCGCGGCCGACACCGGCGCCAAGGTGGTCGCCGCCGGCTGCATGGCCGAGCGGTATGGCAAGGAGCTCGCCGAGAACCTCCCCGAGGCGAACGCGGTGCTCGGCTTCGACGACTACACCGACATCACCGACCGTCTGGAGAGCGTGCTGCGCGGCGAGAGCCACGTCTCGCACGTCCCGCGCGACCGCCGCGAGCTGCTCCCCATCACGCCCGTCGAGCGGCACGCCGCCAAGGTGGTCGTGCCCGGCCACGCCACGGTCGACGAGCACACCCCGGCCCACCTGCGCACGGTGCTGCGCCGCCGGCTCGACACCGGCCCGGTCGCCTCGCTCAAGCTGGCCAGCGGCTGCGACCGGCGCTGCGCGTTCTGCGCGATCCCGGCCTTCCGCGGCGCTTTCGTCTCCCGTGACCCGCAGGAGCTGCTGGCCGAGGCCGAGTGGCTGGCCAAGTCCGGCGTCCGCGAGCTGGTCCTGGTGAGTGAGAACAGCACGTCCTACGGCAAGGACCTGGGCGACCCGCGCCTGCTGGAGAAACTGCTGCCGCAGCTGGCCGCGGTCGAGGGCATCGTCCGGGTCCGGGCCAGCTACCTCCAGCCCGCCGAGACCCGCCCCGGCCTGGTCGAGGCGATCGCCACCACCCCCGGCGTGGCCGCCTACTACGACCTCTCCTTCCAGCACTCCAGCGAGCCGGTGCTGCGCCGGATGCGGCGGTTCGGCTCCACCGATCGCTTCCTGGAGCTGCTCGACTCGGCCCGCAAGCTGTCCCCGGCGGCGGGCGCCCGGAGCAACTTCATCGTCGGTTTCCCCGGCGAGACCAAGCAGGACGTCGACGAGCTGATCCGCTTCCTCACCGAGGCGCGCCTCGACGCCATCGGCGTCTTCGACTACAGCGACGAGGACGGGACCGAGGCGGCCGGCCTGTCCGGCAAGCTGAGCGACGCGACGATCAAGCGGCGGTACGCGAAGGTGGTCGCCCTCGCCGAGGAGCTCTGCGCCCAGCGCGCCGAGGACCGGCTCGGCGAGACCGTCGAGGTGCTGGTCGACTCGATCGACGATGGTGAGATCGAGGGCCGGGCCGAGCACCAGGCGCCCGAGGTCGACGGCTCCACCACCCTGGTCGCCGGCGGTGACGGGGTCGACCTGACGATGCTGCGCCCCGGTGACCTGGTCCGCGCCCGCGTCACCGGCACCGAGGGCGTGGACCTGATCGCGGTGCCGACGGAGATGATCTCGGCCGCCCCGGTGACCCGGTGACCGACGAGCCGGTGCCCGCGCCGCGCGTGGTGTCGCTCTACAACGCGGCGAACGCGCTGACCGTGGTCCGGATCGTGCTGGTGCCGGTCTTCCTCGTCCTGGTCGTCGTCTCCGAGATGAACGACCCGGACTGGCGGATCGCCGCGTGTCTGGCGTTCTGCATCGCCTCGGCGACCGACTTCGCGGACGGCTGGATCGCCCGGAAATGGCATCTGGTCACCTCGTTCGGCAAGGTCGCCGACCCGATCGCGGACAAGGCGCTCACCGGCACCGCCCTGGTCCTGCTCTCCCTCTACGGCCCGCTGTCGTGGTGGGTGACCGTGATCATCCTGATCCGCGAGTGGGGTGTGACGGCTCTCCGCTTCTGGGTCATCAAGTACGGCATCATCCCCGCCTCCCGGGGTGGCAAGCTCAAGACCGGGCTGCAGACCGCCGCCATCGCGTGGTATCTGTGGCCCGTGCCGGAGCCGTTCCATCTGGTCGGTGTGGTGCTGATGGGGGCCGCCCTGGTGGTCACCGTGGTCACCGGCGCCGACTACGTCCTCCAGGCGCTCAGGCTGCGGCGCGGCGCCCGGCCGTAAGACCCCGACAGCCCGAGGAGATCCGATGGAGATGTCCGTGGCCGCGGCTGCGGCGGTGCACGCGCTGGTCGGCAGGCGCGAGACCCTGGCGACCGCGGAGTCGCTCACCGGTGGCCTGGTGGCGGCGACCGTCGTCGAGATCCCCGGGGTGAGCGCCGTCTTCCGGGGCGGCCTCGTGGTGTATGCGACAGAGCTCAAGTCCCGGCTCGCCGATGTGCCCGAGGTGCTGCTGGCGGAGCGCGGCCCGGTCGACGGTGACGTGGCGGCCGCTCTGGCCGAGGGCGCACGGGCCCGTTGCGGCGCCGACTGGGGCCTGGCGACCACCGGGGTGGCCGGTCCGGAGCCGCAGGACGGCAAGCCGGTCGGGCTGGTCTATGTCGCGGTCGCCGGTCCGGCCGGGGCCACCGTGCGCGAGCTGAAACTGGACGGAAACCGCGCGGCCATCCGCACCGAAAGTGTGACGGCCGTCCTGCAATTGCTGACCGACTCTCTCCAAGAGCCGCCCGCGCGTCTCTGAGCTGGGATTACTTCCATTGATGCGTCTGTTGTCCGGTTCCGCCCCGGGCTGCCCGGCCCGGGAATTCGGCGGGGCGGGATGTCGGCGCGGCTAACGCCAGGTACGGTTGCGGGAAGCCTCCGGCGTCAGCCGGCGGCCCCGCCGCAGGAGGAGGTGCCATGGTCCTGCTACGCCGCGTTATCGGCGACGCTCTTCGTGCGCGCCGGCAGGGGCAGCACCGCACGCTGCGCGAGGTGTCGACCGCCGCAAACGTCAGCCTGGGATATCTGTCCGAGATCGAGCGTGGGCAGAAAGAGGCGTCCAGCGAGCTTCTCGCCGCCATCTGCGATGCTCTCGGCGCCCGCCTCTCCGAGTTGCTCAGTGAGGTCAGCAACACGCTGTCCCTCGCCGAGAACATGGAGGGTGTGCTCGTCCCCATCGACGAGAAGGCCGGGGATGTCGCGGTCTCGGTGCGCCAGGAGTCGCCACTGAAGGCGACGCTGCACGCGACCCGGAAACCGAAGCGGGACATCGTCTACGCCGCCTGATCATGAAGACGTCTGCGCCGGGCCGCTCCATGGGAGTGGTCCGGCCTGTTTCGTCCCGGGCCGTTTCGTGTCGTGGGGCCTTGCGGCGCGCCGCCGCCGTGCCGCGCCCGTTTCGTGCCGTGGGGCTTTGGTGGCGCGTCGCTTTCGTGCCCCGCCCGATTCCTGCCGTGGGGCTTTGGTGGCGCGCCGCTTTCGTGCCGCGCCCGTTTCGTGCCGCGCCGTTCTCGTGCCGTTCGATGGCGGGCCTTTCGTGCCTCGCCGGGAGAGGTCAGGGGAGCGTAGCCTCGATGCCAGGGGAGACCCTGAGATCCCCCCGAGGACCCGTGACGCGGCTGGCGTCCGGCTGTCACGATGGTTTGGCGTCACCGATTCGATACCGCGGTGACGCGTCCGACGGAGCGACATTTGAGGGGACACCACGAGATGGCGAATCCGTTCGTCAAGGGCTGGCATTACGTGATGGCGCTCTTCGGCGCGAAGATCGACGAATACGCCGACCCGAAGGTCCAGATCCAGCAGGCCATCGAGGACGCCCAGCGTCAGCACCAGGCGCTCGTGCAGCAGGCCGCGGCCGTCATCGGCAACCAGCGGCAGCTCGAGATGAAGCTGTCCCGGCAGATGTCCGAGGTCGAGAAGCTGCAGGGCATGGCGCGCCAGGCCCTGGTGCTCGCCGACCGGGCCCGCGCCGCCGGTGACGAGTCCGAGGCCCAGAAGTATGAGCAGACCGCGCAGACCCTGGCCACCCAGCTGGTCGCCGGTGAGCAGTCGATGGAGGACCTGAAGACCCTCCACGACCAGGCTCTCGGCGCCGCCGGTCAGGCCCGCAAGGCGGTCGAGAACAACGCGATGCTCCTCCAGCAGCGGATCGCCGAGCGGTCCCGCCTGCTGAGCCAGCTGGAGCAGGCCAAGATGCAGGAGACCGTGGCCAAGTCGCTCGAGTCGATGTCGCAGCTTGCCGCGCCGGGCAACACCCCGTCGCTGGACCAGGTGCGCGACAAGATCGAGCAGCGGTATGCGAATGCGATGGGCCGGGCCGAGCTGGCCTCCAACTCGGTCGAGGGCCGCATGCTGGAGGTGCAGAAGTCCAGCCTGGACCTGGCCGGCGCGTCTCGTCTCGAGCAGATCCGCTCCAGCATGGCGGGCGAGAAACTGGGCGGCGCGGCCGCACAGCCGGCGGTCGAGCAGCCCGCCACCCCGGCCGCCGACGCGGCGAGTGTGGCCCGTCTCGACGAGATCCGCGCCAGCCTCAACCAGAAGCGCGGCGACACCAGCGCGGCCGGCTGACCGGTCCCGGCAGAGACGAGGGGGAGCGACGGTGGACGAGCGGGCCAGGTACTTCCGGCGGCTCAAGCGGCTGCGGGGTTCGGCGCGGCGGTGGAGCGTGCTGGGTGGTGGCCTGACCGCTGCGGCGGCCGTCCTCACGCCCTACGCGGGGATCGGCGCCGGTGACGCGGGCTGGGCGGCCGCGGCCGGAGCGTCGGTGGTCCTCGCCGTGTGGCGGTGGAAGGACCATCGCGAGCTCGCCGCGACTCCAGCCCCGCCGCCCTCGCTCCCCGAGGACAAGTTGAGCAGGGCGCTTCAGCGGTTCCCGGCCGGGCAGACGGTGCTGCGGGAGGTCCGGCGCCAGCGCGGCAGGTATGCGTTGCGCGGCTCGGCGATCGCCGACGCGTGGGACCGGCTCGACCGGGCCTCGCAGGCCATGGTCGGGCTGGCCGGCCGGCTCACCGGGGCCGGCGAGACCGCGATGCTGGAGGCGGCCACCGCCGAGCAGTGGCTGCGTGACCTGGGTCAGCGGGTCGCCAGCGTGGAACGGGCCATCCCGTTGGCGCAGCCCGGTCAGCGTGACGCGCTGATCGAGTCGCACGCCGGCCTGGCCGAGCAGTTCACCGAGGGCGTCGAGGCGTATGAGCAGTTGGTCGCCGCGGCCGCCAGTTACGTCGCGGAAGACGGCCACCCGGTCGCCGAGAGCCGCCATCCGGCGTATTTCAGCCTCGTCGACGCGGCCGACCGGCTCCGTGGCATCGCCGAAGGGCTGGCCGAGTTGCGGACCACCGAGTTCCGCACCACACCGGGATTCTCGGCCACGACCCCGCCGTCGGCTTCCGCCTCGTCTTCTTCGGCTTCCTCTGGTTCCGCCAAGCCTGCCGCCGGCTCGTCTGCTTCCGCTGCGGCGCCCAAGCCGCCGGTTCAGCCGGAGGCCGATTTCGGCGAGCTGTCCGAAGCGCGGACCACCAAATTCCGGACGCCTGGTTCGCGTTCCACTGCGGGCTGACTGCGGTCGGTCAGGGCTCGGGCTGGCAGCGCGGGCACCAGTAGGTGACTCGTTCGTCCTGTTCGGCTTTGCGGATCGCCGTGCCGCACCGGCGGCACGGCTGCGCGCGTCGGCCGTACACATAGCTGGTCTCGCCCTTGCGAAGCGAACCCGTGGTGGTCTGCGTCCAGCGGCCCCGGTTGGACGCCACGAGTTTCTGGGCCAACGTGACCGTTCCGGTGAGGTCGGTCACCGCGGCGACCGGCGTCCACGGCCACAGACCGCGCAGGAACAGCGTCTCCGCCTTGTAGAGATTGCCGACACCGGCCAGATTCCGCTGATCGAGCAACGCCTCGGCGACCGTGGCGGACGGGTTCGCGGAGATCCGCCGGACCGCTTCGGCCGGATCCCAGTCGGCGCCCAGCAGATCCGGCCCGAGGTGACCGACGAGAGTGTCCTCGCCGACCGTCGGGATCAGGGTGACCTCGTGCAGGTGGTATCCGACCGCGACCGACCGGGCCGTGCGCAGCACCACCCGGATCAGGTGGGCGGGACGGCCGGTCCAGCGTTCACCGGGAGCGTAGGCCCGCCAGGCGCCGTCCATCCGCAGGTGCGAGTGGAGGGTGTGCGGCGGGCGGCCCTCCCGGGTCAGGCGCAGCAGCAGATGCTTGCCGCGGCTCGCCGACTCGGCGACCGTCCAGCCGGTCAGGTCGGTGGTGGCCAGCCGGGGCGTCCGGAAGTCGGTACCGGTCAGGGTTTCCCCGGTCAGGGCCTTCTCCAGCACGCGGGCGGTGTTCCAGACGGTGTCCCCTTCCGGCATGCCGCCATTCTTCCCCGCCGCGCGCCCGTTCTTCCTGCCGCATGCCCGTTCTTGCTGCCGCGAGCTCGTTCTTGCCGTCGCGTCCGTCCTTCTCGCCGTATGCCGGTTCTGCCGTCGCGCTCGCTCGTCTCGCCGTATGCCGGTTCTGCCCTCGCGCTCGCTCGTCTCGCCGTGTGCCGGTTCTGCCCTCGCGTCCGTTCGTCTCGCCGTATGCCGGTTTCTGTCGTCGTGCCCGGAAAACCGGATGCCGCGGAGCCGGGTGGCTGGAATTCTGCCCGTATGGATCTGGATATCGCTCCCATCGGGGACCGGGCCGAGCTCTACCACGAACTCGACGGCGGCTGGCCGGAATTCATGACCAAGGATCCGACGGGCGGATTCTTCTACCGTTACGCCGACCGTTTCTGGCCGGAGTTCTCGCTGCTCGCGGTCGATCGGGAGACCGGGCGGGCGGTGGCCAAGGCGCATTCCGTGCCGTTCGCCTATGACGGCGACATCGCGGCCGGGCTCCCCGAGGGCGGCTGGGACTGGGTGATCCGTACCGCGTTGCACGACCAGCTCAACGACGTCAAACCGACGATGGTCTCCGCCCTGGAAATCAACATCAGGTCTGATCTGCGCGGTTCCGGTCTCTCCGGCATCATGCTCAAGGCGATGCGCGACAACGCCGCCCGGCACGGCTTCACCGATCTCGTCGCGCCGGTCCGGCCCAGCGGAAAACCCGCGGACATTCAAAGACCCATCGATGAGTACGCCCACGCGACCCGCCCCGACGGCCTGCCGATCGACCCGTGGCTGCGGGTCCACGCACGTGCCGGGGCAAGGATCGTCAATGTCGCGCACTACAGCATGACGTATGCGGGAACACTGACGCAGTGGCGCGAATGGACCGGCCTGCCCTTCGACCGAACCGGTCCGGTCGAGGTCCCCGGCGCCCTGTCCCCGATTCATTGCGACACGGCCCAGGATCACGCCGTCTACGTGGAGCCCAACGTCTGGGTCCACCACCGGATCTGACCCGCAGCTCCCGGCCGGTTCCGAGCGCTGTTTCAGGCACGCCGAGGCAGCGCTGACCCCTGATGGCTGATCGAGGAACCGCTTACCTGCGGAAACTCGGGCCGGCACGAGCACGCATCCGGGCCGATCCTGCACGTATCTGCATCCGGGGCCGATCTTGCACGAGTTTGCATGTCAGGGCCGATCTTGCAGGTATCTCCATGCCCCGGCAGGGAAAACCGTGCAAGGTCCGCGCCAGGATGCGGACCTTGCACGATGACCCACCCCAGGACGTGAAGGATCGTGCAAGATCGCTGCGGGCGTGAAGGATCGCGCAAGATCTCGAAGCCCCGCGAAGGGAAACACTGGAGCCTTACAGGCCGTCCGAACCCAAAAACCGCATATCCCCAAAAATCGGGTAGCGACGTAGCCATCAGGGTCAGCGCTCAGAGCCAGCCGGGTTGCTCCTGGGTCAGCGGGCGGTGATGCGGACGATGTCGCCGGGAACGACCGAGAGCAGGACCACCGCCCGGCCGTTGTTGACGGCGATCGCGACCCGGTCTGCGGAGTCGGCGAAGACGAGCAGCTCGCCCACGTTCACATCAGCGAACGTGGTGCCGCGCCGAGCCCGGACGCCGCCGTTGACCAGCAGTTCGGAGCCGAGCCCGGACAGCGCCGAACCCTCAGCCGCGAGCTGCACGTTGCCGAACCGGTCGACGGTGAGCACCTCGGCCTCGATCCAGCCGTCCCCGATGGTCGCGATCGGGTCGGGAAGGCGGGTCAGCTCGGCCGGATCCACCGCCGGACCGGCCTCCTCCGGAGCGGCGCCGAGCGACAGCCGGGCCGCGGCCGGCGCGAAGACGTCCCGCCCGTGGAACGTCCGGGACACGTCGCCGAACGTCCAGTCCTTGTTGTCCAGCTCGTGGGCCGCCGTGATCCCGCCGAGCGCCTCGGCTGCCCAGATCAGCAGGCCGTTGTCGGGGCCGACGAGCAGCCCTTTCGGCGTGGTGAGCACGATGCCCCGGCGGGCCGTGCCGACACCCGGGTCGACGACCGCGAGGTGCACCGCGTCCGGCAGGTGCGGCGCGGTCTGCGCCAGGACGGCGGCTCCGCGCGCGACATCGGCCGGCGGCACATGATGAGTGACGTCGATCACTCGGGTCTTGGGCGCGACGCGGGCGATCGAGCCATGGCAGGCGGCGACAAAGCCGTCGAAAGTGCCATAATCGGTCGTGAAGCTGATCCATCCATAACCGGCCATGGTGGCCAACGTTACTGCCTGTCGATGATCGATGCGTGACTGGCGCGCCGGAGCGTCGTGGCAGTGTTGAGCAATGCGTCTCGTGATCTTCACCGAACCCCAGCAGGGCGCCAGCCACGACGATCTCCTGCGGGTCGCCAAGGCCGCCGAAGACGGCGGATACGACGGGTTCTTCCGCTCCGACCACTACCTGAGGATGGGCGACGGGTCCCCGCTGCCCGGCCCCACCGACGCCTGGATCACGCTCGCCGCGCTGGCCGTGCAGACCTCCCGCATCCGGCTCGGCACACTTGTCAGCTCGGCCACGTTCCGGCTGCCCGGCCCGCTGGCGATCGCCGTGGCCCAGGTCGACGCGATGAGCGGCGGGCGTGTCGAGTTCGGCCTCGGCGGCGGCTGGTTCGAGAGCGAGCACACCGCGTACGGCATCCCGTTCCCGCCGGTCGGCGAGCGCTTCGACCGTCTCGAGGAGCAGCTGGAGATCATCACCGGTCTGTGGTCCACCCCGGCCGGCGCCACCTACGACTTCGACGGCAAGCACTACCGGGTCACCGACTCGCCCGCGCTGCCGAAGCCGGTGCAGACCCCGGTGCCGGTGATCGTCGGCGGCCACGGCAAGAAGCGCACGCCGTACCTGGCGGCCCGCTACGCCACCGAGTTCAACGTCCCGTTCTCCAAGATCGAGGACATCCCCGCCCAGTACGCCCGGGTCAGCGCCGCAGCCGAGGCTCTGGGCCGCACCGAGCCGCTCACCTACTCGGCCGCCGCCGTGCTCTGCGTGGGTCGCGACGACGCCGAGATCAACCGCCGGGCCGCCGCGATCGGCCGCGAAGCCGACGAGATGCGCGCGAACGGCGGCATCGTCGGCACCCCGGCCGAAGCCGTGGAAACGATCAAGCGCTACGCCGAGGCCGGCGCCTCCCGCCTGTTCCTCCAGGTCCTCGACCTGTCCGATCTCGACCACATCGACCTGGTGGCCGCCGAGGTGGCCCCGAAGCTCTGAACCGGAGGTGGCCGGCCAGGCAAGGCCGGCCATCTCCGCGGCCCGCCGCCTGCCTTCCGCCGCCGGGCGGCCGCCTCTGATTCACGGCGGACGGTTCTGCTGTCCGCCTCCGAGCGTCCGCCGGCGTCCCCTTCCAGGTCGCTCTCCCGCGGTGTCCACTTCCGGGCCGCGACGTTTCGGCGGGCGGATCTGGCTGTTTGTGGTCAGGCTCGTAGGCGGAGGCCTCTCGGGGTGGTGCGGAACCCGGCTGTGGTCAGCGCGTCCCGTAGCGGGGAAGCGTGCACCGACTCGCCGTCGGCCCGTTCGACGGACATCGCGCCGAGCGCGCCCGACCGCACCGCTCCGGCCAGGCCGTGTGCCCCGTGGGTGAGCAGGTCCGGGTCGTCGGTGAAGGACAGCAGGGTCCGTCCGCCGCGTTCGACGTAGAGCACCAGGTCACCGCCGGCCAGCACCACCAGGGCGCCGGCTTTCCGGCCGGCCCGGTGACCGGCCTTGGCGGTCGGCTCACCGTCACCGCTGTCCACGATGCGCTCCGGCCATGGCAGCGCCGCACCGTAGGGATTGGCCGGATCGGTCGCGGCCAGCACGACCGCGGGTGGCCCGCCACCACGCCGCTCCTCATCCGGCTCGTTCAGCGCCCGCAACCGGTCGACGGCTCCAGGCACCGCGAACTGCGCCGCCCCGAGCCCCTCGACGAAATAGCCACGCCGGGCCGCTCCGCGCTCCTCCAGAGCCGCCAGCACCGGATAGACCGCCGCGAACCCGCCGGTCACCCCCTCGGCCACGGCCGCGCCCCGGGTCACCACCCCGTGCCGTTCGAGCAGCAGGTCGGCGACGGCGGCCGCCCTGCGGGTCGGATCCGGATCGCGATCGGGAAGCCGCGACCAGCGCCCCGCCATGTTCGGCGGACCGCCGCGGGCGGGCATGCTGGGCCGTCCCGGACGCCGGTACCGCGACCGGGCCGGCGCCGCCTTGGCCCGGTGTGCGCCACTGCCGCCGAGCAGGGCCCGCAACGGCGCGAACGTGTCGTTGGTCAGATGCCCGGCCCACACCAGATCCCACACCGCGGCGGCCAGCTCGGTGTCGTCGGCTGAGCCGACCCGATCGGACAGCGACCGGAAGAACAGCGCCTGCCCACCGTCGAGCGCGTCGAGCACCGACTGATGCAGTGGCCCGGCGGCGAACTCGTCGTCGGGTGCCGGCAGCAGCAGTGGCGCGCTCTCCGCATAGGCCAGCGTCACCCAGCCGTCCCCACCGGAGATCGACCCGGACCCGGCCCACAACACCTCACCCGAGGCGCACAACTCGTCGAGCTGGGGCGCCGCGTAGTCGGCCACCCGGGCCGGGAGCACCAGCCGCTCCCACGCCGACGCCGGCACCGCGACCCCCTGCACCTGCTCGATCGCGGCGGCCAGCGCGTCCACCCCGCGGCCGTTCCCGCCGACCTGCTGCCAGCGGGGCAGGAAGGTGGCCAGGACCCGCGGCGGGACCGGCTCGATCTCCCGCCGCAGCGCGGCCAGCGAACGCCGTCGCAGCATCCGCAGCACCTCGGCGTCACACCACTCGCTTCCCGCGCCGCCCGGGGAGAACTCACCGGAGGTGACCCGGCCGGTCGCGCTGAGCCGCTTGAGCGCCTGCTCGACCACGAACACCCCGAGCCCGAACCGGGCCGCGCACGTCGCCGCGGCGAACGGCCCGTGCGTCCGGGCAAAGCGAGCGACCAGGTCACCGAGCGGGTCGGCGACCGGCTCGAGATAGGCCTCCGGGATCCCGACCGGCAACGCCACTCCGAGCGCGTCCCGGTAGCGCCCGGCGTCGTCGATGCCGATCCACCGGTCCTCACCGGCGACCCGGACCCGGACCGCCCGCCGGGTAGCCACCAGATGATCCACCCACTCCGCCGGCACGCCCCGCACGGCCATCTCGTCGGCCGACAGGTCGCCCAGGAGCCGGAGCAGCTCGGCCGCGTCCTCCGCGTCGCGCGGGGTGCGCTGAGTGGTGAGCCACTGCAACTGGGCCTCGGTCTCGGCCACCACCGCCGGATCGAGGAGCTCACGCAGATCGACCCGGCCGAGCAGCTCACCGAGCAGCGTCGAATCCAGCGCCAGCGCTGCGGCCCGGCGCTCGGCCAGCGGAGCATCCCCCTCGTAGAGAAAGGCGCCCACATAGCCGAACAACAGCGACCTGGCGAACGGCGACGGGCGTGCGGTCTCCGCCTCGACCAGCCGGACCTTGCGGCCGGAGATCTCCCGCATCAGCCCGGTCAGGCCCGGCACGTCGAAGACGTCCTGAAGGCACTCACGGGCCGCCTCCAGCGTGACCGGGAAATCGGCGAACTCGCGGGCCACGTCGAGCAGCTGCGCCGACCGCTGCCGCTGCTGCCACAGAGGCTGGCGACGACGTGGGTCACGGCGGGGGAGCAGCAGCGAACGGGCGGCACACTCCCGGAACCGGGAGGCGAACAGCGCCGACGTGCCGACTGACTCCTCGACCAGTTGCACGATCTCCTCCGGGTCGAAGGCGATCAGGTCGGCGCCGGGCGGCTCGTCCGCGGTGTCCGGCAGGCGCACCACGATGCCGTCGTCGGAGGGCATCACCTGGCCGTCCACCCCATACCGCTCGGCCAGCCGGCGGCCGATCGCCAGCGCCCACGGCGCGTTGACCCGCGCGCCGAGCACACAGTGCACGGTCATCCGCCAGTCGCCCAGCTCGTCTCGGAACCGTTCGACCACGATCGTCCGGTCGTCGGGCAGATGCCGCGTCGACTCGCGCTGCTCTCGCAGGTACGAGATCAGGTTGCCGGCCGCCCACTCGTCCAGCCCCGACTCGCGCAGCGTGGCCGTCGCCGCCTCGTCACCGGCCCGGACCAGGGACCGCAGCCGTGCGCCGATCGCCCGGCCCAGTTCGATCGGGCGGCCCGGCGAATCACCTTTCCAGAACGGCATCCGGGCCGGCGCGCCCGGGGCGGGGGACACCAGCACCCGGTCGGGGGTGATGTCCTCGATCCGCCAGGAGGTCGACCCGAGCAGGAACACGTCGCCGACGCGTGACTCGTAGACCATCTCCTCGTCGAGCTCGCCCACCCGCGAGGCACGCTCCGAACCGGCCAGGAAGACACCGAACGTGCCGCGGTCGGGGATGGTGCCGCCGCTGGTCACGGCCAGACGTTGCGCGCCGGGGCGGCCGGTGAGCACGTCTGTCGCCCGATCCCAGACCAGGCGTGGCCGCAGCTCGGCGAACGCGGTCGACGGGTAGCGGCCGGACAGCATGTCGAGCACGGCGTGCAACGCCGACGACGGCAGCTCGGCGAACGGCGCGGCCCGCCGCACGAGCGCCGCCAGCTCGTCGATCTGCCACTCGTCGAGGGCGGTCATCGCGACGATCTGCTGGGCCAGCACATCCAGCGGGTTGCGGGGTGAGCGCAGCTCCTCGATCGCGCCGGCGCCCATCCGCTCCGCCACCACGGCGCAGGACAGCAGGTCACCGCGGTGTTTCGGGAACACCACCCCGCGCGAGACCGCGCCGACCTGGTGACCTGCCCGGCCGATGCGCTGGAGCCCGGCCGCGACCGACGGCGGCGCCTCGATCTGCACCACCAGGTCGACCGCGCCCATGTCGATGCCCAGCTCCAGGCTCGACGTGGCCACCACGGCCGGCAGCTGCCCGGATTTCAGCGCCTCCTCGATCTGTTTGCGCTCCTCCCGGGAGACGCTGCCGTGATGGGCCCGGGCCACCACGGGTGGCGCGCCACGAGTGCCGCCGGCCTGCGCCATGATCTCGGCCGGTGACCGTGTGCCGAGAGGGGCCTGCGCGAACTCCGGATCGGCACGCTCGGCGGCCAGCTCGTTGAGCCGGGCGCAGAGCCGCTCCGACCCGCGACGCGAATTCGTGAACACGATCGTCGACCGGTGCGCCTCGATCAGGTCGAGAACCCGCTCCTCGACGGCCGGCCAGATCGACGGCGTGTGTCGGCCGGCGCCCGGATCATCCTGATCGGAATCGGGCACCTCATCGAGGCGGGTCATGTCTTCCACCGGAACCTCGACCGTCACCTCGATCGTCTTTGCGCTGCGTGGCTGCACGATCTCGACATCCTGCGCGCCGCCGAGGAACCGCGCGGTCTCGTCGATCGGGCGAACGGTCGCGGACAGGCCGACCCGCTGGGCCGGGCGCTCCAGCAACGCGTCCAGCCGCTCCAGGGAGAGCGCCAGGTGCGCGCCACGCTTTGTCGCCGCGACCGCGTGCACCTCGTCGAGGATCACCGTCTGAACGCCGCGGAGCGAATCCCGGGCAGCTGAGGTGAGCAGCAGGAACAGCGACTCGGGCGTGGTGATCAGGATGTCCGGCGGGGTGCGCGCGAAACCACGCCGCTCCTCGGCCGGGGTGTCGCCGGTGCGCATGCCGACGGTGATCTCCGGTGGTGGCAGGCCCAGCCGGCCGGACGCCTGCCGGATCCCGGTCAGCGGCGCCCGCAGGTTGCGCTCCACGTCGACCGCGAGCGCCTTGAGCGGACTGATGTAGAGCACCCGGCACCGCTGCCGGGGCTGCTCGGGGATCGGCTCGCGGGACAACCTGTCCAGCGACCAGAGGAACGCCGCCAGGGTCTTGCCGGACCCGGTCGGCGCCACCACCAGCGCGTTGCGCCCCGCGCCGATCGCCTGCCACGCCCCGGCCTGAGCGGCGGTGGGCGCGGCGAAGGCGGCCGTGAACCACTCCCTGGTGGCCGGTCCGAACCTCTCCAGCACGTCTCGCACGCCTCACATCCTGCCTCGGGGGTATGACAGAAACCGGGGCGCCGGCGCGCCTCCGGCGAGAGATTTCCCGGTTCGGCCGGTTCGATCACCTTTCGCTTCTTCAGATGTACGGCGTACCGCTCCGGCTGGTGACGTTTGCGCTTCACCGGGGACCCGTGGATGCCTCTTGCGTGGAAGCGGAGCTCGATTGCCCGTACTCCCCCTGGTTTTTTCTGATCTTTGATGTTCTGAGCGGAGACTGGGTGATCGTCATTCCTTGGGCGGTCTGTGGCTGATTATCCTGATACTCGACGTGATGGGTGGGTGCCGATGGCGGTCAGGCAGATGCTCGTCGCAGGTCGGTACCGTCTCGTGGAACCGGTCGGCGCGGGTGGGATGGGCCGGGTCTGGCTGGCCCGCGACGAGATGCTGCACCGCGACGTGGCCGTCAAGGAGATCGTTCCGCCCGAGTGGATGTCCGATGCTGAACAGCACAGGCTGCACGAGCGGACCCTCCGGGAAGCGCGCAGCGCCGCTCGTCTCAGCCATCCCCACGTGGTCCGCATCTACGACGTGGTGCACACCGCCGGGTTGTCCTGGATCGTCATGGAGTACGTCCAGTCGCGCTCCCTCTACCAGGTGCTGAACGAGGACGGCCCATACGAGCCGGCGGTCGCGGCCCGAATCGGCCTGGCCGTGCTGGACGCGCTCGGCGCGGCGCACCGGGCCGGTGTCCTGCACCGCGACGTGAAGCCGCACAACGTCCTCATCGGCACCGACGGCCGCGTGGTGCTGACCGATTTCGGTCTCGCCACGTTCGTCGATGACGGCGGGGTGACGGCGCCCGGGTTGATCGTCGGCTCGCCGCAGTATGTCTCGCCCGAGCGGGCCCGCAACGGCGCCTCGACTGTGGAATCCGATCTGTGGTCGCTCGGCGCCACCCTGTACGCGGCCGTCGAAGGCCACTCGCCGTATGCCCGGGAGAGCGCGATGGCCACCTTGGCCGCCCTGGCCACCGAACCACCCGACCCGCCACTCCGGGCCGGCCCGCTGGCCGCCGTCCTGGACGGCCTGCTGCGCTACGAGCCGGCCGCACGCCTGACCGTTCCGGAGATCGAACGACGGCTCCGCATGATCGTCTTCAGTGATCCGCGGGAGATCCCGTTCCTGCCCACCCGGCCTGGGTCCCGGTCCGGTTCTCCGCGGCCGGCCTCCTCCCCGGCGGTTCCCTCGTCGGGTTCGCCGGCATCGGCTTCCCCGGCGGCTGTTCCGCAGCGGCCGGCCGCCTCAGCCTCCGGTCCTGGCCGGGCCGTTCCGTCGGGCCCGGATGATGGTCGGGCTGCTCCTTTGCGGGCCGGATCCCGGCCGCCCGAGCCGCGACGCGCCGAGCCGTCGCGTGCGGAGGCGTCGCGAGCGGAGGCTGGGCTTGCCGAGTTCTGGCCCGCTGATCCGCGGCCGGGTCGCCAGCCGCCTTCTGAGCCGGCCCAACCTGCCGGACCGCATCGAGGCCGGGCGACGGTGACCGGCCCGCACTCCCAACCTGTTCCGCATCCTCGAACGCCCCCGCCCACGGACCATTCCGTACCACCCGCCAGCCGTCCCGCACCCTCCACGGAACGTCCCGTGCCGTCTCCCGGTCCGTCCGCGTCGCCTTCCAGACTTTCCACGTCGCCTGCGGATCGGTCTGCGCCATCCACTGATCGATCCGTGTCGGAGGCTGGTCCTCAGTCGCCGTCACCGGTGGAGCCGGGGCAGCCTGACTCGGCTTCGCGGTCTTCCCCCTCGGTGTCCGGGCAACCACCACCGCTGCGCCGACCAGCGCCCACATCGGGGCCGATCCGCGGCCTCCCACCTCGGCAGCGCCGCTCCGGGGCCGCTTCGAAGTCTGATGACGATCGCCCGAGGCCGCGCCCGTCGCATCCATCCGGGGCAGTCCCACCCCCGGCGAAGGATTCCACCGTGGCCGCCGCCACGGGAATGCCGCGCCGGCCCGGTGCCGGGCAGGTCGTCGGATCAGCGGACCACATCACGGCAGTGCCTGACGGAAACGCCGAAGCGCCGGCCGGTTTGGCTCCCACAGCGCCGAGCGCCGATGCCAGGTCCGCAGCCGCTGACGCCACCACACCGGGAACCGAGGTGTCCCAGCCTCCTCCCGCGCCAGAGGTCCGTTCGGAGACGCCAGGTACCGCACTGGTTCTCTATACCGGCGTCGCCGCAGCGGGTCCAGCTGAACTCCGCGCAGGTGACGAAACGTTCACCGATCCGCCAGCGGGATCACCGCAAGAGCCCGGCCCGGCGCGAACGATCCGGCCGTCCGGCCAGGACCTGGTCCCAGTCCGCGTCGTGGCTGAGCCGGCCCGCGCGGCCGGCGCGCCCCGCTCCCGGAAACGGCGATGGGCGGGTCGCGCCGCGGTGCGGGTGACCCCGGCCCGCCTGGCCGTCACCGGGCTTGTCGTCCTCCTGCTCGGAGCCAGCCTCCTGGCCGGCTACGTGGTCGATCTGACCGCAGCCCGTCCCCAGGTCTTCCTCCCGTCACCGCTGTCGACCGATGCGAACCATTCCGCGGCCGCCACAACCGACCCCGCCCCGAGTTCCCCATCGCCTGGTCCTGGAGGCGTGACCGGCGCCGTTCCCCCGGCCGTGGCCGCCGGCACGTCGGCCGGCCCGGACCCGGCCTCACCGGCCCCTCAAGGCGAGACACCTCCCGCTGAATCCACGGCGGCGACCGCATTCTCGCCGTCCCTCTGCGAAGCGGCGCCGCCCGCCGGCCTGCCGGTCACCCCGCTGGACGGCTCGGCCCGAGGCGTGAACGGCTGGAAGCTCCAGTCCGGCTGGTCGTACTTCACCGACGGCTCCGGTTTCCACATGGCCGTGCCGGACGGATGGACCTACCAGCGCGTCGGCACCACCCACTGCTTCCGTGGCCCGCGCAACTCCAGGACGATCACCCTGGACGCGGCCCGTGATCCCGCCGCCGATCCACTGGCGGTGGCCCGTGCCGAGGAGACCCGTCTGGCCTCCTCGGGCGCCCTCCCCGGCTATGCCCTCGTCGACGTCGAACAGGTGCCGCTGCTGAACAAGGCAGCCGATTGGGAGTACCGACACGACTCCCCGAGTGGCACGGCCCGTCACTCCGTCTTCCGCTGGTTCGTCATGGGCAGCCGGGCCTACGTCTTGGGCTGGACCACCACGGAGAAGGCCTGGAACAACGACCTGACCAAGATCCGGATGATCCGCAGCACGTTCTATTCGAGCCGCCCGTGACCGCCGCGCGCTGAGCGGGGCGGTGGAACCGGGCCGCCGGCTCAGCCGACGCTGGCGGTGGCCAGTTTGATGCCGAAGCCCACGAACAGGGCGCCGACCGCTGTCGCCGCTCCGGTCGCGAGACGCTGGCGCCGCTGGAACTGACCGGCGAGATACCGGCCTCCGAAGATCAGCGCGGTCAGGTAGAGCGCACTGAAGAACTGCACCACGGCGCCCAGGATCAGGAACGACACCGCGGGATGGGCGTAGCCGGGCTCGACGAACTGGATGAAGAACGAGACGAAGAACAGGATCGCCTTGGGATTGAGCAGGCTGATCACGGCGGCCCGGCGGAACGGGCGCTGGAGCTCGGCGGGTGGCTCCTCGACGGCGGCCGGAGCGATCTCCGCACGGTTGCGCCACTTGCCCCAGGCGCCCCTGATGATGTTGAGCCCGACCCAGCCCAGATAGGCGGCGCCCGCGTACTTGAGGACGAGGAACAGGGGTGGGTAGGTGCTCAGCAGCGAGGCCACCCCGGTGGCGGAGAGGATCATCAGCACCGCGTCGCCCAGGAAGACGCCGGCCGCGGCCTGATAGCCGGCGCGGACGCCCCGCTGGGCGCCCACCGACAGCACGAAGATCGAGTTGGGGCCCGGCAGGAGGATGATCGCGACCACGCCGAGCACATAGGTCCAGAAATCGGTGATGCCCAGCATCGGTCAGCCTCTCTCGGTCGTGGAGCGGCTCAACCGCTCCCGGAGACGCCGGGCGGCGGCGGGCCACTCGTCCGCGGTCATCGCGAACAGTACGGTGTCGCGCCAGCTGCCGTCGGGCCGCCTGCGCTGCCGGCGGATCATCCCGTCGCGGCTGGCGCCCAGCCGCGCGATGGCCTGCTGGGAGCGCTCGTTGCGCACGTCCGTATACCAGAACACCCGCTCGGCGCCGAGCACGTCGAAAGCCCGCTCCAGCAACATCAGCTTCGCCTCGGTGTTGACTCCGGTCCGCCACCACTTGCGGCCGACCATGGTGTGCCCGATGCCGAGGGACCGCAGGTTGGTGTCGATGTCGTGGTAGGTCGTCATCCCGATCACCGCTCCGGTGGCCGGGTCGATCTGAGCCCAGCCGGAGCGCTGGCCGAGCCACTGGCCGCGCAGCACGCCCAGGATGTCTCCGGTGAGAAGCTCCTCCGCGCTCCGGGGGCGGGGGAACGGGATGTGCCGCCAGACCTCCTCGTCGTCGAGCGCCTCGAACAGCCCCTCCGCATGGCCCGGGGTGAGTGGCTCGAGTCGCACGTGCCGGCCCTCCAGCACGACCGGGGTCTGCCACTCCGAGGGGTGACCGGGCAGGTAGGCGGGTGGCGCGGCGGCGACGCCCTGATCGGTCTCCGGCGGCCCGGCGACCGTCCGCAACGGGAGCACGCCGGCCCAGTAGGGGAGAGCCAGGTCCTCCGGGTCGTCGCCGACGCCGCCGGACCGGACGCGGACCGAGACCTCGGCCAGTGGCAGCGCGAGAACCGTGGTCTGGGCCAGCTCCTGCCGGGTGGGTGGCCGGCTGTCCGCGGAACGGCCCTGACCCACCTTTTCGGCCAGCGCGAACAGCACACGGAGCTTCTCGGCGTCGTCGGTGACCGGCCGGGCCGTCCCGAGCGCGACCACCGACCGGTAGTTGGCGCTGTGGTTGAACTGGGACCGGGCATAGACCAGCCCGTCCAGGATGGTGACCGTCACACACACCGGCACGCCGTTGCCGCGGGCCGCCAGGCCGAGCCGGGCGCCGGTGGACCCGTGCAGGTAGAGGGTGTCGTCGATGCGGACGTGCAGGTTGGGCAGAACACGTGGCTCGCCGTCGACGACGAAGCCGACCGCGCAGTCGAACGCCTCGTCGAGGACGGCGTGCGCCGTCTCCCGCTCGTAGTGCATCCGCTTACGGGTGCGGGTGGCCGTCGTGCGGGGCGTGGGAGCGTAGAGGTCGGTCATCGGGGCCTCCCCGGCGTGTTCTGCTTGCGTGGTGATCTGTGCTAGTACAGAATCGCATCTGTGGCAGAACAGTATCAGGTCAGTGGCGACAGCGCCGCCGAGATTTCGGCCAGCATCGAGACGGGCGTGCTCCGGGGGTTCTGGGTGGCCGGCGCCACGCTTCCCTCGGTGCGGGTTCTCGCCGGGTCCCTGCACGTCAGCCCGGCGACGGTCGCCAAGGCGTACCAGGAGTTGCGGCAGCGCGGTGTGATCGAGACCGAGGGCCGCCGCGGCACCCGGGTCCGGTCCCGGCCCGCGGTGGCCGTCCGGCGTTCCGGCCTGTATGCGCCGATCCCATCCGGCCTGCGGGATCTCTCGGCGGGTGAGCCCGACCTGCGGTTGCTGCCATCGCTCGGGCCGGCTCTGGCCGCCGCCGCGGCGATTCAACACCCACCGCAGGGGTACGCGTCCGCAGTCACCATGCCCGAGCTGGCCGACGCCGCGCGTCCCCGTCTCCTAGCCGAAGGGGTTCCGGTCGCCGGAGCTGAGATCGTCGTCACCTCCGGCGCGCTCGACTCGATCGAGCGCGCCTTCAACGCCCACCTCCGGCCCGGCGACACCGTCGCGATCGAGGACCCGGGCTGGGCCGCCCTGATCGATCTGCTGGCGGCGCTCGGCCTGCGGGCCGTCCCGGTCGCGGTCGACGACCACGGGCCAGATCCGGATTCGATGGCCACCGCGTTGCGTGCCGGTGCCCGTGCCGTCGTCGTCACCGTCCGCGCGCAGAACCCGACCGGCGCCGCCGTGAGCGCCGAGCGTGCCCACCAGCTGCGTGAGCTGCTGAGCGGCCACCCGGGAGTGCTGGTCGTGGAGGACGACCACGCCGCCGAGCTGGCCGAGGGGGCGCCGCACTGCATCGGCCCGGTGACCGGCTCCTGGGCGTTCGTCCGGTCCGCCTCGAAACCGTTCGGTCCCGATCTGCGCATCGCCGTCCTGGCCGGCGACGAGACCACTGTCGCCCGGGTGGCCGGCCGGATGCGGATCGGCATGGGCTGGGTCTCCACCGTGCTCCAGCGGATGCTGCTGTGGCTGTGGCGTGATCCCGAGGTGACCGCGCTGGTCGGCGGGGCCGCCAGGACGTATGGCAGTCGTCGCCGGGCCCTGCGCGACGCGCTCCGGGCCGAGGGTGTCGAGGTGGGCGGCGACACCGGCATCAACGTCTGGGTCCCGGTGCCCGACGAGACCCATGCCGTCGCGGCGCTCCGTGACCGGGGCTACGCGGTGGCTCCGGGCGCGCACTTCCGGGTGAGCTCCCCACCCGGGATCCGCATCACGATCAGCACTCTGGACCCGGCGGAGGCGCCGGAGCTGGCTCGGGCGGTGGCGTCCGTCCTCCACCCGGCGGGGAGCCTCCCCCCGATGCGGTGAGGCACCCAGCCCGGAACTCCCCTGATGCGGTGAGACACCCGTTCGGGAACCTCCCCCGGACCGATCCTCCGGGAGGAGGAGTCCGGGCGGAATCTTGTCGGGGGATAGGGGTAGAACGGTGCAATGCCATGGACCCAGACCCCCGTCGGGGCGCAGCAGTGGGCGCCGCCGCACCCCCGGAGCATCGACGAGCTGAAGACGGCGGCGGCGGACTGTCAGGGGTGCGAGCTCTTCGAGAACGCGACCCAGACCGTGTTCGGCCGCGGCGCTCCGCACGCGAAGATCGTCTTCGTCGGTGAGCAGCCCGGTGACGTCGAGGACCGGCATGGGCTGCCGTTCGTCGGACCCGCGGGCCGCCTGCTCCGTGAGGCGGTGGACGACGCCGGCATCGACCCGGCCGACCTCTACATCACCAACTCGGTGAAACACTTCCGGTTCGAGTTGCGTGGCAGCCGCCGGATCCACCAGACGCCGGGCCCGGCCCACATCGAGGCCTGCCGACCCTGGCTGGTGGCCGAGTTCGCACTGCTCAAGCCCAAGCTGGTGGTGATCCTCGGCGCATCCGCGGGAAAGGCTCTGCTCGGGCCGGACTTCCGGGTGACCAGGTCGCGCGGGCGGCTGATGCCGTGGCCGGCCTCGGCCCAGCACCCGGAGGACTTCCCGATCGCGGAGATCCGGGCGCTGGCCACCATCCATCCGTCGGCGGTGCTGCGGGCCGATGATCGGGAGACGGCCTACCGTGGGCTCGTCGACGATCTGCGGGTGGCAGCCGCAGCGGTCGCCTGAGATGCGGCGGAGCCGCCTCTGGGTACCCTTCTCCGGTGCGCTTGACAGATTTCTGGGAACGCCTGGAACAGTGCTTCGGCTCCGCCTATGCCCGTAGCATCGCGGCCGATCACTCCTTCACGGAACTCGGCGGGCGAACCATAGACGAGGCCATCACTAACGGTGTCGAAACCGCTACCATCTGGCGCGCCGTGGTGACCGCGTACCCCGATCGGGTGCCGTCCCGGCTGCGCTGAGCAGCTTTTAGTACGCCTGTTCTGGCGTGTCACTCGATCGTCGTACAGGTGTTCGGCTATTGTCCACAGCGGCTCGGTCATCCACAGCACACGACGGGGCGGAGGATTTTGTCGTACCCCTCGCCTAACGTGTCGACCGTGGTGAACAAAAGCTCGTCGACGAAGAGCACGAAGTCGAATACAGGGGTGGCGGGAATGGCGGCAGGAACACCTGATCGGGAGAAAGCGCTCGAGCTGGCGCTCGCGCAGATCGACAAGCAGTTCGGCAAGGGCTCGGTGATGCGGCTCGGGGAGCGGCCGGTCCAGCAGATGGCCGTCATCCCCACCAGCTCCATCGCCCTCGATGTGGCGCTCGGCGTCGGCGGTCTGCCGCGCGGCCGGGTCATCGAGGTCTACGGTCCCGAGTCGAGTGGTAAGACGACGGTCGCCCTGCACGCGGTGGCCAACGCACAGAAGGCAGGCGGTCTCGCGGCGTTCATCGACGCCGAGCACGCCCTCGACCCGGAGTATGCGCGGGCCCTCGGTGTGGACACCGACGCACTGCTGGTCTCCCAGCCGGACACCGGTGAGCAGGCTCTCGAGATCGCGGACATGCTGATCCGCTCCGGCGCCCTCGACATCATCGTCATCGACTCGGTGGCGGCCCTCGTGCCGCGTGCCGAGATCGAGGGTGAGATGGGCGACAGTCACGTCGGCCTCCAGGCCCGTCTGATGAGCCAGGCGCTCCGGAAGATCACCGGCATCCTGAACAACTCGGGCACCACCGCGATCTTCATCAACCAGCTCCGCGAGAAGATCGGTGTCATGTTCGGCTCGCCCGAGACCACGACCGGTGGCCGGGCGCTGAAGTTCTACGCGTCGGTCCGTCTCGACGTCCGGCGTATCGAGGCCCTCAAGGACGGCACCGACGTCGTCGGCAACCGGACCCGGGTCAAGGTCGTCAAGAACAAGGTGGCCGCGCCGTTCAAGCAGGCCGAGTTCGACATCATGTATGGCAAGGGCATCTCCCGGGAGGGCTCGCTCATCGACGTCGGTGTCGAGCAGAGCATCATCCGCAAGTCGGGCGCCTGGTACACCTACGACGGCGACCAGCTCGGCCAGGGCAAGGAGAAGGCCCGGGAGTTCCTCAAGGAGAACCCGGACGTCGCCGCCGAGATCGAGAAGAAGATCCTGGAGAAGCTCGGTGTCGGCCAGGCCGGTGCCAGCGATGCCGCCGGTGGCCCCGAGCTGCCGCCGGTCGACTTCTGATCCGGTAACCCGCGATGGCCGGACGGCGCGGCGCACGGTCCGGGCGGGGATGGGATGCCATTCCGCCCCGGACCGGCGCCGGCACGACAGCGGGCGACGATGCGGACGAGCCACGACGTTCCACGGGGCGTCGTGGCCGCCGCGGCGCCCCCACTTCCGGGGTGTTTCCTGACGGTGACACCCCGGCGCGGGCGGAACCGCCGCGCAGCGAGTCCGAGGTCGCTCGGGAGATCTGCCTGCGTCAGCTGGCGGTTCGCCCGAGGACCCGGGCCGAGCTGGCGAAAGTGCTGGTCCGCAAGGAGATCTCCGAAGAGGTGATCGCCGAGGTCCTCGACCGCTACGACGAAGTCGGCATCATCGACGACGCGGCCTTCGCGCGCGCCTGGGTCTCCAGCCGGCACCACGGTCGTGGGCTGGCGCGCCGGGCGCTCGCCAACGAGCTGCGGCAGCGTGGCGTCGACGCGGAGACCGCGGTCGAGGCGCTGGAGGCGGTCGATGACGAGGCCGAGGCTTCAGCCGCCCGGACCCTGGTCGACCGGAAACTCCGCACCGCGACGGGTGCGCCCGACGCAATCTTCCGGCGGTTGGTCGCGATGCTCGCCCGGAAGGGCTACCCGGCCGGGATCGCCATCCGAGCGGTAAAGGATGCGCTGGCCGCACGAGACGCCGAGGCCGCCGAGTTCGCCGACGCGATCGATGCGGACGCCTTGGCCGACGAGGCCGAGGACCTCCAGTCCTAGGCTCCGACCGGCAACCGACCGGCTGGCGCGGCGACTGACCGGCCGGTGTGGCGACTGGCCGAGCAAGGGCCGACCGGCGACTGGTGTGGCGATCGACGATCGACTCCGGAGTCGCGTCGCCGCCGGGGTTTCGGTGCGGCCCCGAGGCTTCCCGCCGGGGACCGGAAGTGACGTCGGCTATGGAGCCCGGCCGTTGATACCGGTGGCCAGGGCGTTCGCCGATATAGTCCTGATGTGAGGATCGCTCCTCTGGTGACCGTTCGGCCCGATATCACGCGGCGGCTTCGAGGTCGTGGTGGCTGACACGTTCCGTCACTGCGGGTCGTTGTCACGCTCCGTGTCGTGCGCTTCGGCTGTGGTGTCGGTGGCGATAATGGTTACGGCCGAGGAGGGAAGGGCACGATCGCGTGGTACGTCTGGAATTGTCCCGTGGGATCGTGAGCTGGGCGTAAGCATCTCTGTGCCGTACGTCCTATCCGCTGCCGAATCATGAGTCCTTGACCGAAGCGGTGCTTGCGACCTAGCCTCGCGTTACACAAGGTTTGTTCGACCATCGCATGCAACAGGCACAACATAGATCGCATTACATTACGGCATCACTTGGGCGGGTTTCGCTCGATGGATGCCTCCGTCAGCCGCTGACCGCGCGGCGGACGGCGCGACATACCGGCGGTCAACCCCACAACTCCACACACTCCTGATTCGAGCGTCCGGTGGGCGGCTCGCTGGCGGGGCTTCGAAGCCGGCCGGGGGATCAGATGGGGGTCTCGGGCGACGATGTTCGCTCGAGCCATCGCCATATCCCACGGACTGTAACGACGTTTCCCGTCCGGTGGGACGACCGCGGCGGCGAGGCTACGCAGGGAAACGCTGTTCGGATGGGCGCACGGTGATCATCCGATGCAGGCGCGATCCCCGCGCTGGGAATCCAGACGACGGACGCCATGTGCGACCGGCGCCCGAGGACCCGGCGGAGCCGGATCGCCGAGCCAGACGACCGAAGCCGACGGAATCCGAGCCCACGGTGGCCCGGCCGGTGCCGTCCACGCTGTTCCGGGCAGGAAAGCCGATCCAAGCGAGAGGCCGACCCGAACGGAAGGCCGAGTCGAGCGAAGGCTGATCCGACCGGGAAAGCCGTTCCGGACGGAAAGGCTGATCCGACCGGCAAGCCGTTCCGGGCGGGAAGGCCGATCCGACCGGGAAGGCTGATCCGACCGGAAAGGCTGATCCGGGCGGGAAGGCCGATCCGACCGGTAGGCCGTTCCGGACGGGAAGGCCGATCCGAGCGGAAACCGATCCGGACGGAACCTGACCCGAGCGGCAAAGGCCGACCGGAAGGCCCGCCAGGCCGGAACGCCGGAGCCGGAGACCCGGACGTCCGAAGGACGGACCTGAATCTGCCGGAACCGGACAGGTCAGGCGGCAACGTGCGGCGAAGCACGCCCGGCAGCCGGGCGGCGAAGGCCGTTCGGACGGAGACTGGAGGCTCGGGGTAGCCGAAGGCGGAGCGCGTGATACCCGGGCCCGGTGCCGCCCGCGGTCAAGCTGCCTTGGTCGGGCATCCCGCAGAGAGCCCGCGCGCGTGCACAGCGTCGGCGGCGAAGGGAGACGCGGCGAGATGACCCCCGTGGACTGGGTGCTCGTGGTTGCGATCATCGTGCTTGCCGCGTCGGTGATAGCCGGGCTGGTCCTCGGGGCGCGTGCGTTGCGCGTGCTGCACACCGATCGGCAGGATGCCCAGGACCGGCGTGAGCAGGCGGTCGGCGACGCACAGGCGAAGGTCGAGGACGCAAAGGCCAAGGCCGCTTCGGTACGGGCGGAGACCGCAGCCGCGAAGGCCGAGGCGAACGCCGCCCGAGCCGAGGCCCGCCGGGTTCTGGAGACCGCCCACGGTGAGGCCGACACGATCCTCGAACACGCCCACCGCCAGGCCGAGACGGACGCCGAACAGCTGAGGGCCGCCGCCCGTCGTTCCGGGGAGCGAGAGATCGCTCTATTGAACGCGACGGTGAAGGAGCAGGCCGCCGAGGTGGAGCGCCGGGCCGGCCGGATCGACGAGCGGGAGCGGCTGCACGCCGAAGAGGTGGAGCGCCTGGTCGAGCGGGAGCGCCGGATCGCCACCCTGGAGTCGGATCTGTCGAAGCGGGAGTCGGCGCTGACCTCGCGGGAGTCGGAGCTGGCGAAGACGGACGAGGTGAAGCGCCGTGAGCTGGAGCGGATCGCCGGCCTGACCGCGGACACGGCCCGCGCCGAGCTGATCGAGGCGATCGAGGGGCAGGCGAAGCGGGAGGCCGCGATCCTGGTCCGGGACATCGAGACCGACGCGCGGAGCACCGCCGACACCCGGGCCCGGCACATCGTGGTCGACGCCATCCAGCGGATCGCCAGCGAGCAGACCGCGGAGAGCGTGGTCAGCGTCCTGCATCTGCCGAGCGACGAGATGAAGGGCCGGATCATCGGCCGTGAGGGCCGCAACATCCGGGCGTTCGAGTCGACGACAGGCGTCAACCTGATCATCGACGACACTCCGGAGGCGGTTCTTCTTTCCTGCTTCGATCCGGTACGCCGGGAGGTGGGCCGCCTGACGCTGGAGAAACTGGTGCTGGACGGCCGGATCCATCCGCACCGGATCGAGGAGGTCTTCGACAGCGCCAAGAACGAGGTGGAGCGGCTGTGCGACCGGGCGGCCGAGGAGGCCCTGGTCGACGTCGGGATCACCAACATCCACCCGGAGCTGGTGAAACTGCTGGGCCGGCTGCGGTACCGGACGAGTTACGGCCAGAACGTGCTGAAGCACCTGGTGGAGACCGCGCACATCGCCGGGATCATGGCGGCCGAGCTGGGCCTGGACGTGCCGACGATGAAGCGGGCGGCGTTCCTGCACGACATCGGCAAGGCGCTGACCCATGAGGTGGAGGGCAGTCACGCGCTGATCGGCGCCGACATGGCCCGCAAGTACGGCGAGCACGAGGACATCGTCCACGCGATCGAGGCGCACCACAACGAGGTGCCGCCGCAGACCATCGAGGCCGTGCTCACGCAGGCGTCGGACGCGTGTTCCGGGGGACGGCCCGGTGCTCGTCGGGAGAGCCTGGAGGCGTACGTCAAAAGGTTGGAACGCATCGAGGAGATCGCCGGCGGCAAAGCCGGTGTGGAGAAGGTCTTCGCGATGCAGGCCGGCCGGGAGATCCGGGTCATGGTGCGCCCGGACGACATCGACGACATCGGCGCCGCCGTGCTGGCCCGTGACGTGGCCAAGCAGATCGAGGAGGAGCTGACCTACCCGGGCCAGATCCGGGTCACCGTGGTCCGTGAGTCCAGGGTGACGGAGCTGGCCCGGTAAGCGTCAGACGTTCGCGCCCGCGTCGACCGGGGCGGCGACCTCGGAAGCGGTGGGCAGGTTCGCGGTCTTGCGGCCGCGGGCGAGCCGCTTCTGGACGTACTGCGCGAGCTTCGACAGCGAGTAGTTGACCAGGATGAAGAGCACCGCGATCACGAAGTAGACCTGGATCGGGTTGCTCAGCACGCCGATGATCTGCTTGCCGATGTTCAGGGTCTCCTCGTAGCTGATGATGAAGCCGAGCGAGGTGTCCTTGAGGACCACGACGAGCTGGCTGATCAACGCCGGCAGCATGATCCGGAAGGACTGCGGCAGCAGGATCAGCGTGGTGGTCTGGAACGGGGAGAGCCCGATCGCGACCGCCGCCTCCCGCTGGCCGAACGGCAGGCCCTCCATGCCGGAGCGCAGGATCTCGGCGATCACCACACCGTTGTAGACGGTCAGGCCGATCACCAGGTACCACAGCGTCTCGAGGGTGATGCCGAACTCGGGCAGGCCGCGCGCGACGAAGAAGATCGTGATGACCACCGGCAGGCCGCGGAACACCTCGACGCAGACCCGGGTGAGCACGGCCAGCCCGCTGCCGAGCCCGCGCAGCAGGTAGGCGGCCGGGGCGGACAGTCCGGCGTACCGGCGTCCGGCCAGGCTCTTGAGCTGTAGCCGCAGGATGGCCAGCAGGGTCCCGATGATCAGCGACGCGACGATGGCCAGGGCGGCGGCGATCAGCGTGTTCTCGATGCCGACCCAGATCCGTTCCCAGACCAGGACGAAGTTCTCGTTGGAGGGGTCGATCAGCGGCCCCCAGAGCTCCATCGAGAACTGCCCCTTCTCGTCCAGGGGCAGGTAGATCAGGAAGTACGCGCCGGCCAGCACCAGAACCGTGGCCACCAGGCTGAGGATCAGGGTGAGCCGCCGCTGACGCGGTCCGGGGACGTCGTAGAGGACGCTGCTCATCGGGCTGCCACCGCCTGCCGCCGTTCGATCCGGTCAAGGAGGGCCCCGAGGGGGACGGTCATGATCAGGTATCCGATCGAGATGCCGATGGCGACGGGGATGAAGGCGTAACCCTCGGCCGAGGTGAGCTGGTCGGCGCTCTGCGAGAGGTCACCGACGACGCCGAAGAAGCCGATCAGCGCCGAGTTCTTGATCATCGCGATGATGACCGACCCGAGCGGGACGATCGAGGCCTTCCACGACTGCGGCAGCACCACGTACCGCAGATTCTGGGTGAAGGTCAGCCCCAGCGACCGGGCCGCCTCGGCCTGGCCGGGCGGGACCGCGTTGATGCCGGACCGCAACGCCTCGCAGACGAAGGCGGCGGTGTAGAGGGTCAGCGCGATCAGGGCGAAGCGGAAGTACGGAAGGTCGGTGCCGAGACGGGTGAAGACCACGTCCAGCCCCGGGATGCGCAGGAAGTCGGCGTTGGAGCCGAGTGCCGGCAGCGCGAACGCGGCGAAGAACATCACCACGGTCAGCGGCATGTTGCGGAAGATCGTGACGTACGCGGTGCCGACCGCCCGCAGCGGCGGCACCGGTGAGATGCGGAGCACCGCCACGACGGCGCCCAGGATGAGGGCGCCGATCGCGGCGAGCACGCAGATCTGGAGGGTGAGCCAGAAACCGCCCGCGAAGACGTCGAACTTGTCTACCCAAACGCTCACGGGCGGAAGCTCCCCGGGATCAGCTGATCAGTAACGGTTGACGGCCGGGGCGGTGCCCAGCTCGGCGCCGAACTTGCCGGCGGTGTCGTCCCAGGCCTTCTTCCAGCTGCCGTCGGAGTAGGCCTTCTCCAGGGTGTCGTTGATGAACGACCGGAAGTCCTTGTCGTCGATCTTCACACCGATGCCGTACGGCTCCTTGGTGAAGTTGTCACCGGCGAGCTTGTACTTGCCCTCGTTCTTGGCGATGTAGCCGAGGAGGATGACGTTGTCCGTGGTCACAGCGTTGACCTGACCGCCGTCCAGGGCGGTGATGCACTTGTCGTAGGTGTCGAAGAGCACCAGCTGGGTGGCGACGTCCTTGACGTACGTCTTGATGGTCTCGGCCGGGGTCGAGCCGGTGACCGAGCAGACCTTCTTGTCGCCCGCCTTGAAGGCGTCCGGGCTGGTGATCGTCGCGTCGTCCGCCTTGACCAGGATGTTCTGGCCGGCCTCGTAGTACGGCCCGGCGAAGGCGATGCGCTCCTTGCGCTTGTCGTTGATCGTGTACGTCGCGACGATGAAGTCGACGTTGTTGTTCACGATCGCGTCCTCGCGGATCTTCGAGGTCGTCTCGACGAACTCGATCTTGTCCGTGGGGATGCCGAGCTCCTTGACGATGATCTTCGCGACCTCGACGTCGAAGCCCTCCGGCTTGCCGGACAGGCCCTTGAGGCCGAAGCCGGGCTGGTCGAACTTGGTGCCGACCTTGACCGCCTGGGCCTTGTTGAGCTTCTCCATGGTGCTGCCGGCGGCGAACGACTTGGTCGTGCCGGTGTCACCCGACTCGGTTTTGTCGCCGCCACACGCGGTCAGGCCGAAAGTCAGAGCCGCGGCGGTGGCCACAACGGCTGCACGAGTGAAACGCATACTTCATCTCCTTTTCGATCAGAGCCGTCGTTGTGTGACGGCTCTGAAGGCGCATCAGTGCGTGAGGATCTTGGAAAGGAAGTCCTTGGCCCGGTCGCTCCGCGGGTTCGCGAAGAACTCCTCCGGCGCCGCCTGCTCGACGAGCTGGCCGTCGGCCATGAACACGACCCGGTCGGCCGCGTGCCGGGCGAAACCCATCTCGTGGGTGACGACCACCATCGTCATGCCCTCCCGGGCCAGCGAGGTCATCACGTCCAGCACCTCGCCGACCATCTCCGGGTCGAGCGCGCTGGTGGGCTCGTCGAAGAGCAGCGCCTTGGGCTGCATGGCGAGGGCCCGCGCGATCGCGACACGCTGCTGCTGGCCGCCGGAGAGCTGAGCCGGGTACTTGTCGGCCTGGTTGGCGATGCCGACCCGCTCCAGCAGGCCCATGGCGCGGTCACGGACCACCGCGGGCTTCTCCTTGCGCACCTTGACCGGGCCCAGCATCACGTTCTGCAGGATGGTCTTGTGCGCGAAGAGGTTGAAGGACTGGAACACCATGCCGACTTCGCTGCGCAGCCGCGCCAGAGCACGGCCCTCGGCCGGAAGTGGCTGCCCGTCGAAGGTGATCGTGCCGGAGTCGATCGGCTCCAGCCGGTTGATGGCACGGCACAGCGTGGACTTACCGGACCCGGAAGGTCCGATGACGACCACGACCTCGCCGCGCGCGACAGACAGGTCGACGTCCTGTAGCACGTGCAAGGGGCCGAACCACTTGTTGACGTTCTCAAGGACGATGAGAGCCTCGCCTGTCACCCCTGGTCCATCCGCTCGTTCTCGGTTCACTCGAATGGACACACCCTATGGGCCCGTCCGTATCGGAATGTGTCGAGAATGGTCACGGAGCGGTAACACAGCCAATGCGCTGAGAGAGGGGTCAGGACCATGGACTTTATGGCGGACGGCCCGTGGAACTGGTGCATCTCCGGCCGGGTCGATCCGGACCGGGTGATGGGTGCGCTGGCCGGCGCTCTGGAACGTCAGGTGCACGGCATGGTCGCCGGCGCGGATCTGCTCTGCGACGTCTATCACGTCGGCGGAGACTTCCCGACGATGGTCGACATCTACTTGACGCCCGCCGGCGTCGCCGAGGAGACCATCGCGAGCGCCGTCGCGGTCCGGCTGCATGCCGCGGTCCTGCTTCCCGACGACACCCTCAACCCTTCGCGGTACGTGTTGTGCGAGCCCGACGGCACGATCCGGGCGGTGCACGCCGACGAACGGGAGACCGACGACGGCACCGAGCGGCGGCATGTGCGCCCCTGCACCGGCCACGACCCGGCGTGTGCCGCCCCGGCCGGTTGTGACCGATCGCGGTGGAAACCGGACCCGACGCCGGAGCGGCCCGCCGCGGCGTGAGGGGTAGCCTGGTCAATTGCCATGACTACCGAGATGCAGGGCGCCCCGCGCACCTACGATGTGCGCACCTACGGCTGCCAGATGAACGTGCACGACAGCGAGCGGATCTCCGGCCTGATGGAGGACGCCGGCTACGTGCGCGCCGCCGAGGCCGACGCGGCGGACGTGGTCGTCTTCAACACCTGTGCGGTCCGGGAGAACGCCGACAACCGCCTCTACGGCAACCTCGGCCACCTGCGCCCGACCAAGCTGAAGAACCCCGGCATGCAGATCGCGGTCGGCGGCTGCCTCGCCCAGAAGGACAAGGGCGACATCGTCAAGAAGGCGCCCTGGGTCGACGTGGTCTTCGGCACCCACAACATCGGCTCGCTGCCGGCGATGCTGGAGCGCGCCCGGCACAACGAGGAGGCGCAGGTCGAGATCCTCGAGTCGCTCGAGGTCTTCCCCTCCACGCTGCCGACCAAGCGCGAGTCGACGTACGCGGGGTGGGTCTCCATCTCGGTCGGCTGCAACAACACCTGCACGTTCTGCATCGTGCCCAGCCTGCGCGGCAAGGAGAAGGACCGTCGTCCCGGCGACATCCTGGCCGAGGTGCGCGCCCTGGTCGCCGAAGGCGTCCTCGAGGTGACCCTGCTCGGGCAGAACGTGAATTCGTACGGTGTCGAGTTCGGCGACCGGCTCGCGTTCGGCAAGCTGCTGCGCGCCTGCGGTGAGGTGGAGGGCCTGGAGCGGGTCCGGTTCACCAGCCCGCACCCGAAGGACTTCACCGACGACGTGATCGCCGCGATGGCCGAGACGCCGAACGTGTGCCACTCGCTGCACATGCCGTTGCAGTCCGGCTCGGACACCGTGCTCAAGGCGATGCGCCGCAGCTACCGCCAGGAGAAGTACCTGGGGATCATCGAGAAGGTCCGGGCCGCCATGCCGGACGCGGCGATCACCACCGACATCATCGTCGGGTTCCCCGGCGAGACCGACGAGGACTTCGAGCAGACCCTCGAGGTGGTCCGCCGGGCCCGGTTCTCCAGCGCCTTCACCTTCCAGTACTCGAAACGGCCCGGCACCCCGGCCGCGACGATGGAGGAGCAGGTCCCGAAAGCGGTTGTCCAGGAGCGCTACAACCGGCTGATCGCCACCCTCGAGGACATCACCTGGTCGGAGAACAAGAAGCTGGTCGGCGAGAAGGTCGAGGTGCTGGTCGCCGTCGGTGAGGGCCGTAAGGACGAGCGCACCGGCCGGATGAGCGGCCGCGCCCGTGACGGCCGCCTGGTGCACTTCGCCACCGGCGACCTGACCGGCGACCGGGCGCCACGTCCCGGCGACATCGTCGAGACGGTGATCACCTACGCCGCCCCGCACCACCTCAACGCCGACGGTGACCCGCTGAGCCACCGGCGGACCCGGGCCGGCGACGCCTTCGAGGCCGGCCGTACCCCGAAGCTGAAGGGCGTCTCGCTCGGCCTGCCGTCGATCGGTGTCCCGGCCCCGCTGCCGCCCGCCGCCGACGGCTGCGCCGTCTAGCCACCCCCCCACCGCCACCACCCGCCGCGCCGCAGTCGCCGAGCGGCGCGTCAGGCGTGACCGAATTCCACAAGATCGCGGGTGGACGGGAGGGCAGCGGCACGGAGCTGGGCGAGCAACGCCGCGGTCGCCGGGGGATCGGGCGGCTCACCGAGGACCGCGACCGACACCCGGCGACCGGGGCCGGGCAGCCGCACCGCCCGCACCCGGTTGTCGCGGTGGGCGGCCAGGGCCAGCCCCGGCAGGGTGGTCGCGCCGATCCCGGCGGCCACCAGCGCCTGCACCGCCACGTAGTCGTCGGTGGTGAACCGGATGTCCGGCGCGAACCCGTCGGCCGCACACGCGGCGATCAGGCGGCTGCGGCACCGCTCACAGCCGCCGATCCACGGCCGGTCCCGATGGTCGGCGAGCCGGTCGCCTGCCCAGTCCGCCGGAACCACCAGATAGGACGGCTCCTCGAGCAGCGTCTCGTGGCGGAGCCCATCGAGGTCCGGTGCGGACTCGCCGGGGTGGGCGAAGAGCAGCGCGACGTCGACCTCACCGCCGCGCAGCAGGCGGACCGCGGCGGGCGGCTCGGCCTCGGTGAAGCGCAGGTCGACGGCCGGATGGGCGGAGCGGAAGCCGGCCGCCGCGAGCGGGACGAAGGTGCCCAGCGCGGACGGGAAGGCGGCCAGCCGGACCCGGCCGGCCCGGAGCCCGGCGAGTTCAGCCAGCTCGGCCTCGGCGGCGGCGAGACGCCCCAGGATCTCCTCGGCGCGGTCGGCGAGCAGCCGGCCGGCCTCGGTGAGGCGCACACCCCGGCCCACCCGCTGGAGAAGCCGGCTGCCGGTCTCGGCCTCGAGCCGGGCCAGGTGGTGGCTGACCGACGGCTGGGCGTAGTGCAGGGCACGGGCGGCCGCGGTGACCGACCCGTGGCGGGCGACCGCGGCCAGCACGGTCAGCCGGGTGACGTCGAGCATCCGGCCAACCTATCAATCCTGCCTATGGGTTCCCGAGGTCATTGACATTGGACCTATGGATCGCTGCGGGGCGACGATCAGCTCATGGAACCGACGATCGCCGACATCCGCGCCGCCCAGGCCCTGCTCCGTGACCACCTGCCGCCCACACCGCTCTGGTCCTACCCGCTCCTGGACCGGGCCGCGGGAGCGAATGTCCTGGTCAAGCACGAGAACACCCAGCCGGTCGGTGCGTTCAAGGTGCGCGGCGGCCTGACCCTGCTCGCCGGGATGAGCGACACCGAGCGCAAACGCGGCACGGTCACCTGGTCCACCGGCAACCACGCTCAGTCGCTGGCGTACGCCGGTCACGTCTTCGGCGCCGACTGCATGGTGTTCATGCTGGCCGGCACGCCCGGATCCAAGGCGGCGGCGGTCGAGTCCTGGGGCGCCCGGGCGATCCGGGCCGGTGACAGTCTGGAGACGGCCGAACGGCAGGCCCGGCAGCATGCCGACCAGACCGGCGCCCGCCTGATCAGTCCCGGCGACACGCCGGAGTTGCTGGCCGGTGTCGGCACCGTCTACCTGGAGATCCTCGAAACCCACCCGGACCTCGACGCGATCGTGGTCCCGGTCGGCAGTGGCACGGGGGCCGCCGCCGCGTGCCTCGTCGCCGCCGCCCTGGCGCCGCGCTGTGCCGTGATCGGGGTCCAGTCGGCGGCCTCACCCGCCGGGCACGACTCCTGGCGCTCCGGCGAGCTCGTCGAGCGCCCCAACCGCACGGCCGCCGCCGGACTGGCCACCGGGCGCGGTTTCGCCCTGCCTCAGCGGATCATGCGGGGGCGTCTGGCCGACTTCCACCTGGTCGCCGACGACGAGATCGACACCGCCCGGCGACTGCTGGCCACCACCGCGCACACCCTCGCCGAGGGCGCCGGCGCGGCCGCCCTGGCCGGTGTGCTGAGCCGCCCGACCCTCTTCCACGGCAAGAGGGTCGCCGTCGTCTGCACCGGCGGAAATGCCGACCCGGACGAACTGGCGACCCTCAGGCGTGTTGAATCAGGCTCCTGATGAACCTCAGTTGGCCTGCTCGGCCAGCGCGAGGAACTGCTTCTTCGAGGCGAGCGCCTGCTCGGCCTCCTTGATCCGCCGGTTGTCGCCGGCCGTCTTGGCCCGCTCCAGCCGCTGCTCGGCCTCGGCGACCTGGTCGCGCATCTGGCGCAGCAGCGGGTTGTCCTGCGGGGCGGTCTTGCGCCACGCCGAGTCCATCGCGATCCGGATGCGCTCCTCGGCGGCCCGCCAGCGACGGTCCAGCGAGGCGGACGCCTCCCGCGGCACCCGGCCGGCGTCGTGCCACGCGGCCTGGGCGTCACGCAGCTTGTTCTGCGCGCCGCGGGCGTCCGCGTCGACGTCGACCGCCTCCAGCTCGGCCAGGATGGCCTGCTTCTTCTCCAGGTTGCCCTGGTACTCCGCGTCGCGGGCGGAGAAGACCTCGCTGCGCTTGGTGAAGAACGCGTCCTGAGCGGCCCGGAAGCGTTCCCAGAGGCGCTGCTCGGCCTCCTTGGCGGCGCGGGGCGCGGCCTTCCACTCGGTCATCAGGTCCTTGAGCCGGTTGGCCGTGCTCGACCAGTCGGTCGACTCGGCCAGGCTCTCGGCCTCCTTGACCAGGTCCTCCTTGGCGGTCTGCGCCTGCTTGCGCTGACCGTCGAGGGTGGCGAAGTGGGCGCCGCGACGACGGGTGAAGCCGTCCCGGGCGGCGGCGAACCGCTTCCACAGCTCACCGTCGGTCTTCTTGTCGACGCCGCGGATCGTCTTCCACTCGTCGAGGATCTCCTTGAGGCGGTCGCCGGCCGTCTTCCACCCGGTGGCGTCGGCGGCGATCTTCTCCGCCTCCTCGACCAGCGCCGTCTTGCGGGCCAGCGCCTCGGTCCGGGCCACCTCGCGGGCGGCCCTGGCCTCGCCGGCCTTCTCGTCGGCGAGGGTGGCCAGCCGCTCCAGGCGGGCGGTGAGGCCGTCGATGTCGCCCACCACGTGCGCCTCGTCCAGCTGGGCGCGCAGCCGCTTCACGCTGCTGAGTGAGTGGGCCGCGTCCGCCGCGCCGGACTTGAGGCGGGCCTCGACGAGCTCGACCTCGGTCACCAGGTCGGCGAATCGCCTGGCGAAGTGGGCCAGCCCCTCCTCAGGGGTGCCCGCCTGCCAGGAACCGACCACCCGGTCGCCCTCAGCGGTCTTCACGTACACGGTGCCGTCGGCATCCACGCGCCCGAAGGTCGTCCAGTCGTTCATGAGCTCATCCTCGTTCTCCCGGCGTCATCGGCCCGCATCGGGGTCGTGGCCACCGCCACAGCGCAGTCGGAGTGCCAACTTCTCATCGGCATTCTTTCTCGCGCATTGTCACAGGTCCAACCCGGTTAGGGGAAAGCTCCCGCTGACGACCGTGACACAACGGTGTCCTACGGTTGGTTCGTGCCGTTCCGGACAGGTCAACGAGTGGTCACCGTGGTCGGCCCGACGGCCGCCGGCAAGTCCGCCCTGAGCATCGCTCTCGCCCACGAGCTGGGCGGCGAGGTGGTCAACGCCGACTCCATGCAGCTCTACCGGGGGATGGACATCGGCACGGCGAAACTCACCTTCGCCGAGCGGGAGGGCGTTCCCCATCATCTGCTCGACATCTGGGACGTGACCGAGCCGGCCGCCGTCGCCGAGTACCAGCGGCTGGCCCGGGCGGCGATCGACGGCATCCTCGAGCGGGGCCGCGTGCCGCTGCTGGTCGGCGGTTCCGGGCTGTATGTGCGGGCGGTCCTGGAGGATTTCGAGTTCCCCGGCACCGACCCGGCGATCCGGGCGCGCCTGGAGGAGGAACTGGCCGGCGCCGGCGCCGGCGCGCTGCACGCCCGGCTCGGCGAGCAGGACCCGGAGGCGGCCGCGAAGATCCTGCCGAGCAACGGCCGCCGCATCGTCCGGGCGCTGGAGGTGATCGAGCTGACCGGGAAACCGTTCACCGCGTCGCTGCCCGATCCCCGGCCGGTCTACGAGTCGGTGCAGATCGGCGTCGACCGGGAGACCGCCGGCCTGGACGAGCGGATCGCGCTGCGGGTCGACCTGATGTGGGCGGCCGGGCTGATCGACGAGGTCCGCGGGCTGACCGGGATCCGGGACGGCCGGACGGCGTCGCGTGCGCTCGGTTACCAGCAGGCCCTCGCCCAGGTCGACGGCGAGCTCAGCGAGGACCAGGCGAAAGCGGACACGGTCCAGGGCACCCGGCGGTTCGTGCGGCGGCAGCGGTCCTGGTTCCGCCGCGACCCGGCGGTCGCCTGGCTCGACGGCGCCGACCCGAAGCTGTTGGCGCATGCCCTGGACCTTGCGCGATGATGGGCCGCGTGCGTTTCACCAAGGGCCATGGAACCAGCAACGACTTCGTCCTCCTGCCGGACCCCGACGGCGAGCTGGAGCTGACGCCGACGCTCGTCGCGGCGCTCTGCGACCGCCGCCGGGGGATCGGCGGTGACGGCGTGATCCGGGTGGTGCGCAGCGCCAAGCACCCGGAGGCCGCCGATTTCGCCGGCGAGGCCGAGTGGTTCATGGATTACCACAACAGCGACGGCTCGATCGCCGAGATGTGCGGCAACGGCCTCCGCGTCTTCGTCCGCTATCTGCTGGAGAAAGGGCTGGCCACACCCGGCCCTTCGGGCCTGCCGGTGGCGACCAGGGCCGGGGTGCTGGTCACCGTCGTCGGTGACGGCACGATCAGCGCACGGATGACAACCCCGAGGGTGTACGCGGGAAGCACCGCCACTCTCGGTCATCTGACAGTTCCCGGGCTCGCGGTGGACTGCGGCAACCCGCACCTGGTCTGTGGCCTGCACGACGGGGTGGAGCTGTCCGCCCTCGACCTGACCCGGGCCCCGCTGCACGACCCGAAGGTGTTCCCGGCCGGGGTGAACGTGGAGTTCGTCGAGCCCGCCGAGCCGCTGGCCGGGGTCGACCGGCACGTCCGGATGCGGGTGCACGAGCGCGGCTCCGGCGAGACCCAGTCGTGCGGCACCGGCGCGCTCGCGGTCGGCGCGGTGGCGCTGCGCGAGGCGGGGCTGACGACCGGCTCGGTGGCGGTGGACGTGCTCGGCGGCCGGGTCCTGGTGACCTGTGACGCGGACGGGGCGTGGTGGCTGGAAGGCCCGGCGGTGCTGGTCGCCGACGGTGACGTCGACCCGGCGGCCGTGCTCTGATGCTGGCTCGCGTCGCGCACCGGGGCTATTCCACGGTCGCCCCCGAGAACACTCTGCCCGCCTTCAACGCCGCCGTCCGGGCCGGCGCCACGGTCGTCGAGTTCGACGTCCGGGCGACCCGGGACGGCGTGCCCGTGGTGATCCACGACCGTACGGTGAACCGCACCACCAACGGCCGGGGCCGGGTCTGGGACCTGACCTATGACGAGGTCGCCGCCCTGGACGCGGGCTCCTGGTTCGGCGCCGGGTTCACCGGGCTGCGGGTGCCGTCGCTGGCCGAGACACTCGATCTGCTGGCGCCGTCGCCTGTCGAGTTGCTCGTCGAGATCAAGCCGCCGGCCACGCTGGACGAGGTCAAGTCGATCGTCGCCCAGCTCGCCGAGCGTGACCTGCTGGGCCGCACGGTGCTGCAGAGCTTCGACGCCGACGTGGTCCGCAAGGTCCGCGACGTGGCCCCGGACGCCCGTCGTGGCCTGTTGCTGTTCCGGTTCGACGCGGAGACCGTCGAGCTGTCCCGGGAGCTGGGCGTCGCCTACTGCAACCCGTCGGTCGACGACGTGCTGAACGGCCCGGAGACGATGGCCGCCCTGGCCGCGGCCGGGATCGGCGTGATGCCGTGGACGCCGAACGACATCGCCCAGTGGCGGCCCCTCGTCGACGCGGGCGTCGCCGGCCTGATCACCGACCTGGTCGGCGAGCTGACCGGCTGGGCCGGCGCCTGACCCGAGGTGACACGGCGGTGCCCGGCCTGGGATACGGGTGCGGCGCGCCGGAGATCCGCTCGACCCCGGCGCGCGACAGCCGTACTCCCTAGAAGGTCGTCTCCGGAGCCTTGTCGAGATCGCTCTCCGGAAGCGCAGCGGGGTTGGCCGGAACCGGCCCGCCCTTGACGACCGCCCGGATCGCCGCGGCGACCGCCGGGGTGACCTTGGGGTCGAAGACGCTCGGAATGATCACCGTGGGGTTGAGTTTGTCCTCGCCGACGACGTCGGCGATGGCCCGGGCTGCGGCCAGCGCCATCTCCTCGGTGAACTCCTCGGCGGCGGCGTCCAGCATGCCCCGGAACACACCCGGGAAGGCCAGCACGTTGTTGATCTGGTTGGGCTGGTCGGACCGGCCGGTCGCGACGATCGCGGCGTGCTTGCGGGCCTCCCGCGGGTCGACCTCGGGGTCCGGGTTGGCCATCGCGAACACGATCGACTTGTCGGCCATCTTGGCGATGTCGTCACCGGTCAGCAGGTTCGGCGCGGAGACGCCGATGAAGACGTCGGCGCCGACGATCGCGCCGGGCAGGTCGCCGGAGTAGTTCTCCTTGTTGGTGTGGTCGGCCAGCCACTGCATCGACTCGTTGAGGCCGGGCATCCCGCGGTGCAGGGCGCCCTTCCGGTCGTACGCGATGATGTCGCCGACACCCTGCCGCATCAGCAGTTTCATGATCGCGGTGCCGGCCGCTCCGGCGCCGGACACGACGACCTTGACGTCCTGCATCCGCTTGCCGACCACCCGCATCGCGTTGGTCAGCGCGGCCAGCACGCAGATCGCGGTGCCGTGCTGGTCGTCGTGGAAGACCGGGATGTCCAGCAGCTCCTTCAGCCGCGCCTCGATCTCGAAGCAGCGGGGCGCCGCGATGTCCTCCAGGTTGATGCCGCCGTAGGCCGGGGCGATCGCCTTCACGATCGCCACGATCTCGTCGGTGTCCTGAGTGTCGAGGACCACAGGCCAGGCGTCGACGCCGCCGAACCGTTTGAACAGCGCGGCCTTGCCCTCCATCACCGGCATCGCCGCGGCCGGGCCGATGTTGCCCAGGCCGAGCACGGCCGAGCCGTCGCTGACCACGGCGACCGTGTTGCGCTTGATGGTGAGGCGCCGGGCGTCCGCCGGGTTCTCGGCGATCGCCATGCAGACCCTTGCCACACCCGGGGTGTACGCCCGGGACAGCTCGTCACGGTTACGCAGCGCGACCTTCGACGACACCTCGATCTTGCCGCCCAGGTGCAGCAGGAACGTCCGGTCGGAGACCTTGCGGACGTCCACGCCGTCCTGCTCCTCCAGCTGCTTGACGACCTGGTCGGCGTGCGCGGCGTCGGCGGTGTCGCAGGTGAGGTCGACCAGCACGTGCGTGGGGTCGGAGTCCACCACGTCCAGCGCCGTCACGATCGCCCCGGCTTCACCCACACAGGTGGTGAGCCGGCCGATGGACGAGGCGTCCGCGGTAACGGCGATGCGGATCGTGATCGAGAATCCTGCGCTCGGCAGGCGGGTGGTCACCACGGTGTTCCCTCCGACGTTGGTGGGGTGAGTCCTCAGATTGTCGCTCTTGCGGAATATCGGCTCGCCGCTCGGTGGTTACTCGTGGGTCAGGTGGAGTTATGCGGATGCGTTCGCTCTCGTGACGTGCCACGATCGGACGTAGGAGGTCACTTTTGCGAAACACGTACCAGACACCCGTCCTTGACGAGCTGGACCCCACGACCGGGGACCTGGAGCTCGAGGAGCGGCACTCGCTCAGGCGGGTGGCCGGTCTTTCCACCGAGCTGACCGACGTCACCGAGGTCGAGTACCGGCAGTTGCGACTCGAACGGGTCGTCCTCGTCGGTGTGTGGACCGAAGGAAGTGTGGAAGATGCCGACAATTCACTGACCGAGCTGGCCGCTCTCGCCGAGACCGCCGGTTCCCAGGTCCTCGAGGGCCTGATCCAGCGGCGGAAACAGCCCGACGCGGCCACCTTCATCGGCCGCGGCAAGGTCGACGAGCTGCGCGACGTGGTCATCATGACCGGCGCCGACACGGTCATCTGCGACGGTGAGCTGTCCCCGTCCCAGCTGCGCAAACTCGAGGAGCAGATCAAGGTCAAGGTGGTCGACCGGACCGCCCTGATCCTCGACATCTTCGCCCAGCACGCGAAGAGCCGCGAAGGTAAGGCCCAGGTCGAGCTGGCCCAGCTGCAATACCTGCTGCCGCGACTGCGCGGCTGGGGTGAGGCCATGTCCCGGCAGGGCGGTGGCGCCGGTGGCGGTTCGGGCGGCGGCGGCGTCGGCACCCGTGGTCCCGGTGAGACCAAACTCGAGACCGACCGGCGGCGGATCAACACCCGCATCGCGAAACTGCGGCGCGAGATCAAAGCCATGAAGACGGTACGGGAGACCAAACGCTCCCGCCGTGTCGCCAACGGTGTTCCGGCCGTGGCCATCGCCGGTTACACCAACGCGGGCAAGTCGAGCCTGCTCAACCGGCTGACCCAGGCCGGCGTGCTGGTGGAGGACGCGCTGTTCGCCACCCTCGACCCGACCACCCGGCGCACCGCCGCGGAGGACGGACGGGAGTTCACGCTCTCCGACACGGTCGGGTTCGTCCGGCACCTGCCGCACCACATCGTCGAGGCGTTCCGCTCGACGCTGGAGGAGGTCGGCCAGTCCGATCTGGTGGTGCACGTGGTCGACGGCGCTCATCCGGACCCGGAGGGTCAGGTCAGCGCGGTCCGCGAGGTGCTCAGCGAGGTCGGCGCCGACCAGCTCCCCGAGCTGCTGGTGATCAACAAGGTCGACGCGGCCGACGAGGAGACAGTGCTCCGGCTCAAGCGGAACTGGCCGGAGGCGATCTTCGTGTCCGCCCGGTCCGGCGCCGGCATCACCGAGCTGCACAAGGCGATCGCCGACCGGCTGCCCCGGCCCGCGGTCGAGATGCGGGTCCTCATCCCGTACGACCGGGGTGACCTGGTCGCCCGCGTGCACCGGTCCGGTCAGGTGCTGCAATCCCGGCATCTGGACGATGGGACGGAACTCTCAGTGCGCGTCGATGAGCAGTTCGCTGCCGAGCTGTCCGGTTTTCGGAGCTGATCAGTACGCGTAAATCGGACTTCACGGGAGCAGTTTCCTGTGTTGATCCACACGTAATACCGGCACGAGACGTCGCGTGCGACACTGTGCGGATGCGGCGTCTCGTGTTTCCGACCATCGTGGCCATCGGTCTGGTAATGGTCGGCTCCTCCAGCGCGTCCGCCGAGGACCCGACTCCCGCGCCCACCGTCAGCGCCAAGTCGACGCCCGGCAAGAAGCTCTGCAAGATCGCGGACACCCAGCTCACCGAGCTCTCCGGGATCGTGGCCACCAAGAACGGTTTCGTCGTCGTCAACGACGGGCGCGAGGGCGTCACTCCCAAGATCTTCTTCCTCAATCGTGAGTGCAAGAAGACCAAGGAGTCGGGTTTCAACGGCACGCCACTCGACGTCGAGGACATCGTCCTCTCGCCGGACGGGGGGACGCTGTGGATCGGCGACTTCGGCGACAACAACGTGCGCAACGACCCGAACAACGTGCGCCCGCACGTCGCGCTCTGGAGCATCCCGGTCAACGGCACCGGTGAGGCGACCATCCACCGGGTCAGCTACCCCGCCAAGGACAAGCACGACGCCGAGGCGCTCATCTTCGACGGCGACGGCACCCCGATGATCGTCACCAAGGAGATCGGCGCGCCCGCCGGCATCTACAAGCCGACCGCCGCGCTGAAGAAGAACAACGAGACCCCGGTGCCGATGGCGCGGGTCGGCGAGATCCAGCCCTCGGCCACCGAGACGGCCGGCAACCCGATCGCCCGGATCGGCAACAAGACGATCACCGGCGGCGCGGTCAGCCAGGGCGCCACCAAGGTGGTGCTGCGCACCTACACCGACGCCCTCGAGTGGGACGTGACGGGCGGCGACGTGCTCGCCGCGCTGAAGAAGGAGCCGCGCACCACCGGCCTGCCGAACGAGCCGCTCGGCGAGGGCATCGCGTACAGCCCCGACGGCAAGCTCTTCTACACGGTCTCGGACATGAGCGGCAAGACTGACGTCGCCAACCACATCCGGGAGTACACGCCGGCCACCACGGTCGCGGTGAAGTCGGAGAAATCCGGCAAGAGCGGCAGCGGCGACTCCTGGTATTCGAACCTCACCATCGACGACGTCACCTACATGGTCGGCGGCATCGGTGTCCTCGGCCTGATCCTGGTCGGCGCGGGCGTCTTCGGGATCGTCCGGTTCCGCCGGTCCCCGCAGGGCCTGTCCTCGGCCGTCGACGACCTGCCGTCCGGCGGGATCGCCAAGGGCGACCCGGAGACCGAGCTCATCGGTGTCGGCGGCGCTCCGCAGCGCGGCGCTGCCTACGGCTCGGGCCGCCCGGGCGGTGGCGGCCCGGTCTACGGTGCCAAGTCCGGCCCGGCCTCGGGCGGTGGCGGCGGTCCGCAGCGTGGCAGCGGCCCGGTCTACGGCGGCTCGGGCGGTCAGGGCGGCGCCGGCGGCCAGGGCGGCGGTGGGCAGGGTGGCGGCGGCCCCCAGTACGCCCGCCCGGCCGGTCAGCCTCCGCGCGGTCCGCAGCAGGCGCCGGGCCGTGGCGGTCCGCAGCAGCATCCGGCCCGTAATCCGCAGCAGGCTCCGCCCCGTAACCCGCAGCAGCAGCCCCCGCGTGGTCCGCAGCAGGCGCCGGGCCGTGGTGGCCCGCAGCAGCATCCGGCCCGTAATCCGCAGCAGGCTCCGCCCCGTAACCCGCAGCAGCAGCCCCCGCGTGGTCCGCAACAGCCCCCCGGCCGTGGCGGCGGAGGCGGTGGTGGCGGCGTTTACGGTGGCCAGCAGCCGCCCAGAGGCCCGCAGGGCCAGGCCCAACGTCCGAACGGCGTATACGGCGGCGGCCGCCCCAACGGCTCCGACGGCCGCCAGTAACCGATCCGCCTGAAGGCCGGCCCCGCACTGCGGTGCCGGCCTTCCACGTCCACCCGCGCACTGCGGTGCCGGCCTTCCACGTCCACCCGCGCACTGTGGTGCCGGCCTTCCTGCATCCGCCCCCGCACTGTGCTGCCGGCCTTTCCTGCGTCCGCCCCACCCAGTAGCAGAACCGCCCAAGCCCCGTGTCTGTCCGCCGGTACCGGGCTGGCCGGGCCGTTCCGGGTTGGTTTGATCTCTCGGCGGCACGGTGTTGCTGACACAGCCGGGTCGAGCGGTGGCAGGCGCACACGTTGGCGTTGTGCGTGCTCCGGTAGTCGCCCTGGCACGGATGAACGCACACGAACGGCCGTGCGTGTGCGCCCGCCCCTGGTCCGACGACGACAGAAGCCCACGATCGGCGACTGTGTGCGCTGGTCGTTGTTCGTCGGTGCTGCGACATGTCACGTGCTCCCGCGACCCCACCGGCCGTCGCTGAGCGCGGTTAAACGGCACACATTCCAGTGCTCAGCGACGGCTGGCGGTCTCGGCCGTTGTCCAGCGCGGTTAAGCGGGACGCATTGCAGTGCTCAGCGACGGCTGGCGGTCTCGGCCGTTGTTCAGCGCGGTTAAGCGGGGCGCATTGCAGTGCTCAGCGACGGCTGGCGGTCTCGGCCGTTGTCCAGCGCGGTCAAACGGCACACATTCCAGCGCCCAGCGACGGCCCAGGGTCCCGGCTGTCGTCCAGCATTGGTAGGGGTTCGTCGAAGAGCGACTCGCTGAGCTTCAGTAGCAGTTGCTGTCGATCTTCCGGCCCAAGCGAGGAGGTCCCGTCCCGGCTGTCCGGTTGGGTGGTTCTCGGATAGCACTGGGGGCTGGGTGGATGCCTTTTTGTGGGTGGGGGTGCGTGGACCGTACCGCCGAGGAAAGACTGACTGCTGTGAGGTGAGCCTCGCGGGTTCGGGCCGGACGCCGGAATTGTCCGGCGTCCGGTTTGTGGTTATTCAGACTCGGCGGAGGACGGCCACCACACGGCCCATGATCGTGGCGTCGTCGCCCGGGATCGGGTCGAAGGCCGGGTTGGCCGGCATCAGCCACACGTGGCCGTCGCGCTGGCGGTAGCTCTTGACCGTGGCCTCGCCGTCGATCATCGCGGCGACTATGTCGCCCGCCTCGGCGTTGGGCTGCTGGCGCACCACCACCCAGTCGCCGTTGCAGATCGCGGCGTCGATCATCGAGTCGCCCTTGACCTCGAGCATGAAGACGTCGCCCTCGCCGACCAGCTCGCGCGGCAGCGGGAAGAACTCCTCCACCGACTGCTCGGCGAGGATCGGGCCACCGGCGGCGATCCGGCCGACCAGCGGCACGTAGGCGGGCTGCGGGCGGGCCGCCCGCAACGCCTCGTCGTCGACCAGCTCGCCCGGCGCGCGGACGTCGACGGCGCGTGGCCGGTTCGGATCGCGGCGCAGGTAGCCCTTGGTCTCCAGGGCCTTCAGCTGGTAGGCCACGCTGGACGGGGAGACCAGGCCGACCGCCTCGCCGATCTCACGGACGCTCGGCGGGTAGCCGTATTTCTCCACCCAGTCCCGGATGAACTCGAGGATCCGCCGCTGGCGCGCGGTCAGATCGGAGGCGACCACTTCCGGCACGTGACCGATGGGTGTGACCGCGCGTAGCTGCGGCGCGTCCGAGCCGCGGGACCTGGTCGGCGTGGTGCGGCGCCGGGCCGTCTCGGGCTTCCTGGTCTGCTGCTGTCGGCTGGTGCGGTCTTCGGTCGACACGTCGCCCTCCCTGTCGGCCAAGTGCCTGACGGCACGTGGTGCGTCGCGGAGCCGGTCGACGCCGTGGGGATGGCGTGCGTCCGGCTGACCCCTCTTCTCGGAAAACCTAGTGTGCAGGTCCGACATATTCAAACATCTGTACGAGATTTCCCCGGCGTGTCGCTCCACAGGGCTCGACTTTCGTACCCCCGTTCTGATAAACCCTCGTACGGGCGTTCTATCGAACGGGTGTCCGAGAGGGGTCTTCTCATGACGGTCAGTGGTGCGCGACACGCCGAGCCGCCGCTGCGCCTCACCCGCCGTGGCCGGGTGGTGCTGCTGAGTCTCTTCTTCGCCGCCGTCGCGCTGGCGTATGTCGTCCTCCTCACCTCCGCATCCCAGGGCTGACCTCGCGGTCCGGGGTGCCCTCGGTTTGATCTCCGTCGGGTGTGCTGCCCGATTCTTCGGCGCGTCGTTCCGCTCGATCCGGCCGCTGCGCGTGATGGTGTCATCACCCCAGGTGGTGAGGCGGAAAATACGGCGCGTCGGCACACTGCTGAACTTGCATCGGCGTCCGCCGGGGCCTAGCGTCTACCCCAACATCTAGTGGTTACACGGATGTAAGTCATCCACAGGTTGGGTTTCCTTCTCACCGGTTATCCACAGCGCAACCAGTCGTCCCTGAGGCTGGTGGCGCTGCGTTTCGGCATGCCCGAAACTCCGGCGGGAGGGTTCCGGAGGGAGATCGCGGTGCGCTGCCCGTACTGTCGTCACGCCGATTCGCGCGTGGTCGACTCGCGTGAGGCCGACGACGGTCAGCTGATCCGTCGCCGCCGATCGTGCCCCGAGTGCGGCAAGCGGTTCACCACCGTCGAGGAGGCCGTCCTCGCGGTGGTCAAGCGCAGTGGCGTCACCGAGCCCTTCAGCCGGACCAAGATCATGAGTGGTGTGCGCAAGGCCTGTCAGGGCCGGCCCGTCGACGAGGACTCCATCGCGAAGCTGGCGCAGCGCGTGGAGGAAGCCGTCCGGGCCCGCGGCGCCGCCGAGATCCCCAGCCACGACGTGGGCCTGGCGATCCTCACGCCGTTACGTGAGCTCGACCAGGTGGCTTACCTCCGGTTCGCCAGCGTGTACAAGTCGTTCGACTCTCTCGACGAATTCGAGAAGGAGATCGCCGCGCTGCGCGAAGCCGGCCCCGACCGGGAGCCCGGGACGCGACATCCTGTCGCGCCGCGGTCCGGGGGACGCGCACCCAAGCTGAACGGCTGAGGCGTCAGTTCGGCCGGCCTCAGCCCGAGGCACTTCTTACCGACTCATTTGTAGCGGTACCAACGAGGGGGAGCACATCCATATGGCCGGAGACGGCATCACTGCAGGTCGCCAGCGCAGCCGGACCAACGGCGGCGGCGGCGCGGCGGCCGGGGGGCTGCGAGTGGAGCGGGTCTGGACGAGCGAGGGCGTTCACCCGTACGACGAGGTCGAGTGGGAACGCCGCGACGTCGTCATGACCAACTGGCGCGACGGCTCGATCAACTTCGAGCAGCGTGGCGTCGAGTTCCCCGCGTTCTGGAGCGTGAACGCGGCGAACATCGTCACGACCAAGTACTTCCGGGGCGCGGTGGGGACGCCCGAGCGGGAGTGGTCGCTGAAGCAGCTCATCGACCGGGTCGTGCAGACCTACCGCAAGGCGGGCGAGGAGCACGGCTACTTCGCCACCGCGGCGGACGCCGAGCTGTTCGACCACGAGCTCACCTGGATGCTGCTGCACCAGGTGTTCAGCTTCAACTCGCCGGTCTGGTTCAACGTCGGCACCAAGTCGCCGCAGCAGGTCAGCGCCTGCTTCATCCTGTCGGTCGACGACTCGATGGACTCGATCCTCGACTGGTACAAGGAAGAGGGCCTGATCTTCAAGGGCGGCTCCGGTTCGGGTGTCAACCTGTCCCGGATCCGGTCGTCCAAGGAGCTGCTGTCGTCTGGGGGGACGGCGAGCGGCCCGGTCAGCTTCATGCGCGGCGCGGACGCCAGCGCGGGCACCATCAAGTCCGGCGGGGCCACCCGGCGCGCGGCGAAGATGGTCATCCTCGACGTCGACCACCCGGACATCGAGGAGTTCGTCTCGACGAAGGCGCGCGAGGAGGACAAGATCCGCGCGCTGCGGGACGCCGGCTTCGACATGGACCTGGGCGGCGCCGACATCGTCTCCGTGCAGTACCAGAACGCCAACAACTCGGTGCGGGTCAGCGACGAGTTCATGACGGCGTACGAGAACGGCGCCGAGTTCGGTCTGCGCGGCCGCCTCGACGGCGAGGTCATCGAGACCATCGACGCCAAGAAGCTGTTCCGTGGCATCGCCCAGGCCGCCTGGGAGTGCGCCGACCCCGGCCTCCAGTACGACGACACCATCAACGACTGGCACACCAACCCCGAGACCGGGCGGATCACCGCGTCCAACCCGTGCTCGGAGTACATGTCGCTGGACGACTCGTCCTGCAACCTGGCCTCGCTCAACCTGATGAAGTTCCTCAAGGCCGACGGTGGCTTCGAGGTGGAGAAGTTCGTCAAGAGCGTCGAGTTCATCATCACCGCGATGGACATCTCGATCTGCTTCGCCGACTTCCCGACCGAGCGCATCGGTGTCACCACCCGGGCCTACCGCCAGCTCGGCATCGGGTACGCGAACATCGGCGCGCTGCTCATGGCGTCGGGTCTGCCGTACGACTCCGAGGGTGGCCGTAGCGTCGCCGCGGCGATCACCTCGCTGATGACGGGCACCGCCTACCGTCGTTCGGCCGAGCTGGCCGGTGTCGTCGGCGCGTACGACGGCTACGCCCGCAACGCCGAGGCGCACCAGCGCGTCATGCGCAAGCACGCCGCGGCCAACGACGAGGTCCGCCCGCTGGGCGCCGCCGCCACCGAGATCCTTCGTGAGGCGACCCGCCAGTGGCAGACCGGCAACAAGATCGGCGCGAAGAACGGCTGGCGCAACGCGCAGGCCTCGGTCCTCGCGCCGACCGGCACCATCGGCCTGATGATGGACTGTGACACCACCGGCATCGAGCCCGACCTGGCCCTGGTCAAGTTCAAGAAGCTGGTCGGCGGCGGCTCGATGCAGATCGTCAACCAGACGGTTCCGCGGGCCCTGCGCAGCATCGGGTACCCGGAGGAGCAGGTCGAGGCGATCGTCGAGCACATCGCCGAGCACGGCAACGTCGTCGACGCCCCCGGTCTCAAGCCGGAGCACTACGCGATCTTCGACTGCGCCATGGGCGAGCGGGTGATCTCCCCGATCGGCCACGTCAAGATGATGGCCGCGGTGCAGCCGTTCATCTCCGGCGCGATCTCGAAGACGGTCAACATGCCGGAGACGGCGACCGTCGAGGAGATCGAGGAGATCCACTACCAGGGCTGGAAGCTGGGTCTCAAGGCGCTCGCGATCTACCGCGACAACTGCAAGGTCGGCCAGCCGCTGTCGGCCGCCAAGAAGAAGACCACCGAGGTCGAGGCCCCGGTCCTTCCCGCCGCCGAAGTCGAGAAGATCATCGAGAAGGTGATCGAGTACCGCCCGATCCGCAAGCGCCTGCCGAAGAAGCGGACGTCGGAGACGGTGTCGTTCTCGGTCGCCGGCGCCAAGGGCTACCTCACCGCGTCGTCCTACCCGGACGACGGTCTCGGCGAGGTCTTCCTCAAGATGTCGAAGCAGGGTTCCACCCTGGCCGGTGTCATGGACGCCTTCTCGGTCGCGATCTCGATAGGGCTCCAGTACGGCGTCCCGCTGGAGACGTTCGTCAGCAAGTTCACCAACATGCGCTTCGAGCCGGCCGGTATGACCGACGACCCGGACGTGCGCATGGCGACCTCGGTGATGGACTACATCTTCCGTCGCCTGGCGCTGGACTTCCTGCCGTACGAGACGCGGGCCGAGCTCGGCATCTTCACCGTCAAGGAGCGGACCGCGCAGGCCGCTGCCGAGGCGGCGGCCGCTGAGGCGGCCGAGGAACTGGCCGGCCTGGCCGCCTCCGCGCCGGTCTCGCCCGCTCCGGCGAACGCCAAGGTCACGGTGGCCGAGGTGAAGGCCTCGACCGCTCCGGAGACGGCGCCGGTCAAGGCCGGCTCCTCGACCGAGCTGCTGGAGATCGTCACCGGCCACGCCGCCGACGCGCCGCTCTGCTTCACCTGCGGCACGAAGATGCGCCGGGCCGGCAGCTGCTACGTCTGTGAGGGCTGCGGCTCCACGTCGGGCTGCAGCTGAGCCCTGAAGCACTGAGAAAAACGTCCCCCGGACCGTCACGGTCCGGGGGACGTTTCATTTCCGAGCGGTTCATTTCTGAGCGGTACGGCCACACGCGAACGGCCGGCCGCTGAGGGCGACCGGCCGTTCGAGGAGTGTTCAGACGCTGGACCAGCGGTTGATACGGCGGTTCTGGACCACGTACCGGCCGGGCACCCAGCGTCCCTGCTTGTAGTGGCCGGGCACCCAGACCCGGATCCGCTCGGTGAACGTCCGCACGGTCTGCCAGCGTTCCGCCGTGACCGTCTGACCGTCCTTCTGCGACACGATCACCCGGCGCAGGTGCCAGGTACGGCAGTCCCGTTCCGTCTTGCTCTTGGCGTGGCACAGGAACGCCTGGCGGGCCTTGAACGGGTTCCCGGTGCCCGGCCACTCCGGGTGCAGCGTGTCGCGCATCGCCTCGTACCAGGTGTAGGCCATCTTGCGGTAGCCGAACTCGTTCGGGTGGTGCGCGTCGTAGATGTCCAGCCCGTTGACCGTGGACTGGTCCACCAGGTGCACCTGCGGACCCTTCTCCTCGACGACGCCGGGGATCAGGGCGTTGTAGGCCCGGTTCGCCGGGACCTCGGAGGCGACCGCCGTGCCGATGATCTTCGCGACGTAGATCTCCGCGTGCGGCACCCCGGCCTGGATCCGGTCGATCAGAGCGGACAGCTTGCCGGCCGCCGCCACCGGGTCATCGGACCGGGTGATGTTGTTGGTGCCGGCGTGCAGCAGGACGACATCCGGCTCGTACGTGGCCAGGCTCCGGTCGACGATCCCGGCGATCCGCTCGATGGTCCAGCCGCCGTGCCCCTCGTGGTCGAGGTCGCCGGTGGTGCCCTCGTTCTCCGATCCGACGAAGTCGGCTGACACGCCGGCGTCCCGCAGCCGCCGCTGGAGGTCGGCCCGCCAGCCGTTCTTGCCCGGCGATCCGACCCCGACGGTGATGCTGTCGCCGAGCGGCATGATCCGCAGCGGCGCGTCGGCGGGCATGGCCGCCGCCGGAGTTGCAAGGCCGGTGCAGGACAGGAGCCCCGCCAACGAAGCAGCGAACATGCCGAGCCGGTAACGCGTCATCTCTGCCCATCCTGGAGTGCCGATACCTACGCATGGGTATCGGCGGGCCCGGACGGGCGACTGACCCGGTCAGTGGATGTTGCCCCTGGTTCGCAACCAGACACCGAACTCCACAGCGGTACGCACTCCGTGCTCCAGGACAGCGGTGTAGATGTCGAAGCCGCCGACCTCACCCGGGTACTCCGGGCGCTGGTGCCAGGCCGTCTTGATGGCGAGGATCGCCTGCCGTTCCTCGTCGGTCAGCCGGCCGGCGAGCTCCCGGTGCCACTGGCTGCCGTCGGCGTGATCGTCGTTCAGCCAGATGGAGAGGTCGACCCGCCACTCGCCGACGGTGAGGACGACGTGGTGCCGCTCCTCCCGGGGCAGCCCGGTGGGTGACCTGTCGCCCCGCTCGTCGCGGTAATCGAAACCGGTCAGGCCGGGAATCGTCACGGCCCGGCCCAGCAGCTCGACCACCTCCGCCGGGCCGAACTCCGGGCCGCCGGTGAGCATCACGTCGAGGTCGCGCCAGACCATCAGCCCCGAGACGAAGCTGCCGGTGGGCATGACTGGTCCCAGCGGCTCCAGCAGCGCCAGCAGTGCGCGCGCCTCCGCCTGTAGATCCTCCGGGCCGGCCATCCGGCTCTCCTTCCCGACCGTGTTCCCACCCCCGTCGACGCACATTGTCGGATGTGGCGGGACCGCGCCGGAAAAGACCCCCTATCGATGCTCGGTGAGGAAGTCGGTGATCACTTTCGCGAGCAGGGTGGGCTGCTCGATCACCATGGCGTGGGAGGCGTCGGACAGGGAGAGATGACGCAGGTGCGGGACCGACTGCGCCTGCTCGACCAGGAAACGGCGGTGTGCCGCGTACAGCTCGGCGAACGGCTCCTGCTGGGGCAGGTTGCGGGTGGGCAGCACGACCAGCTCGGGGCAGGTGGTCGCGGCGTAGACCGGAGTCAGGTCCAGCTCGTTCATCGCGGTGCGCAGCTGGCTGGTGATCGCGGCTGACGGGCGGATCGACGTCTCGCCGCCGAGGTGGACCAGGTTGCGCCGGAAGCCCTCGACCCACACCTTCTCGTTGGCGCCCATGTCGCGCGCCGCCATCTGCTGGCGCTCCACCAGGTCGGGCAACTGGTCGGCCGGGATCACCTGGCCGGCGGTGGCCTCGACGGCGTCGAAGACGGCGTGCAGCCGGGCCAGTTCGGCGGCGGCCTTCTCCGGGTCGAGGCCGGGCAGCTGATCGGGCCGGGTGGGTGGCGGGTTGCCGTCCAGGCTGACGACGCCTGGCGACTCGGGGTGCCGCTGGCCCCAGAGCGCGGCCAGCATGCCGCCGAGCGAGTGGCCGACGACCGCGGGCCGCTCCAGCTCCAGCTGGACGCAGACGGCGGCGAGGTCGCCGAGCGCGGCGTCCCAGCTCCAGTCGCCGTCGGCGGAGCGGCCGTGGCCGCGCAGGTCGAGCGTGACCACCCGGTGGTGCGGGCGCAGCGCCCGGGCCAGGGTGGTCATCTGGGCCAGGTTGCCGCCGGCGCCGTGCACCAGCAGCAGCGGTGGGTCGTCGCCGCCGAAGTCACGGACGGCGAGCTGCACGCTGCCGGCGTCGATCAGACGGTCGTTGATCATCAGGACTCCTCGGTGGGCGGGGTGTTGCGGAGCCGGTCGCGGATGGCGGCGACGGGCACGCCGCCGTCCGGATGGCGGGGCAGCCGGCCGCGGCGGACCAGGTCGTGCACGCCCTGCCGGCTGATGCCGAGCATCGCGCCGGCTGTCGAGAGCGAGACCGAGACCGCGTACGGATGCCCGGCCCGCCGGACCACGACCTGCCCGAGCGGGGTGCGCCACCAGTCGGCAGGCGGGTGAAAGCCCTGGTCGCTGGGGTAGAGAGTGCCGATCAGCCGGGCGATGACGTGGACCGCGGCGGTGTCGTCGCCGTGCTCGAGCACCTCGGCCCACTCGGTCACCCGCCGCCGCAGCAGTGTGCGGATCGCGTCGCCCGGCCGGTCGTCCTCGAGGAGGATCTCCAGTGGGTCGAGCAGGCGGTTGTCGAGCAGGCGGAGCAGCTGCCCGGCGAGGTCCATGAGAGCATCCTTCTACTACTTGACAGCGAGTGTCAAGCGATATGGTCCGAGAGGTGAACCGTCCACTGACCGAGCCGCATCCGTCCCGCCTCGCGCCGGACCATCCGCGCCGGGCCGAGATCCTCGCCGCGCACTCCGCTGCTCTCGACGCGGGCCAGGCCGGCTATCTCGATCCGGAATCCGGCCTTTTCGTGCTGACCGCCGGATTCCTGTCGGCCCGGGGGACCTGCTGCTCCCGCGGCTGTCGTCACTGCCCGTATGTGGGCGGCCCCTGACCGCCCCTTCCGTGATCGGCTCCCGTTCAGTACGGTGTGTGCGCCCGCCCCCGGGGAGGATCGCAAGTGCCCACACGTCTGGCCGCGCTCGGCGCCGCCGTGCTGTTCGCCGTGTCCGGCTGCAGCGGCGGTTCCGCCGACGAGGACGCCACCATCGTGACTCCGGCCGCGCCAGCCGAGGACCTGGCCGAACTGCCGGCCGCGTCCGCCGGTGGCGCGTGCATCCTGTGGGATTACGACTTCATCGAGCAGATGATCGGCATCCGGTTCGCGGTGGCCGCCGCCGACCAGATCGAGGACACCTCGACCTGTGTGGTGCAGACGCTCTCCGCGCCCTGGCCCGACCTGGCGCTGTCGGTCGTGGAGACCACGAAGGCGAACGCGACGATCTTCCTCGACACCCGGATGCCGGAGAAGGCGACGAAACTGACCGGTCTGGGCCGGGCCGGTTACCGCCTCGACTCCAAGGCGACCGGCGGGCACGGCCCCACCGTGGAGATCGGCTGGCTGAGCGAGGCCAGGCAGCTCCAGACGCTCCGCTTCACCTTCGCGAAGGACGCCACGGCGGCCGACGTGAAGGACATGGACAAGAAGCTCCTGGAGCTGGCGAAGGCCCTGAGCACAACGAACGGCTAGGACTCCGTCCCCCAGCCTTCACCGGACCCCGCGCCCGGCGATCTTGCACGGTTCCCCACCCTCGCGCCGATCTTGCACAGTTCCCCACCCATGCGGCGATCTTGCGTGGTTCCCCGCCCTCGCGGCGATCTTGCACGTTTCTTCATGTCCGGGTGTGATTTGTCGTGCAAGGTCCATTACGCGGGGGAGACCTTGCAGCTTTATTCCCGTCGGGGCGTGGAAAGGGCTGCAAGATCGGCGCGAGGGTGAAGATTCGTGCAAGATCCGCGAGCGGCGGAGGAGCGACCCGGCGAAGGTTGGCGGACACCGCACTGGCCACAACGAACGGCCACAGCGAACGGCCACGCCGGGCGAAACGAGCGACCACGGCGGGCGAAGCGAACGGTTAGGCCGGGCGAAGCGAGCGACCACCCCGGGTGAAACGAACGGCTAGGCCGGGCGCAACCGAGCCGCCCGGCCTGACGAACGAAACGACGTGGCGACTAGCGCGCCGCCACGAAGACCCGCGACGCCACCTCACGCGGCAGCCGGATCTTGTCGCCGGCCGAGCCGTCGATGGTCACGCCGTCGCGCTCCTGGGCCACCGTCACCGTCGTGCCCGGGTTGATCCCGGCGGCGTGCAGCTGGCGCAGCACATCCGAGTTGGTCTGCACGCTCTCGCAGATGCGCTGGATGACGACGCTGCCGGTGAGCCCCGGGAACGCCAGGTTGCGCTCGCCGTGGACCAGGAGATCGGCCGTGTCGTCCGGAGCGCCGAGCTGGTCGAGACCGGGGATCGGGTTCCCATACGGCGAGCGGGTCGGCTTGTTGAGCAGCTCGTAGACCCGCTTCTCGACGGCGTCGCTCATCACGTGCTCCCAGCGGCAGGCCTCCTCGTGGGCCTCCTCGTAGGGCATCCCGATGACGTTGACGAGAAGCAGCTCGGCGAGCCGGTGCTTACGCATGACCGCGACCGCCGAAGCGCGGCCGAGGTCGGTGAGCACGAGGTGGCGGTCGCCCTCGACGGTGAGGAGGCCGTCGCGCTCCATCCGCGCGACGGTCTGGCTGACCGTGGGACCGCTCTGGTGCAGGCGCTCGGCGATCCGGGCGCGAAGCGCGGGCACACCTTCTTCTTCAAGCTCGAGAATGGTGCGCAGGTACATCTCAGTGGTATCGACGAGATCGTTCACGATGCGGCCCTCCCAGCAGCGATAATACCGCGTTGCGCAGGGTTGACCTCCGCCCCGGACAAGTGCCTGACGACCCTACCCGACGGCGGAACAGGTGTGCTAACAGCACATCGCCACGACCGGGGGACGTCCGGCGCATGGCAGCATGGCGGGCATGGCGGACGACACGACTGCGGTGGTCTGGGACAGTGCCCTGCTCGAGTACGACATGGGCGATCATCCTCTCAATCCGGTGCGGGTCGAGCTGACCATGGCCCTCGCCCGGGACCTGGGCATCCTGGACCGCCCCGGGGTCCAGATGATCGTGCCGGCGGAGGCAAGTGAGATCGATCTCACTCGGGTGCATCGCGTCGACTATCTGGACGCGGTCCGGATCGCCCCGATCGATCCGTTCTTCTCCGGCTGGGGACTGAACACTCCGGACAATCCCGTTTTCGACGACATGCATCAGGCCTCCGCCCGGATCTGCGGCGCCACCCTGGCCGCGGCCCAGGCGGTGTGGCACGGCGTGGCCCGCCGCGCGGTGAACGTGGCGGGCGGCCTGCACCACGCGATGCCCGCCCGGGCGGCCGGCTTCTGCGTCTACAACGACCCGGCCGTGGCCATCGCCTGGCTCCTGGAGCAGGGCGCGCAGCGGGTGGCGTACATCGACGTCGACGTGCACCACGGCGACGGGGTGCAGACCGCCTTCTACGACGACCCGCGGGTGCTCACGATCAGCCTGCACGAGTCGCCGCTGGCACTCTTCCCGGGCACCGGCTTCGCCGACGAGACGGGCGGGCCGAACGCGGAGGGCACCTCGGTCAACGTGGCGCTGCCACCCGGCACCGGGGACGCCGGCTGGCTGCGGGCCTTCCACGCGGTGGTGCCGTCGGTGGTCCGCGCCTTCGCCCCGGAGATCATCATCAGCCAGTGCGGCGCCGACGCCCACCGGCTCGACCCGCTGGCCGACCTGCGGCTGTCGGTGGACGGGCAGCGGGCCACGTACATCGCCATGCGCGCGCTCGCCGACGAGGTCTGCGACGGCCGCTGGGTGGCCACCGGCGGCGGTGGGTACGCACTTGTCGAAGTGGTTCCGCGGGCCTGGGCGCACCTGCTCGCGGTGGCCACCGGGGAGCCGCTGGCGCCGGAGACACGCATCCCGCAGCGGTGGCGCGCGCTGGCCGCCGCCCGCCGTCCGGGGGCTACCATTCCGGAGGCGATGACCGACGGGACCGAGCCCCCGCTGGAGTCCTGGCCGGGGACGAGCGACGACCCGGTGGACCGGGCCGTTCTCGCCACCCGGACCGCGGTCTTCCCGCTGCACGGCCTGGACCCCCACGATCCCCGGGATTGACTCATGGAGCGCAGCGCAGACGTTCTCCTCTCCGACGGGACGGCCGTCCACCTGCGCCGGATCCGGCCGGAGGACGCTCCGGCCATCGTGGACTTCCACTCCCGGATGAGCGACCGCACCCGCTACCTGCGTTACTTCTCGCCGTACCCCCGGATCCCGGAGCGTGACCTCCAGCGTTTCGTCAACGTCGACCACCGTGACCGGGAGGCGTTCGTGACGCTCGCCGACGGCCGGATCACGTCGGTCGGGCGGTATGAACGGCTCGGCCTGGACTCGCCGGAGGCCGAGGTCGCGTTCGTGGTGGAGGACGCGCATCAGGGCCGGGGGATCGGGTCGGTGCTGCTGGAGCACCTGGCCGATGCGGCCCGGGAGAACGGGATCACCAGGTTCGTCGCCGAGGTCCTCCCGGAGAACAACGGGATGCTGCGGGTCTTCGGCGACACCGGCTACCAGGTGCAGCGCCGCTACGCCGACGGCGTGGTGCACCTGAGCTTCCCGATCGAGCCGACCGAGAAGTCGCGTGAGGTGCAGGAGTCCCGCGAGCACCTGACCGAGGCCCGCTCGATCGCCCGGCTGCTCGCACCCCGGGGCATCGTCGTCTACGGCGCCAGCGCCACCGGCCACGGGATCGGCGCGCACATGCTCGGCAATCTGCGCGACGGCGGCTACACCGGGCATGTGGTTCCGGTGCATCCCTCCGCCGACCGGGTGGCCGGGCTCACCGCGTACCGCAGCGCTGTCGACGCCGGTGTGCCGATCGACCTGGCCCTGATCGCCGTGCCGGCCGACCGGGTGGCGGAAGCCGGGACGGATGCCGCCCGCGCGGGCGCGGGCGGCGGGGTGGTGGTCTCGGCAGGCTTCGCCGAGACCGGCCCGGAGGGCGCCGCGCAGCAGCGCGGCCTGGTCGAGGCGGCGAGAGCGGCCGGGTTGCGGGTGGTGGGCCCGTCCAGCTTCGGGATCGCCAACACCGATCCTTCGGTACGGCTGAACGCCACCCTCTCACCACGCCTGCCGAAGGCGGGGCGGGTCGGCTTCTTCAGTCAGAGCGGAGCGCTCGGTGTCGCCCTGCTGGCCGAGGCCGACCGGCGTGGTCTGGGCCTGTCCAGTTTCGTGTCGGCGGGTAACCGGGCCGACGTCTCCGGCAACGACCTGTTGCAGTACTGGCAGGACGATCCGGGCACCGACGTGGTCCTGCTCTATCTGGAGACCTTCGGCAACCCGCGCAAGTTCGCCCGGCTGGCCCGCCGGATCAGCCGGGTCAAACCGGTGGTGGCGGTGGCCTCGGCGACCCGCCCGCCGGGCCTCTCGGGTGATGCGCCGAGCCCCGACGCGCACGCGGTGACCGCCCTGTTCGCCCGTTCCGGGGTGATCCGGGTGGACACCGTCCAGGAGCTCTTCGACGTCGGCATGCTGCTCGCCCACCAGCCGCTGCCGGCCGGCCGGCGGGTCGCGGTGGTCGGCAACTCGTCGGCGCTGGCCGAGCTGGCGGTGGTCGCCTGCCGGTCGGCCGGGCTGGTGGTGGCCGACGGTTACCCGCGCGACACCGGCCCGGAGGCGGGCGCCCATGATCTCGCCGACACGCTCGCCGACGCGTCCGTGGACCCGTCGGTGGACGCGCTGGTGGTGGTCTTCGCGCCGCCGATGCCGGGCCGGCACGCCGACGAGGACGCGGATTTCGCCGCCGCGCTGGCGAGTGTGGCCCTGGCCGGTGAGAAACCGACGGTCGCGACGATGGTCTTCGGCCAGGCGCCGCCGCGGGTGCCCGCGTATCCGTCGGTCGAGGAGGCGGTCCGCGCGCTGTCCCGGGTGATGGGTTACGCCGACTGGCTGCGCCGCCCGCCCGGGGTCATGCCGGCCCTGTCCGGTGTGGATCCGGTCGCCGCGGAGGCCGCGGTCGCCGCCGAGTCACCGACCGGCCTGCTCGCCGCCTACGGCATCCGGGTGCTGCCGTCGACGCTCGCGCACAGCGTCGACGAGGCCATCGCCGCGGCGGTCCAGCTGGGCTTCCCGGTCGCGCTCAAGGCGGCCGGAGGGGCCTTGCGGCATCGGATCGACCTCGGCGCGGTGCGCCTCGCGGTCTCCGACGAGCCGGGGGTACGAGCGGCGTACGGCGAACTGGCCGGCGCGTTCGGCCCGGACGTCCTGGTGCAGACCATGGTGCCGCCGGGTGTCGCCTGCACGGTGGAGATGGTCGAGGATCCGGCGTTCGGCCCGGTGATCGGTTTCGGCCTCGGTGGCGTCGCCAGTGAGTTGCTGGGCGATCTGGCGTGGCGGGCCGCGCCGCTCACCGACCGGGCCGCCGAGGCGCTTGTCGACGAGCCACGGGCGGCCCCGCTGCTGCACGGTTACCGCGGGTCCACCCCGGTGGACCGGGCCGCCCTGATCGATCTGCTGCTGCGGGTGGGCCGGCTGGCCGACGAGCACCCGCGGGTCCGGTCGCTGACGCTGAACCCGGTGCTGGCCCGCCCGGACGGCTGGTCCGTGCTGCATGCCGCGATCGAGTTCGGCGATCCGGGGGCCCGGCCGGACACCGGCCCCCGGAGGTTGAGAAGCGTTTAGATCAGGAGGCGTAGGCCTCGAGGCGGGACGCCCGCTCCGGGTCACGAAGCTTCAGCATCGTCACCTTCTCGATCTGGCGGATCCGCTCGCGGCTGAGCCCGAACTCGCGGCCCACCTCGTCGAGGGTGCGCTGCCGGCCGTCGTCCAGGCCGAAGCGCAGCCGGATCACCGCGGACTCCCGCTCGGAGAGGGTGGACAGCACGATCTCCACCTCGCTGCGGAGCTCGCCCTGGGTGTGGCCCTCACCGGGCACGTTCGGGTCGACGGCGGCGACGAAGTCACCGAGGGCGCTCTCGCCGTCCTCACCGACCGCCTGGTCCAGGCTGACCGGCTCGCGGTCGTACGAGATCAGCTCGATGACCTGGAACTCCGGCACGTCCATCGCCTTGGCGATCTCGGCGATGCTGGGCTCCCGGCCGAGCTGGGCGGCCAGGTCGCGGCGGCAGCGGACCATGCGGTTGACCTGCTCGACCATGTGCACCGGGATACGGATGGTGCGGGCCTGGTCGGCCATGGCGCGGGTGATGGCCTGCCGGATCCACCAGGTGGCGTACGTGGAGAACTTGTAGCCCTTGGTGTAGTCGAACTTCTCGACCGCGCGGATCAGGCCGAGGTTGCCCTCCTGGATCAGGTCGAGGAAGGCCATGCCGCGGCCGGTGTACCGCTTCGCGATGCTGACCACGAGGCGCAGGTTGGCCTCGAGCAGGTGGTTCTTGGCGGCCTTGCCCTCCGCGGCGATGACCCGCAGAAGAGGCGCCAGGTCGGCGGGCGCCGCCGGCAGCTTCTCCTCGGCGTAGAGGCCCGCCTCGATGCGCTTGGAGAGCGTGACCTCCTCGACCGCGGTCAGCAGCCGGGTCCGGCCGATGCCGTTGAGGTAGGCACGGACCAGGTCGGCGGAAACCCCGCGCTCGTCCGTGGCGTCCAGGTCGGCCAGCGGCTCGACATCGTCGGTCATGCTGTCCTCAGCCGCCATGGACTCCGACGCCTTCATGTTCAGGACCACTTGGAGTCCCCTCCCCCGAGTAACGTCTCGTGCGAACCAGCCGCATCCGTGCCGGTGTGAGGGCTAGCTTCGTCCGTGGCGCGTTAAGCGGAGGTGAGGCCAGCGTCCAGGTGGCATGAATCGGGGAGAAGCCTGACGTCGTCAAACCGACAACGTGCGTGTCCGGGCCACCGGAGAATTTGCCGGAACTCGATAATGTGCATGGCCCTAGGAGGGGATCTGCGTGGTCTTCAAGCGAATGATGCAAGCGCTCGGCGTTGGCGGCCCGTCTGTCGACACCGTGCTGACCAATCCGAACACCTATCCCGGCGGTTACCTCGAGGGTCAGGTCCACGTGGTCGGTGGCGACCACGCGGTCGACATCGAGTATGTGGCGATCGGCCTGATGACCCGGGTCGAGGTGGAGAGCGGCGACAGTGAGTACCAGTCGAACCAGGAGTTCCACCGTCAGCGCCTGACCGGTTCGTTCAAACTGGAGCCCGGCGTGCGCCACGACGTGCCGTTCCGATTCGAGGTGCCCTGGCAGACCCCGATCACCGAGGTGTACGGCCAGCACCTGCACGGTATGACGATGGGCCTGGCCACCGAGCTCGAGGTGGCTCGCGCGGTCGACAAGTCGGACCTGGACACGGTGGCCGTGCACCCGCTGCCGGCCCAGGAGCGGATCCTCAACGCGCTGCTCCAGATCGGTTTCCGGTTCAGCAAGGCCGATGTCGAGCAGGGCCGGGTCTACGGGGTGGAGCAGCATCTGCCGTTCTATCAGGAGATCGAGTTCTACCCGCCGCCGCAGTACGCGAGCGGTATCAACCAGCTGGAGCTGACCTTCCTGCCGACGCCGCAGAAACTCCAGGTGATCCTGGAGCTGGACAAGCGCGGCGGCGTCTTCACCGAGGGGCACGACGCGTTCGGCAGCTTCGACGTCGACTACGCGACCGCCGACCAGATCGACTGGGTGTCCCGGCTCGACCAGTGGCTGCGCCAGTCCGCCTCACGCCGCGGGCTCTTCTTCTAGAGCTCCAGCAGGACCGTGCACGGTCCGACGTTCACCGATTCGACGAGCATGTGCGCCCGGAAGCGGCCGGTTTCGACCGTCGCTCCCCGGGCGCGCAGTGCTTTCACGTACTCCTCGATCAACGGTTCGGCGACCTCGGCCGGCGCGGCCGCGCTCCAGCTGGGCCGGCGGCCCTTACGCGCGTCGCCGTAGAGGGTGAACTGGCTGACCACCAGCAGCGGCGCGCCCAGGTCGGCGGCCGAACGGTCGTCCAGGACCCGCAGCTCCCACGTCTTGCGGGCCAGTTCGGCGGCCTTGGCCGGGGTGTCGTCGTGGGTCACGCCGACCAGCACCAGCAGGCCGTCCTCGATCTTGCCGACGATCGTCCCGTCCACGGTCACGCTCGCCCGGCTCACGGTCTGCACCAGCGCCCGCATGTGCTCCACTTCCCATCCTCGGCGACATCGCCCGCCCGTTCTCGGCGACGCCGTTTCCGGTCTTCGGTGACGCCGCTTCGCTGTCCTCGGCGACGCCGCTGACGGTAGCCGAGTCGTCCGTCAGCCCCGGAGGGTGCCGGGCGCCGCCGTGAACTCGGTGAATATCTCCTCGTCGGGCTTTCGGGCGGTGCCAGGATTTGCCTGGTCGGAGAGGGCCGCCGAAATGTGAGCTCCGATGGTGAGCGACCGACGTGCCCCGATCCTGGCGACTTGCACACGAATTGCACATCCGTGCGCCGGATCGACCGGACCCAGATGGGAGTTCAACCCATGCCCCTCACCAGCACCGCCACCGGGCGCGGCGCCGACACCTCTCGAGCAGCCCGCCCGGCCGGTCAGCCGGCGGCGGCCCGCCCGGCCCGGGGAGGCGACCCGGACGCGAATCGGCGCCAGGCCCGCTCGGTGGCCAAACAGCAGCAGGCGGCCGAGCGGATCGCCTCCGCCACCACCGAGATCTCAGCACAGAACGCCCAGGCCTCCGAGGCCTCCCGGCAGCTCTCCGAGGCGATGCAGCAGATCGCCGCCGGCGCCGAGGAGGCGTCCGGCGCGACCCAGGAGAGCCTGGCCGCGATGAACCAGGTCGAGGAACGGGTCAGCAGCCAGGAATCGACGACCCGCCAGGTGGCCGACCTGAGCCACGCCCTCCAGAGCCTGCTGAACGAGACCCGCAACGGGATCAGCAACCTGCTGGCGAACGTGGACAGCGCGTCGACCAGGCAGACCGAGTCGGTGGCCACCATCACCGAACTGGAGAAGCAGGCCGACGAGATCGGCGAGATCGTCAAGACGGTCGCGCACATCGCCGACCAGACCAACCTGCTGGCCCTGAACGCGGCCATCGAGGCGGCCCGCGCCCGGCAGCACGGCAAGGGTTTCGCGGTCGTCGCCGACGAGGTGCGCACCCTCGCCGAGACCAGCGAGCGCAGCGCCCGGCAGATCCGTGACCTGATCGACGAGGTGCGCAGCAGCGTCACCGAGATCGCCGGCGCGGTCCAGACGTCCGCCGAGACGGCCCGGGGCGAGGTGGAGAAGGGCAAGACGATCACCTCGCAGCTGGAGACGATCCGGGCCGACATGGGCACGATCATGGCCGGGGCGACCGAGATGGCCGCTGCCGCCGGGCAGGCCAAGAAGGCCGCGGCCAGCGCCAAGCAGCGGTCCGAGGAGATCGCCGCGGCGGCCGAGCAGCAGTCCGCGGCGTGCGAGGAGTCGCTCCAGACGGTCGCCCAGCAGACCCAGGCGCTGCGGCAGAGCGATCAGGCGTCCGAGTCGCTGGCCGAGGTCGCGGAGACACTGCGCAGCAGCACCGACATCGCCAAGAGCGCCGAGGAGGTGGCCTCGGCCGCCGAGGAGCTGTCGGCCGCGGTCGAGGAGATCAACCGGGCGGCGAGCCAGATCAACGTCGCGATCAACGAGATCAACACCGGTGCGCGTACGGCCGCCGAGAAGGGCCAGCAGACCGCCGAGGCGGTGAACCAGATCGAGCAGGGCGCCCAGCTCTCGTCCACCCGGGGCGGGGCGGCGGTGGAGCGGGCCGACGTGATCCTGGAACTGCTGGCCGGCAACAAGCAGGCCGTCGACTCGATGATCACCGCGATCGGCACGGCCGCCCGCGAGGGCATCGAGAACGTCCGCAAGGTGACCGAGCTGGAGCAGATCTCCCGGCGGATCGACAAGATCGTGGACGCCATCGCGAACGTCTCGATCCAGACCAACATGCTGGCGGTGAACGGGTCGGTCGAGTCGGCGCGGGCCGGCGAGTTCGGCAAGGGCTTCGCCGTGGTGTCCACCGACATCCGCAACCTGGCCCGGGATTCGGCGGACAACGCCGACCGGATCAAGGACCTGGTCAAGGCGGTGCAGGACCGGATCGTCGAGGTCCGGGCCGACCTGGAGGAGACCAGCCGGCTGTCGCTGGCCGAGGTGGAGGCGGCGAAGGCCACCACCGCCCGGCTCGAGGAGATCGAGCGCGACATGCAGCAGGTCCGCGGCGGCAATGAGGAGGTCCGCGAGGCGGCCCTGGCCATCGCGGAGACGCTGGGCCAGGTCAAGACCGGCCTGGAGCAGATCTCGTCGTCCGCCAACCAGGCCGAGCAGCTGGCCGGCCAGGCGTCCACCGCGGCCCGGGAACAGGCCCAGGGCGCCGAGGAACTCGCGGCCGCGGTCGAGGAGATCGCCGCGCTCGCCGACGAGCTGCAGAACGCCGCCTGAGCGGGACGGGGAAAGACATGGACGCCGACACCGATCTCGCCGACGACGAGTTCGACGAGAACAGCGACTTCGTCACGTTCGACATGGCGGGGGAGCAGTACGCCTTCCCGATGCAGCGGGTCCAGGAGATCATCCGGATGCCGGCCGTGGTGAAGGTGCCGCTCGGCCCGCCGTCGCTGGAGGGCCTGGCCAACCTGCGCGGCCGGGTGCTGCCGGTGGTCAGCCTGCGGATCTGCTGCGCGATGGAACAGACCGAGCACGACGAGACCACCCGGGTGATCGTGGTGGACGGCGGGGTGCCGCTCGGCTTCGTCGTCGACCGGGTCTCCAGCGTGATCAGCATAGACCCGCAGCAGGTGGAGTCGGCCGAGTCGGTGCAGTCGACGGTCAACTCGGACGTGCTGGTCGGGGTGATCAAGTCCGGCGAGGGCCAGATGACCACCGTGCTGGACGTGGACCGGCTGATCGGCACCCAGTTCACCCGGCTCGCCTCGGAGAAGCGGGGCGGCCGGGACAGCTCCGCGGTGACCCGGCTCGCCGCCGAAGGCGACGTCGAGGCCGATCTCGACGACACCCTGGAGCTGGTCAGCTTCGCGGTCGAGGGCCAGGAGTACGCCCTCCCGATCGACCAGGTGCAGGAGATCGTGCAGGCCCCCGAGTCGGTGAGCCACGTGCCGAACGCCGGCAGCCGGGTGCTGGGCGTGATCGACCTGCGTGGCCGGCTGCTGCCGGTGGTGAGCATGCGCCGGGTCTTCGGGCTGCCGGTGACGCCGCTCGAGCCGCAGAACCGGATCGTGGTGGTCTCCATCGACGGCGGCGTGGTCGGCGTGGTGATGGACACCGTCCGCGAGGTGCTGCGCGTGCCGCACGAGCTGGTCGCCCCGCTACCGAGCGTGGTGGCCGGTGAGGGCCGCAAGACCGAGGTGGAGTCGGTGTGCCGGCTCGAGGACGGCAAACGCCTGGTCTCGGTGCTGAGCGTGAACCGGATGTTCGACTCGCCGGAGGTACGCAACGAGATCGCCGACTACCGGCAGGAGGACGAGCCCGACATGCCCGATGAGCGGGCGGCCGACGACGGCCGCGGCGACGAGGAACTGTTCGTGGTGTTCCGCCTCGACGACGAGGAGTACGCCGTCGACGTCGACGCGGTGCAGGAGATCATCCGGGTGCCGGAGGCGCTGATCCGGGTGCCCAAGTCGTACGACTTCGTGGAGGGCCTGGTCAACCTGCGCGGCACCGTGCTGCCGGTGGTGGACCTGCGAACCCGGCTCGGGCTGGACCGGACCGAGCGCGACGAGCGGCAGCGGATCGTGGTGCTGATCATCGGCGGGGTCCGGACCGGGTTCATCGTCGACTCGGTGGCCGAGGTGGCCCGGGTCGGCCGCAACGTGCTGGAGCCGGCGCCGGAGCTCTCCGCCGAACAGGCGCGGGTGGTGTCCCGGGTGGCGAACCTGCCTGATCAGCAGCGGATGCTCCTGCTCGTGCAGGTGGATCAGCTGCTCGCGGCGGGCCAGGCGGATCAGGCGGCGGAGTTGAGCAGCACGGTCGCCGACGAGGCGCTCGTCGGGGTCTGATCGGAGTCTCGGGGTGCCTACGTCCGTACTCGTGGTCGACGACTCGGCGCTGATGCGGCGTGCTCTCAAGGGCATCCTCGCGGAGGCCGGCGGGTTCGAGGTGCACACCGCCCGCAACGGGGTGGACGCGCTGGAACAGCTCGGCCGCCTCCAGCCCGACGTGGTGACCCTGGACATCAACATGCCGGAGATGGACGGGCTCACCTGCCTGGCCCGGATCATGAAGGAGCAGCCCACTCCAGTGGTGATGGTCTCCTCCCTGACCGAGCACAACGCCCTGGTCACGCTGGAGGCGCTGGAGCTCGGTGCGGTGGACTACGTGCCGAAGCCGGGCGGCACGGTGTCGCTGAACATCGACGAGGTGTCGGCCGACCTGATCAACAAGGTGCGCAACGCCTCGGCGGCGAAGCTGAAACCGGCCGGTGGGCTGACCGCCCGGATCAGGGCGCACAGCCGGCGGGCCGCCGCCGTGCCACCCGGGCGGGACCTCGGTGCGGTCGGTGCGGTGGACCTGGTCCTGATCGGATCGTCCACCGGCGGCCCGGCGCTGCTGTCCGACCTGCTCCCGCAACTGCCCGAGACGCTCGGTGCGCCTGTGGTGGTGGCCCAGCACATCCCGGCCTCGTTCACCGGGGCGCTGGCCCGCCGCCTCGACGAGACCTGCGCGCTGCGGGTGCACGAGGTCGACCGGATCATGACGGTGCAGCGCGGGAACGTCTACATCGGGCGGGGCAACGCCGACGTGGTGGTGGCCCGGCGGACCGACGGGCTGATCGTCAAGAGCGTGCCGTCCACGCCCGAGTTCCGCTGGCATCCGAGCGTGGACCGGCTGGTCGGCTCGGCCCGCCGCTACATCGATCCCAGCCGGCTGGTCTGCGCGCTGCTCACCGGCATGGGCGACGACGGCGCCAAGGAGATGGCCGCGGTCAAGGAGGGCGGCGGGCGGACCATCGCCGAGTCCGAGGAGACAGCCGTGGTCTGGGGCATGCCGGGGGAACTGGCCCGCCGGGGTGGGGCCACCGTCGTGCTGCCGTCCTACGAGATCGCGGAGAAGCTGGCCGACTGGGTCCGCTGAGCGGTCGGCTTCCGCTGAGCGCCGAGGAAGAGAGAAGCACGATGGGACTCGTCCGCAAGCAGACCCCGCAGCAGCCGGAGGAGGTCCGGCCCGAGCCGCCCGACACGGAGACACTGCTGAGCCAGCTGGACGACCCCGATCCGGACTGCCGGCGGGAGGCCGCGCTCGGCCTGGTCGATGCCGCCGAGGCGGTGCCGGAGCTACTGGCCCGGGTGGGCGCCGAGGAGGATCCACGGGTCCTGGAGTCGATCCTCACCACCCTCGCGGCCCGCGACACCGAGGAGGTAGCCGGCGGGCTCGCGGTGCACCTGGCCAGCGACGAGGCGTTGCTGCGGACGGCCGTCGCGGCGGCGCTCGCGACCATGCCGCAGTCGGTCCCGGCGCTGCTGCCGACCCTGCTGGCCGCCCCCGACCACGACGTCCGTGTGATGACCGCGATGGTGCTGGCCGACCTGCCACATCCGGAGGCGCACACCTGGCTGGTCCGGATGATCTGCGAGGACCCGCACCCGAACGTGGTGACCGGGGCGATCGACGCGCTGCTGCCGTCGGCCACCGCCGAGGACGCCCAGCTGCTGCGCGACGCCGTGGAGCGCTTCCCGGACGACCCGTTCCTGCGGTTCACGGTGAACTCGGCGCTGCCCCGGCTGACCGGGACGACGTGATGACGAGCGCTGCCGCCACGGGGTTGTCCGACGCCGACTTCACCCGGTTCTGCGACTACTTCTACAAGCGCACCGGGATCCACTTCACGCCGTCGAAGCGGTACTTCGTCGACAAGCGGATCGACACCTGCATCCGCAACTCCCGGTACGACACGTTCGCGAGCTGGTTCGCGGCGCTGCGGACAGCCGACCGGAGCGACATGCTCCAGGAGCTGATCAACCAGCTCACCGTCAACGAGACCTACTTCCTGCGCGAGGACTACCAGTTCGACGCCATGCTCAGCACGGTGCTGCCGAACGTGCTGGCCGCCCGCGGTGGCGCCGGCCGGATCACCGGGCCGGTGAAGATCCTCTCGCTGCCGTGCTCGACCGGCGAGGAGCCGTACTCCATCGCTCTCCGCCTTCTCGAGGAATGGGACCAGATCGACCACGTGGACGTCGAGATCCACGGCGCCGACATCGACAGCGAGGTGCTCGCCAAGGCGGCCCACGCCAGCTACGGCGAACGGTCCGTGCAGCGGGTGCCGAAGACCTGGCTGAGCAAGTACTTCGTCGCCGTCGGATCCGGGCGCTTCCAGGTCGACGAGGGCATCCGCAGCGCCGTGACGCTGCACCGGGTGAACATCTGCGACACCGCCGCGATGCGCGCGTTCCGTGACTTCGACGTCATCTTCTGCCGCAACGTGCTCATCTACTTCGACGAGCTGTCCAGCCGCCGGGCCGCCGAGAACCTGTACGGCGCCATGCGCCCCGGCGGCTACCTGTTCCTCGGCCACTCCGAGTCGATGAGCCGGATCTCGCCGATCTTCACGCCGACCCGCCTGCCGGAGGGCCTCGTGTACCAGCGACCGAGCGGAGCCAAGTGATGACCGCGGATACCCCGACCAGAGCCCGGGTGCTCGTCGTCGACGACGCCGCCACGGTGCGGCTCTACCACTCCAGCCTGCTCACCGACGCCGGGTTCGAGGTGAGCGAGGCGGCGAACGGCCTGGAGGCGGTCGAGGCGGCGCTCGGCGCCTCGTTCGACCTGTTCGTGGTCGACGTGAACATGCCGAGGATGAACGGCTACACCTGCGTCGAGACGCTCCGTTCGGAGACGGTCGGCACCGCCGCCCCGGTCGTGATGATCAGCACCGAGGACCGGCCCGGGGACGCCGACCGGGCGTACCAGGCCGGCGCGAACCTCTACCTGGTCAAACCGGTGGCCGGCGAGCGGCTGGCCCGGATCGCCACGATGCTGACCGCCGGGAGGGACGCGGCATGAACCCGTTGCTCGCACAGTTCCTCGCCGAGGCCAACGACCTGCTGGCCCAGGTCGACGAAGGGCTGCTTCAGCTGGAACGGGTACCCGGCGACCCGGAGCTGGTCAACGAGGTGTTCCGGGCCGCGCACACCTTCAAGGGCTCGTCCGGCCTCTTCGACTTCCCCGAGCTGACCCGGCTCACCCACGCCGCCGAGGACCTGCTGGACGCGGTCCGTGGCGGCCGGCTGGGGCTCGACTCGCAGATGACCGACGACCTGCTGGCCGCCTTCGACCTGATCCGCGGCTGGCTGGCCCACGTCACCGCGCACGAACGGCTCCCGGCCAGCGCCGGGACCGACGCGGCCGGGCTGATCACCAAACTGCGCGCCCCGCTCGGCGGCGACACCGCGCCCGCCGCGGCAGTCGTGGGCGTGCCGGCGCCGGTGATCGACGCCGCCCCGGACTGGCTGGCGTGGTTCGACGCCGAATGGCTCACCGAGATCGCCGCCTGGCTCGCCACCACCACGTCGACCATGCGGTTCGTCTACTACACGCCGGACACCGACTGCTTCTTCCGGGCCGAGGACCCGCTGCACCTGGTCCGCCAGGTGCCCGGCCTGGAACGGCTCGGCGTGGTGCAGCCACCGGCCTGGCCCGACCCGGACGAATACGACGAGTACACCTGCATGCTGTCGTTCGTCGTGGCCACCCGGGCCGCCCTCGGCGAACTGGAGTACCTGTTCCGCTACGTCCCCGACCAGATCCAGATCGTCGAACTGGACTCCGGCGCGATCACCAGGCACCTCAGCGGCGAGCCACCGCTCACCACCGAGCTGCCGGTCACCGTCGCGATCACCCCGATGATCGACTCGGAGCTGGCCGCCGACGCCCGCGCCGTGCTGCACGCGGCGCACCGCACCCTGACGATGGACGGCCCGGCCGTCGAAGGCACCCGGCTGGGGTCGGCACGGCACGCGGTCACAGCCGCGGCCCGCGCCCTCGGCCTGGCCGTGAACCTGGCCGAGGCCGGCCCGGACGAGCTGATCGCGACAGTCGTCCGGCTCGCCGGCGAGGCCGCCCCGGCCCCGGCGCCGGCCGTCATCCCGGACACCTCCGACATCGCGGTGCCGCCGCCGGCCCCGATGGTGGTCCCGGCCGAGCCGGCCGGCCGAGCCGACGACCCGGGCGGCCAGGTCGGCACCCGGGTCCTCAAGGTCGACCAGGAGAAGGTGGACCGGCTGATGGAGCTGGTCGGCGAGCTCAACGTGGCCAAGAACGGCCTGACCTTCCTGGCCGACGCCGCCGAGGAGGAGTTCGGCAGCCGGATCCTCAGCCGCCGGATCAAGGACCAGTACGCCGGCATGCACCGGATCGCCGAGGAACTCCAGGCGGCGGTGATGGACGTCCGGATGCTGCCGCTGTCGGTGGCGTTCGGCCGGTTCCCACGACTCGTCCGCGACCTCAGCCGGCGGCTCGGCAAGACCATCGAGCTGGTCACCGAGGGCGAGGACACGATGGCCGACAAGGACGTCATCGAGGCGCTCGGCGACCCGCTGGTGCACCTGGTGCGCAACAGCCTCGACCACGGCATCGAACCGTCCGACGAACGGATCGCGGCCGGCAAACACGGTGCGGCCCGCCTGACCCTCGCGGCGGTGGCCGACGGCGACGCGGTGATCGTCGAGGTCTCCGACGACGGGCGGGGCGTCGACCCGGACCGGGTCAAGCGCAAGGCGTACGAGAAAGGCCTGATCTCCGAGGAGGAGCTGGAGTCGCTCTCCGACACCGAAGCGGTCGACCTGGTGTTCCGCCCCGGATTCTCGACCGCCGACCAGGTTTCGGATCTCTCCGGACGGGGAGTCGGGATGGACGCCGTCCGGGCCAGCGTGGAGAAGCTCGGCGGCACCGTGACCATGCGCTCCAAACTGGGCCAGGGCACATCCACCCGGCTGCGGCTGCCGCTGTCGATGGCGGTCACCCAGGTGATGGTGGTCAGCGTCGCCGGGCAGCGGTTCGGCATCCCGGTCGACCTGGTCGTCGAGACGGTACGGGTCCCGGCCGGCGAGATGAGCCGGGTGCTGCACCAGGAGGTGGTGATGATGCGCGGCGAAGTGGTCCCGGTGATCGACCTGGCCCGCGCCCTGGACATGCCGTGGACGCTCGACGACGACGCCGACCGGCCGATCCTCGTGGTCAGCGTGAACAACCAGCGGGTCGGCCTGCTGGTCGAACAGTTCCACCGCGAGGTCGACGTGATCCTCAAGCCGATGGAGGGCCTGCTCGCGTACGCCGACGAGTTCTCCGGAACCGCCCTGCTCGGTGACGGTCTGGTCCTGCTGGTGCTCAACATGAAGGAGGTGCTCGGTCTTGCCGCTCGAGTTGCATGAGGAGACCGCCAACCTGGTCGGCGTCGTCACGGTCGACGAGGTGGAACAGCTGACCGGCTGGCTGCGTACCGCCAAGCGGCCGAAGATCTCCCTGCGCCGATGCAACCATCTGCACACCGGCGCACTCCAGGCCCTGCTGCTTTTCCGTCCGAAGATTTCTTCAGCACCGAACGACGCCTTCCTGGCGGCCCAGGTGCTGCCACTGCTCGCGGGGAGCGGTGGCCCAGCCAACAAGCAGGGAAGCGATCCTCCATGACCACTGTGATGCTCGTCGACGACTCCGCCACCATGCTCATGAGCCTCAAGGCGATCCTGACCAAGGCCGGCTACGCCGTCGAGACCGCCGGCCACGGCAAGGAGGCGCTCGACAAACTCGGCAAGGGCGTCAAGCCGAACCTGATCATCAGCGACGTGAACATGCCGCAGATGGACGGGATCACCTTCGCCCGCGAGGCCCGCAAGGCCCCGGGTATGCGCTTCACCCCCATCCTCATGCTGACCACCGAGTCGGAGCAGACCAAGCGGGCCGAGGCCAAGGCCGCCGGCGCCACCGGCTGGCTGGTCAAGCCGGTCGGCCCGGACCAGCTCCTCGGCGTGATCAAGCAGGTTCTGCCCGGGGCCTGACCGACTGACCGACTGACCGGCGAAACGGAGGTATCGCATGCCAAGTCTTCTCCGCAAGTTCTCGCTGACACCTGCCGAAACGGAGGAGCCGGGGCTGCTCCCCGACGTCGTCGCCGGTGCGCTGGACCCGGTCCCGTCGTACTGCGACGTGGTCGACGGGCACGTGCGTGACGTCATCGAGCAGACCGGCGAAGCCGCGCACGCGATCATCCAGCAGCTCGTGAAGGTCGACTCACTGGCGGAGGTGATGGCCGGCGACGTGGCGCAACTCGCCGGCACCCTCAGCCGGACCGAGACCGAGCTGAGCCAGGTCAGCACCAGCAACGACCAGCTGGTCGGGCGCCTGATCTCGTACTTCCTGCACCGCGACCATCAGATCCGGGCGCTGGTCGAGCAGATGCGTGAGCTCGACCAGCACGTCAAACAGATCGAGGAGGTCAGCCGGGCCACCAACATCCTCGCGCTGAACGCGATGATCGAGGCGGTCCGGGCCGGCGAGGCGGGCGAGGGCTTCTCGGTGGTCGCCGACGAGGTACGCAAACTGGCCCACCGGTCGGCCGAGGCCGCGCACGGCATCGGCACGAACATCGGTGACCTCACCGCCAAGCTGGACGCGGTGCTCTCCGACGACACCCAGTTCGACCGGGACCAGGAGTTGCCGGCCGGCAGCGAGGACACCGCGATGACCCGCCGGCTGGGCGGCATCGCCAACGCCCAGCGGGAGATGTCGGAGATGGTCGCCGGCATCCTCAAGGACACGGTCAGCGCCGCCGACCAGGTGCAGCGCAGCTCGGCCGCGCTCACCTCGGAGACCACCGGCGCCGTCGGGCACGTCCAGTTCCAGGACATCAGCCGGCAGATGCTGGAGCACGTCGCGGACGCGGTCGGCGACGTCCGGCGGCAGACCGAGGACGTCGCCGCGTACGCCCGCGGCGCCCTCACCGAGGAGGAGCTGATCGCCCGGATGATCAGCGTGGAGGACCTGCGCGCCAAACACGTGATGTCGCGGCAGCGGAGCACCCACGCCGAGCAGACCGGCGGCTCGCACACCGACGCCGAACCCCTCATCGAACTGTTCTGACCGGACCAGCCAAGCGAGAGGTGCCGCCATGCCCCGCGCCGAGAACCACGGCCAGGAGCAGCCAACCGAGCAGGATGCCGTGAAGGCGCTGGCGGACCTCGTCGGCCCGCAGATGGCCGAGGGGCTGTGGAGCCTGTCCGTGCAGGCGCTCGGCCTGCGGCGGCCGATCACCACCTCGGCCGACCTGCGTAGGGTGGCCGAGCACGTGATGGAGGTCGGCGAGCTGAGCCGGGTGGCCGGCCGCTCGCTCAAGGTCCGGATCATCACCTACGAAGCCCTGGCGCGGACGGTCCAGGCGTAAGTGACCCCTGGCCGACCTGCCATCATGGGGTCGTGACGTTCTCCCTGCCGGTGCCGGCCGAAGCCAACGACCTCCTCAACCGTGACCCGCTCGCGGTGACCCTCGGGATCGTGCTGGACCAGCAGATCACCCTGGAGAAGGCGTTCACCTCGCCGTGGGTGCTGGCGCAGCGGCTCGGGCACGAGCCGGCCGCCGCCGAGCTGGCCGACTTCGACCCGGAGGCGCTGGTCGCCGTCTTCTCCGAGCCGCCCGCCCTGCACCGGTTCCCGAAGGCGATGGCGGCCCGGGTGCAGGAGGTCTGCCGGGTGATCACCGACGAGTACGACGGGGACGCCGCCGGCCTCTGGCGCGGCGTGGCCGACGGCGCCGAGCTCTACAAGCGGATCTTCGCGCTGCCCGGCTTCGGCAAACAGAAGGCGCAGATCTTCGTGGCGCTGCTCGGCAAGCTCTACGACGTCCGGCCGGACGGCTGGCGCGAGGCGGCCGGCGGCTACGGCGAGGAAGGCTCCTACAAGTCGGTGGCCGACATCGTCGACGCCGAGTCGCTGGGTAAGGTCCGGGCCTACAAGAAGCAGGTCAAGGCCGAGGCGAAAGCGGCCAAGGAGGCCTGAGTCCCGCCCCGCTGGGCACGATGGCCCGCCCGGTGGGAGGATGACGAGGTCGATCGGAGACCTCGCGTGAAGAAGCATCCGGAGCGTCCGGTGTTGATCACCGACGCCGCTCGCAGCCAGGACGATCAACTCCGTAGCCGCCAGATCCGCTACGTCACGATGATGAGCGTCCGGGCCTTCTGCCTGATCCTCGGCGGGATCCTGATCAGTGCCCGGGTGCCGTTGCTGCCGCTCTGGTTGAGCCTCTGCGCCCTGGGGATGGTCCTGCTGCCCTGGATGGCCGTGCTGATCGCAAACGACCGCCCGCCCAAATCCAAGGCCGAGCGCGCCGCCGACGCGGCCGCCCGCGAGGACGTCCGCCGGGCACTGACCGAGCCGCCTCCGGCGCCCGACTACATCACCATCGACTCCGAGGTGATCGACGAGCCCCGCCGCCGCGCCGACTGAGTCCCGATCCCGACCAAGGGCGTCCGCTTCGCCCGCTTTTCCGAGAAGGTTGCCGTCCAGCACCATGCGGCCCCAAACCCGCCTGCGGTACGGCTAGCCGGACCTCAGACAGGTCTCGGCGGGTTCATAACGTGCCTGAGGTCCGGCTGGTTGTGCCGAGCCGGACCTCAGACCGGTTATGGGTGGCGTATTACCTGTCTGAGGTCCGGCTAGCCGTCACTCAGGCAGGTGGGTGAGTGGGGTGCTCTGGGGCCGGGCGGGCGCCGACCCGGGAGACGGCCAGCGCGCCCAGCACCGCCCCGGCCCGCAGCGCGGCAGACGGTGACGACCCCGCGCACCATGCCCCGAGCAGCCCGGCCGCGAAGGCGTCACCGGCGCCCGTCGGGTCCTTCACCGGCACCGGGGAGGCGGCCACCGGGAACACGCCGTCCGGGCCGGCCCACACTGCTCCGGCTGCGCCCTGTTTCACCACCACGTTGCGTACGTGCGCGGTCAGCCGCCCCGCCTGTTCGGCCGCCGGGCCTGGACCGGCGAGCACGTCGGCCTCGTCCGCGTTGCACAGGAGCAGGTCGGTTCCCCGTACCCAGGAAAGGAACTCCCCGGCCCCGGCATCGCGCAAGGGGGCCGCGGACGCCGCGTCGACGCTCACCGTGAGACCTCGCCGCGAAGCGGCCGTGAGGGCCGCCCGGCCCGCCGGACGGGAGCCCGCGTGCAGCAGCGGATAGCCGGAGAGGTGCAGATGGCTGCCGGCCGGGGCGCCGGTGATCGCGGCGGTGACGTGGTCCGGTTCGATGCGCAGCGAGGCGCCCCGGTCGGTGATCATGGTGCGTTCGGCGGCTCCGGTGAGCACCACCACGCTGCCGGTGGCGACGCCTGGGAGGACCTGCACCGCGCACCGCACGCCGGCCGCGGTGAGTTCGCTCACCCGGTCGTGCCCGGCCTGGTCGTCGCCGACCGCCGCGATCAACGTCACCTCCTGGCCCGCGTGGGCCAGCCAGGCGGCGGTGTTCGCGGCCTGGCCGCCACCGGCGACCCGGATCGCCGCGTCCGTGTCCGAGCCCGCCCGGATCTCTCCGTCGTGCTCGACCAGGACGTCGGTGACCAGGTCGCCGACAACGAGGATCATGCCGCCACACCGAAACCGGCGGGCGCCACCAAAGCGCCGAAACCGGCGGGCGCAGCCCAAGTGCCGGAAGCGGCGGCCGCCGCCGAAGCGCCGGTAGCGGCGAGGGTCATGCCGGTACGGCGAAACCGACGGGCGCGGCAGAGCCGTCGGTCGCGGCCACCGCGATCTGCGCGGCCAGCGCGGCGTTGCGCAGGATGATCCGGATGTTGACCGCCAGACTGCGGCCCTCGGTGCTGGAGTGGAAGTGGCCCAGCAGGAACGGGGTGACCGCCTTGCCGGTGATGTTCTGCTCGGCCAGCAGGTTCAGCCCGGTCGCCAGGGTCCGGTCGTGCAGGGCCGGCTCCAGCTGCTCCTCGGCCGGCAGCGGGTTGGCCAGCACCAGCGCGCCGTCGGCGACGCCCTGGTCGGCGCGGGCCTTGATGAAGTCGGCGACCTGCTTCGGCGAGTCGAGCTGCCAGTCCAGGTCGAAGCCGCCGTCGGTGATGAAGAAGCCGGGGAAGCGGCGGGTCCGGTAGCCGGCGACGGAGACGCCGAGCGTCTCCAGCCGCTCCAGGGTGGCGCCTACGTCCAGGATCGATTTGACCCCGGCGCAGACCACGACGATCGGGGTACGGGCGAGCGCCGTCAGGTCGGCCGACTCGTCATACGTGACGTTCGCCTCCCGGTGCACCCCGCCGAGCCCGCCGGTGGCGAACACGCCGATCCCGGCCGCCGCGGCGATCGCGCTGGTGGCCGCGACGGTGGTCGCGCCGTCGGAGCGCCGGGCCGCTGCGATCGCCAGGTCGCGCACCGACAGCTTGGCCACCGCCTCGGCTGACGCCAGCCGCTCCACCTGGGCGTCCTCGAGGCCGACGATCACCTCGCCGTCGATCATGCCGATGGTGGCCGGCACCGCGCCGTTGTCCCGGACGGCCTGCTCGATCTCCCGTGCCACCCGGATGTTGTCGGGGTGCGGCAGCCCGTGCGAGATGATCGTGCTCTCCAGGGCCACCACCGGACGGCCGTCCCGCCGGGCACGGGTCACGTGCTCGCCGTATCGAATCGCGAAGTCAGTCACGGGGTAAACCGTACGGTGCGGGCCGTCGTCATGATCCCGGGACCGCACGTGAGACCGGTCGCGTTGTCGTTGGACCGGTCCGGCGTGAGGTGTCAGACTTGTCGGCTGGAGCTTGGCTTATTTCATGAAGGGCAGATAACCGTGAGCACCCAGATCCTGGAGCGTCCGGAGACCAAGGACGCCGACACCGGTCCCGAGATGTTCCACTACGTCCGCAAAGAGAAGATCGCCGAGAGCGCGGTCATGGGCAACTTCGTGGTAGCTCTCTGCGGCGAGACGTTCCCGGTGACCAAGTCGCCGAAGCCCGGATCGCCGGTCTGCCCGCAGTGCAAGGAGATCTACGAAGCCATGAAGGCCTGATCGGGGCGTGACGGGCGGATATCCGCTGCTCGTCGCGGATCTGATCGGTGTGGCGGTGTTCGCCGCCTCGGGCGCCTCGGCCGGCGTCGCGAAACGACTCGACCTGTTCGGTGTCGCGTTCGTCGGCTTCGCGGCCGCGCTCGGCGGTGGCATCCTGCGTGACCTGGTGATCGGCGCCGCGCCTCCGCTGGCGTTCGCCGACTGGCGTTACGCGGTGACCGCGGTGGCCGCCTCGATCGCGGCGTTCTGGCTGCACCCGGCGTTGCACCGGGTGCGGCGTACGGTGCTGGCGCTGGACGCCGCCGGGCTCGGGCTGTTCACCGTGACCGGCACGCTGAAGGCGATCGAAGCCGGTGTGCCGGCGGTCGGCGCCTGCCTGGTGGGGATGCTCACAGCGATCGGCGGAGGCTTGACCCGCGACCTGCTCACCGGCGAGATCCCGGTGGTGCTGCAACGAGAGATCTACGCGGTGGTCGCCCTGGGCGGCGCCGTGCTGGTGGCCGTCCTGCACCGGATCGGCCAGACCGGTGTGATCCCGCTCGCGATCGCCGCGGTCACGATGACCGGCGTCCGGCTGATCGCGCTGCGCCGGCGATGGTCGGCTCCCGTCGCGGTGCCGTGACGGCACCCGGCAACATTCCATGGCTATGCTGGATCCCGCCTCCGCGCCCCTTCATCGCGGGGGTTTTTCCTTGGGAGAAGGGATCACCGCAGCTTGAGCCCGCCTGTGCCGAACCTGGAGATCTTTCCGCCGCTGCGGGACTGGCAGCGTAAGGCGATGGTGACCTATCTCCGTCGCCGTTCCGAGGACTTCATGGCCGTGGCGACGCCCGGCGCCGGCAAGACCACGTTCGCGCTCCGGATCGCGGCCGAGTTGCTGGCCGACGGCACGTGCGACGCGGTCACCGTGGTCTGCCCGACCGAGCACCTGAAGACGCAGTGGTCGCTTGCGGCGGCCCGGGTCGGCATCCAGCTCGACCCGAAATTCCGCAACTCCGAGGTGCACTCGTCGCGTGACTTCCACGGCGCGGTGCTCACTTACGCCCAGGTCGGCATGGCGCCGGCGGTGCACAAGCGGCGCACGCTGTCCCGCCGCACGTTCGTCATCCTCGACGAGATCCACCACGCCGGTGACTCGCGGACCTGGGGTGACGGCGTCAAGGACGCCTTCGAGCCGGCCGAGCGGCGCCTGCTGCTCACCGGCACACCGTTCCGGTCCGACGAGAATCCGATCCCGTTCGTCTCCTACGAGCGGGGGCAGGACGGCATTCAAAGATCAAAGGCCGATTCGGTGTACGGCTACGCCGACGCGCTGAAGGACCGGGTCGTGCGCCCGGTCCTGTTCATGGCCTACTCGGGTGAGACCCGCTGGCGTACCAACGCCGGTGACGAGCTGGCCGCCCGCCTGGGCGAGCCGATGACCAAGGACCTGATCGCGCAGGCCTGGCGGACCGCCCTGGACCACCGGGGCGACTGGATGCCGCAGGTGATGCGGGCCGCCGACGCCCGGCTCACCAAGATCCGCGAGCACGGCATGCCCGACGCCGGTGGCCTGGTCATCGCGAGTGACCAGCAGTCCGCCCGGGCGTACGCGAAGTTGCTGCACGAGCTGACCGGCGAGGCGGCCACCGTGGTCCTCTCCGACGACGAGGGCGCCTCGGGCCGGATCGCCGAGTTCGCCGCCTCGGAGAAACGCTGGATGGTCGCGGTCCGGATGGTGTCGGAGGGTGTCGACATCCCGCGCCTGGCCGTCGGCGTCTACGCCACCAGCGCGTCCACCCCGCTCTACTTCGCGCAGGCGATCGGCCGGTTCGTGCGGTCCCGGGTGCCCGGCGAGACCGCCACCGTGTTCCTGCCCAGCGTCCCGCATCTGCTCGGCCTGGCCAGCGAGATGGAGGCGCAGCGCAACCACGTGATCGGCGCGCCGAAGGAGAAGGACGGGCTCGACGACGACGTCCTGGAGCGCGCGCAGAAGACCGAGGATGCGCTCGGCGACCTGGACAAGATGTTCGAGGCGCTGTCCGCGACGGCCGAGCTGGACCAGGTCATCTACGAGGGCACGTCGTTCGGCACCGGCGCCCGGACCGGCACCGCCGAGGAGGCCGACTATCTGGGGCTGCCCGGCCTGCTCACCCCGGACCAGGTGACCACCCTGCTGAACAAGCGCCAGGCCGACCAGATGGCGGCCCAGAAACGGCGTCAGGCGGAGGAGCCCAAGCCGGACGAGACGGTCCGGCCGGAACCGGTCGTGCCGATGAGCGCGGGGGAGCGGCGCAACAGCCTGCGCCGTCAGCTGAACACGCTGGTGGCGGCCCACCACCACCGGACGAACCTGCCGCACGGCAAGATCCACGCGGAGCTGCGCCGGATCTGCGGCGGCCCGCCCAGCGCACAGGCGACGATCGAGCAGCTCGAGGAGCGAATCGCTACGATCCAGTCGTTCTGAGGTCACCGGGTTTCTCTCCGATCCGTCTCGCCGGGGCCGATATGCCGCCGGGGGAGGGGACCGATGCGGGAGATCACGCTCGAGGCGGCACGTCTGCTGGAACGCGCGCAGACGGGCGAGGCCGCCGCGGCCCGGGAACGGGCCGAGGAGGTGCTCCGTTCGGTCACCGGCGACCTCGTCGACGGGCCGGCCTGCATGCATTTCGTCCGGCTGGTGTCGTTCATCGCGCAGGCGGACCCGGCCTCCGCGGTCGAGGCGGCCGACCTGATGCTGCCGTCCACCGAGCGGGAGGGCAGCGCCGGCTGGAAGGCCTGCGCCCTGGCCAGCCGGGCCTGGCAGCGTCTGCGGCTGGGTCAGATGGACCCGGCCGAGAACGACGTGGACCGGGTGCTGCGCGACCTGGTGGCCGCCGAGGCCCTGGCCGCTCAGGAGCGGGAGCCGATCGCCGCGGTCAACTCACTGGTCGGGGTCGCGATCGGCTACTGGGAGCTGCGTCTCTACGAGCTGGCCGCACCTCAGTTCGAGCTGGCGTACGAGATGAGCCGCGCCGACGACGGCCAGAACGGCAACCGGGCCATGTGGCTGCTCAACCTGGCCGAGATGCACCTGGGGTGGGCGCTGGAGCTGTACCAGATCTCCCAGGTCGAGGAGGCCGAGGAGCACACCGCCGAGGCCGAGCGGTACGCGATGCGGGCCGCCGACGAGGTGCAGGGCGACGACGCCGACGCGTGGCGGGAGAACGCCCTGCTCTACGCCGCCTGCTCGCGGGCGGACCGGGACGACCCGGCCGGCGCCGCCGTCGACATCGAGATCTACCTGGCCCGGCTGGAGGCCCGCGGGTTCATGCCGGCCGCGATGACCATCGGCAAGCCGTTCTACGCGGTCGCGCTGAGCCGGTCCGGCCGCCCCGAGGAGGCGCTGCGGGTGATGGCCGACGCCGTCCGCGACCTGCCGCCGGACGCGGACTGGCTGGCCGTGGCGAGCACCCACCGCACCCGCGCGGTGCTGATGGCGAACCTGGGCTCGGCCGACGCCGAGGCGACCCTGGCGTACGGCGACTCGCTGGCCGCCGCGCTCTGGCGTCAGCGGCAGAACACCCTGCACGCGGCCCGTAGCCTGCACGACCTGGAGGCGCTGCGCCTCCAGCACGAGCAGATGGCCCGGGACGCCGACCTGGACGCGCTCACCGGCATCGCGAACCGGCGGGCCTTCGACCACGCCCTGGACCAGGCCCGGACGGCCCCGGAGGCGGCCCGCCGCCGCAGCGCCGTGCTGCTGATCGACACGGACGGGTTCAAACAGATCAACGACACCCGGGGTCACGCGGCAGGCGACGAGGCGCTGAGGGCCATCGCGGCCGCTCTGAGCGCCCAGGCGGGCCCGGAGGACCTGGTGGCACGTCTGGGTGGCGACGAGTTCGCGGCACTGCTCCACGGCTGCGACGAGGCCGCCGCCGCGGATGTCGCCGAGCGCATGGTGGAGGCGGTCCGGGCGATCCCGGACTGCCCGGCGACCCTGAGCATCGGGGTGGCGGTGGCGGCCGCCGACGAGCTGCCGGCCGCTCTGGAACGCGCTGACGAGGCCATGTACGCGGTCAAGCGGGCCGGCGGCGACGGTGTGCGGCTGTGTGACGAGGACGAGGCGGCGCTGGCGGCCTGACACGCAGAGCGGGCGCTCCCTGCAGGGGGAGCGCCCGCTCTTGTCACACGTATCGGTTGGGGGACCGCTGCTAGTTGCTGGAGTTCGACATCATGTCCGCGCCGCGCCAGGTGAACTCGGGGTCAGCCGCGTACTGAACCGCGATCTTCACCAGGTCCTCGGCGTACCGGTTGGCGTGGTGGCCACAGAAAACGAGTTCACTGCCACCCGCCAGGGTCAAACGGAGCTTCCCTGCTGCATTGCAGCGGTCGCACCGTTCATCGGCTGCGGGGCCGGCCAGACTTCCTGCCGACGGCGTGAGAGTCGGGGTCATCGCCTTCCTCCTCTGTTCGTCACCGATGAACATGTTCCTCGGCTACTGCTCACACATCGTGCAACACCCTGCACCGTTGCAGCCTTCCCAGAGTGCCCCGGGGGGACCGGGATCACACCGTGGTTCCAGCTAGTGTGCCGTGATCCAAGGGTGCCACGTCAACGATCACTTCTGCACAACGGTCTGATCACCACCCGTTGATGTACGGGTGGTGACCAATTAGACACTGAAAGTTGACCAAAGGTCCTAGTCGAGGTAGTCGCGCAGGACCTGGGACCGCGACGGGTGCCGCAGCTTGGACATCGTCTTCGACTCGATCTGCCGGATCCGCTCCCGGGTCACCCCGTAGACCTGGCCGATCTCGTCCAGCGTGCGCGGCTGCCCGTCGGTCAGGCCGAACCGCAGCCGGACCACACCCGCCTCACGCTCGGAGAGCGTCTGCAGAACCTGCTGGAGCTGGTCCTGAAGGAGCGAGAAGGAGACCGCGTCGACCGCGACGACCGCCTCGGAGTCCTCGATGAAGTCACCGAGCTGGCTGTCGCCCTCGTCGCCGATCGTCTGGTCCAGCGAGATCGGCTCACGAGCGTACTGCTGGATCTCCAGCACCTTCTCCGGCGTGATGTCCATCTCCTTGGCCAGCTCCTCCGGGGTGGGCTCACGGCCCAGGTCCTGGAGCAGCTCGCGCTGGATACGCCCGAGCTTGTTGATGACCTCGACCATGTGCACCGGGATACGGATGGTGCGGGCCTGGTCGGCCATGGCGCGGGTGATGGCCTGCCGGATCCACCAGGTGGCGTACGTGGAGAACTTGTAGCCCTTGGTGTAGTCGAACTTCTCGACCGCGCGGATCAGGCCGAGGTTGCCCTCCTGGATCAGGTCGAGGAAGGCCATGCCGCGGCCGGTGTAGCGCTTGGCCAGCGACACCACGAGCCGGAGGTTGGCCTCCAGCAGGTGGTTCTTGGCCCGCTCGCCGTCCCGGTTGATCCACTTGAGGTCACGCTCGAAGTTGCGCTCGAGCGACTCCTCACCCTCGTCGGCGGCGCGCAGCCGCTCGGCGGCGTAGAGGCCGGCCTCGATCCGCTTGGCCAGCTCGACCTCCTGCTCCGCGTTGAGCAGCGGAACCTTGCCGATCTGCTTGAGGTAGGCACGGACCGAGTCGGCCGAGGCGGTCAGCTCCGCGTCACGGCGGGCCTGCTTGAGGGCCTCGGACTCCTCGTCGTCCCACTCGAAGTCGCCGTCGGTGGCCGAGCTGGCGGCGTCGGTGGCGGCAGCCGCGACCATCGCCGGCGCCTCCTCGATCACCACGTCGTCGACCGCGGCGGCGAGCTCCGCGGGATCGATCTCCTCGCCGGGGCCCTCCTCGCCGGGTGCGGCGGCCTTCCCCGGCGCGGCCTTCTTGGCCGGCACGGCGGCCTTGGCCGCGGCGACCTTGCGGACCGGCGCCGCCTTCTTGGCCGGCGCGGGCGTGGCGTCGCCGCCGACAGCCGGCGCGGCCTGCTTGGGTGCGGGCGCCGCCTTCTTGGCCGGCGCGGTCTTGGCGGTGGTCGCCCGGGACGCCGGGGTGGTGGAGCGGGCGGCGGCGACCTTCGGCCGGCGCGTGCTGGCGGAGCCGTCGACCACGACCGTGATGCCGGCGTCCACCAGCCCGCGCAGGATCTTCTTGGCCTGCGCCGGGTTCACCGCGGCGGACTCGAGCGTGTGCGCGACCTGGGCCGATGTGAGTTGCCCGCCCGCACCCTGGGCATGGGTGATCAAGGCCTCGGTGAGAGAGCGAACGTCGGCACCGTTCTGGTGGGCTTCTGTCACGAATGACCTTCCGGAGGCGATGAGGTTGGGCACGGCCACGTCCAGCGCAGCACGCGGGGGCGAGCGTCGCCGGAGTCGGTTTGTGGGGGCCCCCGGGTCACGGACCGTACCGGTGGCGTGTCCGTGAAGCGGTGGGCAGGGGTGAATTGTAGCGCCGCTTACCGAGATCCTCCGCCCACAGCACGCCGCCGGGGGCCGACGACCTCGTCAGAGACGCCTGACGCGAGAATGCTATCGGCGGAAAGGACCCATACGTGAGCGAGATTCCGGTGGTATCGACACCCGGCGAGTTGTTGTCCGTGGCGGTGCGGATCGCCCGGGAGGCGGCTGTGACGGCCCGCAGGATGCGGGCCGAGGCGATCGGCGACGTCCAGACCAAGAGCACCGACACCGACGTGGTCACCGCGGCCGACAAGGCGGTCGAGCGGCAGGTGGTCGAGGCCCTGGAGGCGGAGAGACCTGGCGACGGCGTCCTCGGCGAGGAGTACGGCGACTCGCTGGACGTGGCGCCCGGCGCCGTCCGGTGGATCCTCGACCCGATCGACGGCACCGTGAACTACCTCTACGGCCTGCCGCAGTACGCGGTGTCGCTGGCCGCCGAGCGCGACGGCGTGGTGGTGGCCGGCGTGGTGGTCAACGCGGCCACGGGTGACGAGTGGACGGCGACCCTGGGCGGCGGCGCCTGGCGGGCCGGACGCCGTCTGAGCGGCTCGGAGCGGACCACTCTGGACCAGTGCCTGGTCGGCACCGGGTTCGGCTACGACGCGCGGCGGCGGGCCCATCAGGGGGCGGTGTTCGCGCAACTGATCACCCGAGTGCGTGACATTCGCCGGCTCGGCGCGGCGTCGCTGGACCTCTGCCTGACCGCGGAGGGTTCGCTGGACGCGTACTTCGAGAAGGGTCTCAACCTCTGGGACCATGCCGCCGGTGGGCTGATCGCGACCGAGGCCGGCCTGATCGTGGCGGGTCTCTCCGGGGCGCCGGCCGGTGACCGGATGCTGGTGGCCGCCCCGCCGGCGATCTTCCCGGTGCTGCACGACGCGCTGGTCGAGCTGGACGCGGCCGGCGGCCCGTGAGGGAGCCGGCCGCGACCGCGTCACTCGGTCTCGGGCTCGGTGGTCTCGGTGACCGGCTTGAGGCAGGCGCCCGGCGGCAGCGTCGGCTCGCCCTCGGCGCCCAGCGACTGGTTCACCTCGGTCGTGGTGGCCAGCGCCTGGAACTTGTCGCCGATGATGATGTCGATGACGTCGCCCTTGCGTTTCGCGTTGTAGACCATCGTCGACTGGGCCAGGAAGTACGCCCGGAGCAGCTGGGCCTTGCCGACGGTGTCCGGGCCGTACCGGATCTCGGCGACGCCCTCGACCTTGGTCTTGCTCTTGCCCGGCTTCTCGACGACGAAGCGCCGGTTGGCGAACTCGTTGGTGACCTGCTCGGCCAGGTCGGCCTTGCTCGTGCCGTTGTAGACCTTGATCTTGACGACGGCCGGGTCGTTCGGGAGCCGGATGTCGGCCAGCGGCGCCCCGGCCGGGCAGTTGCTGCCGTTCACACTGCCACGCTGAGTGTCCCGGAAGAGGGTGACGACGACGAAGACCACCGCGGCCACGGCGAGCACACCGACGACTACCAGCGCTCGGACGCGGGCAAAGCTCATGGGTCGGCTCCAGGATCGGGGGACGGACCCGGGTAAGGTGCCCGGACCTGTCGAGAGGTTAACGTCTGTCCGCCAGGGGCGCGGAAACAGGGAATGCTTCCGGCGCGTTGACGATGATCCAGTGGCTGGGGCCCCTACTTTGATGTCGCCTCGGTCACATCGGGAACAATGTGCCGCCGGAGTGCGTACAAGCCTGCCGCGTCAGCGGTAATGTTCCGCGCCCACCGGGGCAGATCCTGAGGCCCGAAGGGGTGTCAGAAATCGGCCGGCGGAACCGGGAACCGAAACCCTGCCAATGGCGTTACAAACGCCAAGTGACACATCGATACAGGAGAGTGAAGACCGATGGCCACCGACTACGACGCCCCGCGTCGCGATGAGGTCGACCTCGGCGAGGACAGCCTCGAGGAGCTCAAGGCCCGCCGCGCCGACTCACAGTCGGGCGCAGTGGACGTCGACGAGGTCGAGGTGGCGGAGAGCTTCGAGCTGCCCGGCGCCGACCTCGCCGACGAGGAGCTCACCGTCAAGGTGCTGCCGATGCAGACCGACGAGTTCCGCTGCTCCCGCTGTTTCCTCGTGCATCACCGCAGCCAGCTCGCGGTGGAACGCAACGGGGAGCTGATCTGCCGCGAGTGCGCCTGAGCGCACTCGCGCGCAGCGCGCCACATCACCCGATCGCGGTAGCCGCGGTCGGGCGTAAGGCGTTCACGGGGGGATTGACAGGGGGTTTGACCCTGGGTCTGGACCGGGCACAGATGCCGGTGACGACCACGGGAAGGACGACGATGAGCCAGCCGGACCGCGCGACCGAACCCGGTGCCGAGATCGTGCCCGCTGAGACCACCCCCGCACCGACGGAGGCGGGCCGCACCGTCGCGGCCCTCACCGCGGACGACCTGGAGCCCGGTGGCCGGCGCCGGCTTCTCGGCCGGCTCGCCGGGCAGGTCCGCGGCAGCGGCGCCGGACGGCTGTTCCGGCCGAAGGCGGCCGTGCAGTGGGTGACCGACCAGGTGACCGCACTGGCCCCGCACATCCCGGTCCGGGACCGGGAGACCCTGCGCCGGCATTTCCCCGGCCTGGACGACACGGAGCTGGCCGAGCGCCTGATCCGCAACGCCGCCCGGGCCACGGCCGGGGTGGGCGCGGCCGGTGGCGGCATCGCCGCGGTCGAGTGGGTCGCCACACCGGCCCTGCTGTCGGCGCCCGTGCTGCTGGCCACCGAGACGGTGGCCGTGGTGGCGATCGAGATCAAGCTCATCGGCGAGCTGCACGAGATCTACCGCCGGCCGATCACCGGGACCGTCGGCGAGCGGGCCCTGCGACTGGTCGAGGCGTGGTCCGGCCGCCGTGGGGTGAACCCGCTGGTCCCCGGCGTCGGGGTGGCCACGGTGCTGGGCACGGCGGCCCGCAAGGAGCTGCAGAAGTCGTTGATGAAGCGGTTCGGGCGCAACCTGACCACCTTCGGCCCGATGCTCACCGGGGCGGCGGTCGCCAGTTACCTCAACCGGCGGGCCACCCGGCAGGTCGGCGAGAGCGTCCACGCCGATCTGCGCAAGCCGGCCCCGGAGCTGATCACGCCCGCTCGGCGCGAGCTCGGCGACTGACCTCCAGCAGGGCGGTGGCCAGCTCGACCGGGCGGCGGGTGCTGACCACCCAGAAGGGTGTCGGGTCGTCCGGGTCGTCGAGGAGCACCTGCACGGCCGGGCCGATCCACGCGCGCTGCACCACGAAGGCCAGCGGGTGCGACCCCACACCGAGCGCCTCCCGCTTGCCCGCGGCGTCCAGCGCGACCACGCCGGAGATGAATTCGACCGGGAGGCGGGCGTCGTCGGCGCGGAACTCGCCGGGGGTGACCTCGACCCGCCAGCGGCCCAGCGGGGCCAGGATCAGCAGGCTGAGCGGGAGCAGCACCGCGTAGGGCAGCCACACCGGCACCTCGGGGACCCCCAGCATCAGCTCGGTGGCCAGGATCGCGCCGGCCACGAGCGTGGCCGGCCAGGCCCACCACGGAAGACTCAGCCGTTCCTGATGGGCCGCAACCGTGCGGGCCGGGGACTCGGGTGTCACCCTCGAAGGGTACGGCGCGCCTCCATGGCCGGGCGCGGCAGGATGGCAGGGTAGGTGCCGCCCGCAGTACCCCCGCCCGTAGTACCCAGTGAAGGAACACCCGCCGTGACCGATGTGATCGTCCAGGTCCTCCGGATCGACCCGGATCTGCCCCTGCCGGCCTACGCGCACCCCGGGGACGCCGGCGCCGACCTGGTCGCGGCCGAGGAGGCGGAGATCGCCCCGGGCGCCCGCGTCAAGGTCCGCACCGGTGTCGCGATCGCTCTCCCGGACGGCTTCGTGGGCCTGGTTCACCCGCGCTCCGGATTGGCGGCGCGACTGGGGGTGACGGTCCTCAACGCGCCCGGTACGGTCGACGCCGGTTACCGTGGCGAGATTCAGGTGAACCTGATCAATCACGATCGGGAGAACACCGTCAAGATCTCCCGGGGCGACCGGATCGCCCAGCTCGTGATCCAGCGGGTCGAACGGGCGGCGTTCCACGCTGTGGACGCCCTCGGCGACACCGCGCGCGGCACGGGCGGCCACGGTTCGACCGGCGGCCACCAGGCCCTATGAGCTTTGCGAAAAGGAAAGGCTGGCAGTGATGTTCTCCCGTAAGCGCGGTGCCGCGAAGCACGTCCGGTCGGCTGACGCGCCGCCCTCCAGGGCGCTCGCCGACAGCCTCGCCTCCGACGGTTTCCCGCCGGCGCCCGAGTTCGGCCCGTGGGACGTCAGGTACGCCCCGGAGGGTGTGCAGCGGCTCGACCTGGGCAGCCTCCAGATCCCCGCGATCGAGGGCGTCGAGGTGCGGGTGCAGGCCAACCCGGACGGCGGTGTGGAGCAGGTCGTCCTGGTCGACGGGGAGAGCGCCCTCCAGCTGGGCGTCTTCGCCGCGCCGAAGACCGAGGGCATCTGGGGCGAGGTGCGCGAGGAGATCGCCGGCGCGATGGCCGCCGACGGTGTCAGCCCGCGCGAGGTCGACGGGCGGTACGGCGTGGAGCTCATCGCCCGGGTGAACACCCCGGAGGGCCCGGCCGACGTCCGGTTCGTCGGCGTGGACGGCCCGCGGTGGATGGTGCGGGCGCTCTACCAGGGCGCGGCCGCCTCCGACCCGGGCCGTGAGGGCGTGCTCGGCGAGGTGCTGTCCGGTCTCGTCGTGGTCCGTGACAACGAGCCCCGGCCGGTGCGCGAGCCGCTGCCGATGCGCCTGCCGAAGGAGATGGCCGAGCAGGGCCAGGCCGCGGCGCAGCAGGGCGCCAACGGCAATCAGCTTCAGTGACCTAGATCACCGGGGCGCTTCGGGCGTAGCGTGGTCGTCGAATACACGCGCACACTGCGTCACGTCGACGAAGGGTGACGGCGAAGTCATGACGACCGAAGAGCGCACCGGATTACGGCGGTTCCTGAGTAGGTTGACTGCGACCGACTCGGAGCTGGACGCGGAGGAGCTCCAGCGGGACAGCGCCAAGTGCGGCGCCGTCCCGGCCGGTGAGTGCCGCCGTGGGCAGGTCGTTTCGGTCTCCGGGCGGCTGCGCACGGTGGCGTACACTCCACGCACCAACCTGCCGACCCTGGAGGCCGACCTCTACGACGGCAGTGACGTGGTCACGCTGGTCTTCCTGGGGCGCCGGTCCATCGCCGGCATCGAACCGGGGCGTCAGCTCACCGCGCGAGGCCGGATCGCGATCCGGGACGACCGCAAGGTGATCTACAACCCCTACTACGAGCTGGAGGCGCCCCGGTGAGTGGCACCGAGCCACGCCACGTCGCGCACGAGTCGGTCGAGGAACGCCTGTCCGGGGTGCTCGGCGAGGTCGAGGAGAAGCTCGCCGCGGAGATCATCGCGGAGCAGGATCTCCACGAGGTGAAGCAGCCCGACGACGAGGACGAGCTCCCGTCGATGAGCGAGCAGATCGCCGAGCAGCTCGGCGGTGTGCGCGGCCTGATCGAGTCGAGCGTCCCGGTTCTCGCCTTCGTGCTGCTCAACGTGATCCTCAGCCTCGAGGCGCTGGGCCTGGAGAAACGCGAGGCGCTGCTCTGGGCGATCATCGGCTCGGTCGGCTCGGCGCTGGCCATCGGCGGTGTCCGGCTGGCCCGCCGGCAGCCCATCCGGCACGCGGTGAACGGCCTGTTCGGCATCGCGCTCGGCGCCTGGCTCGCGTGGCGTACCGGAGATGCCAAGAATTTCTATCTCCCCGGCATCCTGCTCACCTTCGGCCAGGCGGCGGTGCTCCTGGTCTCGGTCGCCTTCCGCAAACCCCTCATCGGGTACGCCTGGGGCATCATGGCCAACAAGGGCAAACAGGACTGGTTCGAGAATTCCCGGCTGTTCCGCACCTTCCAGTGGCTGACCGTGCTGTGGGCGGTGTCGCTCACCGTGCGGGCCGGCATCCAGTTCGTGCTGTGGCAGATCGGCGAGGCGAACGCGATCGGCATCGTCCGGATCCTAGTGAGCTGGCCGATCTACGCCGCGACCTTCGCCTTCACGATCTGGGCCATCCACCGGGTGACGTCAGCCCAGCGGCGGGAGACCCCGGTCACCTAGCACCACCGCGCGGACCTGGTCCTCGACCTCGCTGGTGCATACGAAGATCAGCTCGTCGCCGGCCTCCAGCGGGTCGTCCGGCGTCGGCACCACCACCCGCTTGCCGCGCAGGATCGCGACCAGCGCGGCGTCCCGCGGCATCGGCACCGACCGGACCGGCTGGCCCTCGTAGGGCGCGTCCTTCGGCAGGGTGATCTCCACCAGGTTCGCCTCGCCCTGCCGGAAGGTCATCAGCCGGACCAGGTCGCCGACCGTCACCGCCTCCTCGACCAGGGCGGCCATCAGACGCGGCTTGCTCACCGCCACGTCGACGCCCCACTGCTCGGTGAACAGCCACTCGTTCTCCGCCCGGTTCACCCGGGCCACCACCCGGGGCACCGCGAACTCGGTCTTCGCCAGCAGCGACACCACCAGGTTGGCCTTGTCGTCGCCGGTCGCCGCGACCACCACGTCACAGCCGGCCAGATCGGCCTCCTCCAGGCTGCTCAGCTCACAGGCGTCGGCGAGCACCCAGCGGGCCTCCGGCACCCGCTCCGGGCACAGCTGCCGCGGGTGCCGCTCGATCAGCATGACCTCGTGCCCGTTGCCGATCAGCTCCTGGGCGATGGACCGGCCCACATTGCCGGCTCCCGCGATGGCGATCCGCACGGTCAGTTCCCTTCCTTGTCGGCGCCCTGAGCGACGTCCAGCACCTGGTCGACCGTCTCGTCGGTGACCAGCATGTAGACCTGGTCACCGTCCTGGAGCACAGCCGACGGCTGGGCCAGGGTGCCCATGCCGAACCGGGCCAGATAGGCGACCCGCGCGCCGGTCCGGTCCTCCAGCGACTTCACCGTGCGGCCGATCCAGTCCCGGTGCAGCGGCGTCTCCACGATGCTGACCACGCTGGTCGGGTCACGGAACACCTCGATGCGCTGATCCGGCACCAGGAACCGGTACATCCGGTCGGCGGCCCAGCGGATCGTGGCGATCGTCGGGATGCCCAGGCGCTCGTAGACCTGCGCGCGCCGGGAGTCGTAGATCCGGGCCACCACCCGGGAGACACCGAACGTCTCACGAGCCAGCCGGGCCGAGATGATGTTGGAGTTGTCGCCGCTGGAGACGGCGGCGAACGCGTCGGCCCGCTCCACCCCGGCAGCGCGCAGCACATCCCGGTCGAAGCCGATGCCGTTCACCGTGACGCCGCCGAAACCGTCGCCGAGCCGGCGGAACGCCTCCGCGTCGCGGTCGATCACGGCGACCTGATGGCCCTGGGCGTCGAGCTTCTGGGCCAGCGTCGAACCGAGCCGGCCGCACCCCATGATGACCACGTGCACGGTTCGTGCCCTCCCGAATCTGTACGGACGAGTGTGAGCCTGCCATGCCCCGCGCGTGGACGCTGTCCGGGGCGGACCACACGCCGAAAGGTCCGCCCGTACGCTTGGCACTCGTGGCAAGTACCACCTCTCTAGCCAAACGGCTGCTCCTGGGCAGGCCGTTCCGCTCGGACAAGCTTCAGCACACGCTGCTGCCCAAGCGGATCGCCCTGCCCGTCTTCGCGAGCGACGCGCTCTCCAGCGTGGCGTACGCGCCCGACGAGATCCTGTTGACCCTCTCGATCGCCGGCGCGGCCGCCTACATGTATTCGCCCTGGGTGACGCTCGCGGTGGCGGTGGTCATGGTGACGGTGGTCGCCAGTTACCGGCAGAACGTGCACGCCTACCCGTCCGGCGGCGGCGACTACGAGGTGGCCACGGTCAACCTCGGGCCCAAGGCCGGGCTCGGTGTGGCCAGCGCGCTGCTGGTCGACTACATCCTCACGGTCGCGGTGTCGATCTCGTCCGGGGTCAGCAACCTCGGCTCGGTGGTCCCCTGGGTGGCCGAGCACAAGGTGATCATCGCGATCATCGCGATCGTGCTGCTCAGCGCGCTCAACCTGCGCGGGCTCCGGGAGTCGGGGGCGGCGTTCGCCGTACCCACCTATCTCTTCATCGTCGTGATCGTCGGGATGATCCTCACCGGGCTGGTCCGGGTCTTCATCCTCGGCGACGATCTGCGGGCGCCCAGCGCGGACCTGACGATCGTGGCCGAGGAGGACCACTTCACCCAGATCGCCTTCGCGTTCCTGCTGTTGCGGACGTTCTCGTCGGGCTGTGCGGCGCTCACCGGCGTCGAGGCGATCTCCAACGGGGTGCCCGCCTTCAAGAAGCCGAAGAGCAAGAACGCGGCGACCACCCTGCTGCTGCTCGGCGGCCTGTCGATCGTGATGCTCTACGGCATCATCCTGCTGGCCCAGGCGACCCACCTGAAGTTCGTGGAGAACCCGACCCTCCAGATCATCCCGAACGCGGTCTCCGAGGGATACGTCCAGAAGACCGTCACCACCCAGCTCGCCGAGACCGTCTTCGGCAGCGGGTCGATCCTGCTCTACCTGGTCGGCGCGGTCACCGCCCTGATCCTGTTCCTGGCCGCGAACACCGCCTTCAACGGCTTCCCGGTGCTCGGCTCGATCCTCGCCCAGGACCGGTACCTGCCCCGGCAGCTGCACACCCGCGGCGACCGGCTGGCGTTCAGCAACGGCATCCTCTTCCTCGCGGTCGCCGCGATCGTGCTGATCGTGGCCTTCGAGGCCGAGGTCACCCGGCTCATCCAGCTCTACATCGTGGGCGTGTTCGTGTCGTTCACGCTCTCCCAGCTCGGCATGATCAGGCACTGGAACCGGCTGTTGCGTACCCAGCGCGACCCGCAACGCCGCCGCCGGATGGTCCGCTCCCGGGCGATCAACACCTTCGGCATGGTCCTCACCGGCGCCGTCCTGATCGTCGTGCTGATCACGAAGTTCCTGCTCGGCGCGTGGATCGCGATCGCCGCCATGATCGTCATCTACGGTCTGATGGTGGCCATCCACAGGCACTACACCCGCGTCGCCGAAGAGCTCAAACCGACCGACGAGCGGCCCGTCCTGCCCTCCCGCAACCACGCGATCGTGCTGGTCAGCAAAGTTCACCAGCCGACCCTGCGGGCGATCGCCTACGCGCAGGCGACCCGGCCGGACACGCTCACCGCGGTCACCGTGAACGTCGACGACAACGACACCCGCGGCATCCAGGCCGAATGGGAGCGCCGGCAGCTGCCCGTGCCGCTCACGGTGGTCGACTCGCCGTACCGGGAGATCACCAAACCGATCATCGACTTCGTGAAGAACACCCGCCGTGCCTCACCGCGCGACGTGGTGACCGTCTTCGTCCCCGAGTACGTGGTCGGCCGCTGGTGGGAGAACCTGCTGCACAACCAGAGCGCCCTGCGGATCAAGGGCCGGCTGCTCTTCGAACAGGGTGTGATGGTGGTCAGCGTGCCCTGGCAGCTGCGCTCCAGCCAGGACCGCAACCTCGACAAGCTCGACCGGGTGCTCAGCCAGGCGCCCGCCCGTGGCCCCCGCGTCCAGGGCGGCCTCGAATCCGAGGACGGTGACCGGTCGTGAGCCTCGCCCCTTCGTCTTTTTCGGCCGACGCCGATCTCATCGAAGGCGACCGGGTCGAGGTCGTCGTCGGCGCGCCCGCGCACGGCGGCCACTGCGTCGCCCGGATCGGCGGCCCGCACGGCCGGGTCGTCTTCGTCCGGCACGCGCTGCCCGGCGAACGCGTCACCGCCGAGATCACCGAGATCCATCGCGGCTACCTCCGGGCCGATGCCGTGGAGATCCACGAGGCCTCCCCGGACCGGGTCACCCCACCCTGCCCGCACGCCCGCCCCGGCGGTTGCGGCGGCTGCGACCTCCAGCACGCCTCCGGCGAGGCACAACTGCGGTGGAAGACCGAGGTGGTCCGGGAACAGCTGGTCCGGCTGGCCGGCCTCGACCCCGATCATCTGGTACGGGTGGAAGCCCTGCCGCCACCCTTGGACCGCCCGGGTGACGACCCGGGTCAGCTCCTCGGATGGCGCAGCCGGATCAGGTACGCGATCGACGCCGCCGGCCGCCCCGGACTGCTCCAGCACCGGTCGCACCAGGTCGTGCCGATCGACCGCTGCCGGATCGCCCACCCGGCGATCCAGAATCTCGACGTGCTCGCCAACGACTGGCCCAACGTCGACGCCCTCCAGGCGATCGCATCCACCGGCGGCGACGTGGCGGTCCTCGGCCGCCCGTCCGGATCAGCCGGCCCGGCCGCCGGCGACGACCTCACCGAAGCCCCGGAAGGCGGCGCGCTGTTCCGGCTCTCCGGCCCGGCCGAAGTGATCGAGCTCGCCGCCGGCCGCGCGTGGCGGATCCCGCCGCAGGGCTTCTGGCAGGTCCACCCGTCAGCCGCGGACACCCTGGTCAACGCCGTGCTGGAGATGCTGCGGCCGGCCGTCGGCGAGACCGTCTGGGACCTCTACGGCGGTGCCGGGCTGTTCGCCGCCGCCCTGGCCGAACGCACCGGCGGCCGGGTCACCGTCGTCGAGTCGTCCCCGACCGGGGTGGCCGCGGCCCGCGCCAACCTCGCCGGCCTGATCGGTTCGGACGGCCGCCCGCAGGCCGACATCGTCGAGGCCCGGGTCGACGTGGCGCTGGCCCGGCGACGGGTGGCCGGACCGGTCGACCTGGTCGTGCTCGACCCGCCACGGGCCGGCGCCGGCGCCCGGGTGGTCCGTTCCCTGGCCGCCGCCCGCCCACGGGCGATCGCCTACGTGGCGTGCGACCCGGCGGCCCTGGCCCGTGACCTGAAGACGTTCGCCTCCCTGGGCTGGCGCCTGGAGAAGCTGCGAGCGTTCGACTGCTTCCCGATGACCCAGCACGTGGAGTGCGTAGCCCACCTGCTCCCCACCTGACCCCAGACCGCCAGCCGTCGCTGACGACGCTTTCGCGTCGCGTTTTGCCGTCGTGAGCGACGGCTGGCGGTCCCGGCCGTCGCTGACGGCGGTTTCGGGTGTGGTTTTGCCGTCGTGAGCGACGGCTGGTGGTCTCTGGCGGCCCCGGCCGTCGTTCACGGTGGTTTCGGGTGTGGTTTTGCGGTGGTGGGCGACGGCTGGCGGTCTGGGCCGTCGTTCACGGTGGTTTCGGGTGTGGGTTTACCGTTGTCAGCGACGGCTGGTGGTCTTGGGTCGCTTCAGCCCGGCGGGCGCGTTGGAGGCCTTGAGCGGGCAGCCCCGCCGCGGGGCACGGTCGGGGCTGCGTGGGATGCGGGTGGGGGCGCCTGGGGCGTACCGGATCAGGGGTTGGCTCTTTCGGCGGCGGCCACCGCGTTGCGGAAGAGCATCGCGACCGTCGTCGGGCCTACGCCGCCGACCCGTGGGGTGATGGCTCCGGCGACCTCGGCGCAGGACTCCTCGACGTCGGGCAGCAGGCGGCGGCCCTCGTAGCGGACGCCGGCGCCGATCACGACCGAACCCGGCTTGACGTGCTCGGGCTTGACGATGCCGGGGACACCGACGGCGGCGATCAGGATGTCGGCGCGCTGGGCGTAGCGCGGCCAGTCCTTGACGCCGGTGTGCACGACGGTGACCGCGGCGTTGGCGGTGGGCCGTTTCTGGGCGAGGAGCATGGCGAGCGGGCGGCCGAGGGTGGCGCCACGGCCGAGGATGACCACCTCACGGCCGGAGACCTCGACGCCGTGGAAGGCGAGCAGCGCCTCGATGCCGGCCGGGGTGCAGGGGAGCGGGCCGGGCAGGCCGACGGCGAGCCGGCCCATGTTGAGCGGGTGCATGCCGTCGACGTCCTTGTCGGGGTCGAGGGTCTGCAGGGCCGCGTCGTAGTCCAGGTGGGCCGGGATCGGGTACTGGATGAGGACGCCGTGCACATCCTTGTCGTCGTTGTACCCGGAGATGACCTTGAGCAGGTCGGCCTGGGTGACGTCGCCGCTGAGGTGCTCGTGCGGGGACTCGAAGCCGAGCTCGGCGGCCTGCTTCTGCTTGATCCGGATGTAGCCGGCGGAGGCGTCGTCGTCGCCGACCAGGATGGTGGCGAGGCTGGGCCGGATGCCGCGGTCCTTCAGCTTGGCGACCCGGGCCTTGACGTCGTCGAGGACCGCCTCGGCGACCGGAGCGCCGGGCAGGAGACGAGCAGTGGACATGTGTGACTCCTCAGCCGGGAGCCCAGGCGGTCGACTCCTCGTGACGAGCTCCCCGATGGTTCGACCATCCCTGTGCCGCCAGTCGCTGCGTTCCCTCCAGGATGCCGGACGGCTCCGCCCGCTGCCCACCCGGGGTGCGGCTGTACACCGGTCGGGGGAGGTCGCGATTGTGTGGAGGAATGGTGACGGTCCGTTCGCTCAAGTCGCGTGCGGGCGCCCCTTGGATAGACTCTTCCTCCATGAGCGACTCCCCCTCGACCCCGGCCGGCCTGCTGACCAGCATCACCACTCCGGGTGATCTGAAGCGACTGACCGCGGAGCAGCTGACCCTGCTCGCGGCCGAGATCCGTGACTTCCTCGTCGCCAAGGTGTCACGGACCGGGGGCCACCTCGGGCCGAACCTGGGTGTGGTCGAGATGACCCTGGCCATGCACCGGGTCTTCGACTCCCCACGCGACAAGATCCTCTTCGACACCGGCCACCAGTCGTATGTCCACAAGATCGTGACCGGCCGTCAGGACGGTTTCGACCTGCTCCGCCAGCGGGGTGGCCTCACCGGCTACCCGAGCCAGGCGGAGAGCGAGCACGACCTGATCGAGAATTCGCACGCCTCGACCGCGCTGTCCTACGCCGACGGTCTGGCCAAGGCGTTCGCGCTGCGCGGTGAGGACCGGCACGTGGTCGCGGTGGTCGGTGACGGCGCGCTGACCGGCGGCATGTGCTGGGAGGCGCTCAACAACATCGCCGCCACGCGCAACCGTCTGGTGATCGTGGTCAACGACAACGGCCGCTCCTACGCGCCGACCATCGGCGGCCTCGCCGACCACCTGTCCACGCTGCGCCTCAACCCGGGTTACGAGAAGGTGCTCGACCTGGTCAAGGACGCGCTGGGCCAGACGCCGGTGGTGGGCAAGCCGGTCTTCGAGGTGTTGCACGCGGTCAAGAAGGGCATCAAGGACGCGGTCAGCCCGCAGCCGATGTTCGAGGACCTGGGCCTGAAGTACATCGGGCCGGTCGACGGTCACGACCAGCAGGCCATGGAGTCGGCGCTGCGGCGGGCCAAGGGCTTCAACGCGCCGGTCATCGTGCACGCGGTGACGCGTAAGGGCTACGGCTACCGGCCGGCCGAGCAGGACGAGGCGGACTGTCTGCACGGTCCGGGCGCGTTCGATCCGCAGACCGGCGCGCTGACCGCCAAGCCGTCGCTGAAGTGGACCGCGGTCTTCGCCGACGAGCTGGTCCGGATCGCCGACGAGCGGCTCGACGTGGTGGGGATCACGGCCGCGATGGCCGAGCCGACCGGCATCGCCGAGCTGGCCCGGAAATATCCGGAGCGCACCTACGACGTGGGCATCGCCGAGCAGCACGCGGCGACCTCGGCCGCCGGTCTCGCGATGGGCGGGCTGCATCCGGTGGTCGCGGTCTACGCCACCTTCCTGAACCGGGCTTTCGACCAGGTCCTGCTGGACGTGGCGATGCACCGCCTGCCGGTGACGTTCGTGCTGGACCGGGCCGGGATCACCGGGCCGGACGGGCCGAGCCACTACGGCATGTGGGACATGAGCGTCTTCGGTGTGGTGCCGGGGCTGCGGATCGCCGCGCCGCGCGACGCGGCGACGCTGCGGGAGGAGTTGCGCGAGGCGGTCGCGGTCGAGGACGGTCCGACGATCGTGCGCTTCCCGACCGGCGCGGTCGCGCCGGAGACCCCGGCGATCCGCCGGGTCGGCCAGATCGACGTGCTCCGCGAGGGCGAGCGGCAGGACATCCTGCTGGTCGCGGTGGGCTCGTTCGCCGGCCTCGCCCTGGAGGCGGCGGAGAAGATCACCGAGCAGGGGTACGGGGTGACCGTCGTCGACCCGCGCTGGGTCCGTCCCGTGCCGATCGAGCTGACCGGCCTGGCCGCCCAGCACCGGGCGGTCGTGACGCTGGAGGACGGTGTGCGGGCCGGCGGGGTCGGTGACGCGGTGGCGAGCGCCCTGCGGGACGCGGGGGTGGACACGCCGCTGCGTGACTTCGGTGTGCCGGTGGGCTTCCATCCGCACGGCACCCGTGCCGAGATCCTCTCCGCACTGGGCCTGACGTCGCAGGACGTGGCCCGTGAGGTGGTCGGTTTCGTGTCCCGTCTCGCGGAGCCTGACATCCGGGTCTGAGGGACTGGGCAACTTCGTTACTGAAAAGTTACCGTTGGCGGATGGGTGCGGACACCGTCAGCGGGCCGATGGTCATCGACCTCGGCTACGACCGGGGTGAGCCGATCACGTACGACCGGCCGGGGCGGCGCACGATGCCGTCCTGGCTGGTGCCGGCCGTGGTCCTGGCGATGGTCCTCTTCTCGCTCACCGCGTCCGGCCCGCCGCCGCCCCCGCTGCTGGGCGCGCTGACCCGGGTCGAGATCGGATCCGGCGACCCGTACCTGGTGACCGGCACCGGCCAGCTGGTGGTCCAGTCGGTCGGTGTGCTCGCCTCCTACGACCTGGCGACCGGCGACCTCCAGTGGCGGGTCGACCAGAAGGTCCCGGTCTACCGGCTGCGGTCCGGCGACGGGCTCCTGCTGCTGCGCCCGTGGGGGGCCGGCAGCACCGAGCCGGGCACCACCGCGGTCTCTCTGGCGACAGGCGACCAGCGATGGCACAACACCCGCAGTGTGATCGGTTTCGACGGCACCGGGCTGGTGTTCTCGGTCGAGGGCGTGCGCAGCCAGTCGTCGGGCACCGGCCGCCGGGTGGAACGGGCCGTCGTGGCGCTCGACCCGGAGACCGGGCAGACCCGCTGGCGGGTCGACGTGCCGTCGACCGCGGTCCTGCTGGCGGTGCCCGGCCAGGGCGGCGGGGCGGCCCGCATGCTGATGGTCCGCGACGACCTGACCGCCCTGCTGTACGACGGACGGACCGGTGCCCTGCTCGCGCAGCGGACGGTGCCGGCCGCCAACTACGACCCGGACAATCCGCTGGTGGCCGGGGGAGTGATCCTGCTGCGGCACCCGGGGCCGTCCGGCATCGAGGTGTCCGCCTTCGACCCGGCGACGCTGCGGCCGCTGTGGACCGAACCGGCCGGCACCACCCGCGAGGTGCAGGCGTGCGGCCCGCTGGCCTGCCTGATCGGCCTGGACGGGGTGCGGGCCATCGACCCGGCGACCGGCGACCTGCGCTGGCACCGGCCCGGCTGGCGGTCGATCGAGACGATCGGGCGGCGGCTGATCGCCTACGCGGACGGCCCGGCGTCGCCGACCGGGCTGGTCGACCCGATGACCGGCCGGGTGCTGGTCGACCTGACCGGCTGGCGGCCGCTCGGCGGGGCCACCGCCGACGGGGAGGTGCTGGTCATCCGGGAGATCGGGGCGGATCCGCGTACCATGGTCGCGGTCGCGGCCCCGCGCCTGTCCCGGCCACGGGTGCTCGCCGAGCTGCCCGCCGGCACCGGGGAGTGCCAGTCCGCCGCGCAGCGGCTGATCTGCCGGTCGATGTACGGCGAACTGGTCGTCTGGGCCTACCGGGCCGAGCCGGCGTGATCCTCGGGAAGGTTGTGGCGTGGCGCTGATCGAGCTGGATCTGGACGCCCCACCCGATCGGCTCGCCGGGCGCGGCGCCCCGCCCCCGTGGCGTTACCGGCATCTCGGCCTGGCCGTGGCGGTGCTCCTGCTGCTGGCCGCGGCCGGCGCGTCCCCGGCCGGCGGCACCTTCTGGCGGCCGCTCGGGCTGATCCCGGCACCGGCCGGCGCCGAGTCCACGATCCAGATCGCCGGCGGCCGGGTGTTCACCATCGTGCTCGCCGGGCAGAGCCGCACCCTCACCGCGTGGGACCCGCAGCCGTCCCCGCACCGGCTGTGGAGCGCCGAGGTGCCGATCAGCGCCACCTTCGACCCGGCGAAGGGCGTGTTCGGGCCGATCCGGGTGCAGCGGATCGGCGGCCTGCTGCTGGTCGGCGCCGGACTGTCCAGCACGATCCTCGATCCGGACACCGGGGCGATCCGGTGGACCACCCCGAACCGGATCACCCCGGTGCCGGGTGGCCTGGCCGTTCTCACCGACCGGATCTTCCGGCCCGGCACCCTCTACGACCAGGAGTCCGGCGACCCGGGGATGCTCTACTTCTCGGCCGACGGGCAGCCGCATGTGGAGCCGCCGGTCCGGACCGAGGTGCGCGGCCTCGACCTGGCCACCGGCGAGGTGCTGTGGACCGCCACGCCCGGTGGCTCGGTGACCGCCGAGGCGGCCCCCGGTGACGGCCCGCCGGCCGTCCTGATCACCGCCTCCGACCGGCTGAGCCTGCGCGACGCCCGGACCGGTGCGGTGCTGCGCGAGACCGGGCTGCCCGAGGAGGCCGGCGCCGGGCCGGGCACCAGCGACGTGCTCGACGACGTGGCCCTGATCGGCTATCCGGAGGCCGGGCTCCAGGTGGGGTACGACGTACGGACCCTGGACCGGCTCTGGACCCGTGACCTGCACACCGAAGGGGAACCGGACAACTGCGCGGGTTTGCTCTGCACCGGCGGCGACCGCGAGGTCAGCGTGCTGGACCGGCGGACCGGCCGGGCCCTCTGGTCGGCGCCGGCCACCGCCGAGCTGGCGTCCCGGACCGGTTCGGTGCTGATGAGCGGCCCGGACCCGGACGGGCCGGAGAGGCTCGTCGACGCCCGGACCGGGGCGCCCCGCGCCGACCTGTCCGGCTGGACCGGCGAGGTGGAGGGCTTCGACACGCACGCCCTGCTGCTGTGGCGGGCCGAGAAGGACGGCGGCCGGGCGTTCGGGGCGGTGCTGCCCGGGGCCACCGAGGTGCGGTACCTCGGGACGGCCGACGGGCTGGGCGGGGACTGCGGGGGCGACGATCGATACGTAGTCTGTCGGGATGTCCGGGGTCTGCGGGTCTGGGCCTACCGGATCTGAGTCCGGCACCGGTGCACATGGGGGCGGTAGTTGCGGGATGCCCTGATCGATCTCGGCGAGGTGCCGTCCGGGGAACCGGCGTCCGCGCTGCCACGGCCGCCGCTGCCGTCGTACCGCTGGATCCTCGGTCTTCTGGCGGTCGTGCTCGCCGCGCTGCTCGGCGGCGCCGGACCACCGCCGCCGTCGTCCGGCCCGGTGGTCCTCCCGATCGAACTGGGTGACCGGTTCCAGGTCGCCGGCGACCGGCTCTACGTCGCCGGGCTGGCCGGGCCGATCGGCACGGTGATGCGGACCTACGTCATCCGGACCTACCAGCTGCCCGAGGTGACGCCGCTCGGCGAATTCCGGGCCACCGTGCCCGGGGACATCTACACCTTCTCCGCCATCGGTGACGACGTGCTGCTCGTGGCCTACAACGACATGCAGCTGGCCCGGTCCGGCCTGCTGGCGTCACGTGTGGGTGGCGGCGAGCCGCTGTGGGAGCGGCCGGCATCGCTGTACGGCATCGATCAGGACACCGGCCTGGTGCTGATCGAGGACGACGCCGAACCGGACCGGTCGATCTGGCGTGCCCTCGACTCGCGGACCGGGGCCGTGCGCTGGTCGCTCGACCAGCCGGGCAGCAGCGGCCAGGTGACGCTGTCGACCGGCGCCTACTGGGAGGGTTACCCGGCGCGGCTCTTCTCGGTGCGCGACGACGGGCTGATCGAGGTGCGGGACGGGCACACCGGCGCGGTCACCGCAACCGCCCGGCTCCCGCGGCCACCGGGTGAGGGCTTCGTGCTCTGGGCGACGGCCGGGCTCCTGGTGGCCGGGTACGGCGCTGAGGAGACGATCGCCTACGACGAGGTGACCATGGCCGAACGCTGGCGGCGGACCGGGGAGGTGCTGTCGGAGGGCGGGTATCCGCAGGACTGCGGGCCGATGATCTGCCTGATCAGCTTCCCGAACGGGCTCAGCGTCGTCGACCCGGCCGACGGCCGCGAGGTGGCGAACGTCGACGGGTACGACGCGACCGAGGTGATCGACGGCCGGGTGCTGGTCTCCCAGGCCAGCCAGACCGCGCCGGTCCTGGCCGTGCTGGACCCGCGAACCGGACGGACCACGGCTGCCGGGCCGTGGGTCAGCGGCGGTCCCGGCCCGAGACCCGGCACCGCCTGGGTCTACCGGCACCAGGCGGTCGGATACGCCCTCAGGTACGGGATCCTCGACGTCACGACCGGCCGGGTGTGGATCCGCGGGCAGGCCGAACGGATCGCCGGGGACTGTCAGTTCTCGGCGAACGCGCTGGTCTGCCGGCAGCTGGATTCGTCGATCGCGATCTGGCGCCTCTGACGTAACCTGCACCTACGAGTGTGGAGGTCGCGGTGCGGGTGCTGGTGGTGGAAGACGAACGGGACATGGCCGACGCCATTGTCCGGGGGTTGCGCCGCAAGGGGATGGCGGTGGACGTCGCCTACGACGGCCTCGATGGGCACGAGATGGCGTATGTCACCCGGTACGACGTGGTCGTGCTCGACCGGGACCTGCCGGGCATGCACGGCGACGAGATCTGCGCCGCCCTGGTCGAGTCGGGCGCGCTGACCCGGGTGCTGATGCTGACCGCCAGCTCCTCGGTCGAGGACAAGGTGGAGGGCCTGGAGCTGGGCGCCGACGACTACCTGGCCAAGCCGTTCGACTTCAAGGAGCTGGTGGCCCGGGTGCAGGCACTGGGCCGGCGGGCCACCCCGGTCGCGCCGCCGGTGCTGAGCGTCGGCAACCTGGTGCTGGACCAGTCGCGCCGGGTGGCGACCCGGGGTGGGGTGACGCTGGAGCTCACCAACAAGGAGTTCTGCGTCCTCGAGGAGCTGCTCAAGGCCAAGGGCGGTGTGGTGTCCAGCGAGGAGCTGCTGGAACGGGTCTGGGACGCCAACACCGACCCGTTCACCACGACGGTCCGGGTGACCATCAACACGCTGCGCAAGAAGATCGGCGATCCGCCGCTGATCGAGACCGTGGTCGGCGCCGGCTACCGGGTGCCCGAGCCGGTCGTGGCCTCGTGACCGTCTACCCCGGACTCCGTAGTCGCGGCCTGCGGTTCGACGTGCGGCCCACGCTGCGGCTGCGGCTCACCCTGCTCAACGGGATCCTGCTGGTCGGCGCCGGTGCGGTGCTGGTGCTGCTGGCCTGGCTGCTGGTCAGCGAGTCGCTGCACCCGGTCGACGAGCTGCGCGAGGGCTCGGTGGTGACGCTGCGGGACGGGACCTCGGTCGAGGCGATGGCCTGGCAGGACGACATGGTCGCGCAGGCCTCCCGGGAGCTGCTGATCAAGGGGTTCAGCGCGCTGGCCGCCGTCGGCATCGTCGGGATCGCGCTGGCCTACGCGGTGACCGGCCGGGCGCTGCGCCCGCTGCGGGACGTCACCCAGACCGCCCAGCGGCTCGGTGAGGAGACGCTCGACCAGCGGATCCGGTACTCCGGCGCGGACGGTGAGGTGGCCGAGCTGGCCCGCACGTTCGACGCGATGCTCGATCGGCTGGCGGCCGCGTTCGAGTCGCAGAAACGGTTCGTGGCGAACGCGTCGCACGAGCTGCGGACCCCGCTCGCGGTGATGCGGACCGAGATCGACGTGACGCTCAGCGACGACGAGGCCGATGTGGCCGAGTTCCGGCGGATGGCCAAGGTGGTCCGCAACGCCTCGGAGCGGGCCAACGGCCTGGTCGACGCGCTGCTCGTGCTGGCCCGGTCGGAGGCGCAGTCCGGCCGCCGGCTGGTCCGCAAGGTGCCCGCCGACCTGTCGCTGAGCGTGCAGAACGCGCTGTCCGCGGTGAAGGCCGAGGCGGAGCGGCTGAAACTGGAGGTCACCACCGAGCTCGGGCCGGCCCCGGTGGTCGGCGACCCGAGCCTGCTGGACCGGCTGGCCGGCAACCTCATCGAGAACGCGATCCGTTACAACCACCTGCTGGGCCGGCTGTGGCTGCGGACCGAGTCGTCGGGCGGCCGGGCCATGCTGATCGTCGGCAACACCGGTTACGAGGTCGAGCCGGCCGACGTGCCGGGGCTGTTCGAGCCGTTCCGGCGGGGCGGCTGGGAACGTACCGGATCGAGGGGTTCGGGGTTGGGGCTGTCGATCGTGCGGGCGGTCTGTGACGCGCACGGCGGCACGGTCCGCGCGGTGGCCCAGGAGGGCGGCGGGCTGGAGGTCACGGTGACCCTGCCGGCCGCCGACACGACGCCTGTGGTGGCCGGGTCGGCGAGCGTTCCCCGCGCCCGGAACTGAAAGCAAACCTGCCTTCAAGCAGCACCGTTACGGGGCAATGCATCGAGGCATCGGAATGTATAGTGATCGCTAACAACGTGCTCATGGGGGCCTCGGCGTTATTCACGAGGGGAACAGTTGTATGCGAATCACGAACACCAGGGTCAGCCGGTCGATGGCTCGGATGGCCACCGTCGCCATGCTCGCCACCGGCGGCATCGGCATCGCCGCCGCGCCGGCCTTCGCCTTCCCGTCGGGGTGCTCCACCCCGGACATCGTCGAGGACGGTGTGAAGGTCGGGGCCTACAGCAGGTGCACCGGGGGCACCGGCTCGCACCAGATCACCATCGCCTGTAAGGGCATCGCCGGGGTGAACTGGTTCACCGGTCCCTGGAAGAAGGTCGGGTCGATCTCCTCCCGGGAGTGCCCGCTCGGCACCAGCCTGTACTCGAAGTTCAACACGCTGTCCAGCACCTGATCGACGCTTGACGGGGCTGCTCCGGTGCGTCCGGGGCAGCCCCGCTGCGTACCCGGGATCAGTTGGTCTTGGTCTTCGTCTCGATCTCGGCGCGCACCTTCGGGAACTCGGCCTGCACGTCCGGGGCCTTCTTGAAGAACCACATGACCATGCCCACGCTGCCCTCGTCGGCCCAGCCGCAGACCGCCACGTCGATGCCGGAGACCGAGCTGGTGCCGCACTTCGCGACCCCGCCCAGCGTGCCGGTGTCGGCCGCGGTCAGACCGCTGACCGGGGCGTCCTTGCCGAACGTGTCGAACGAGGCGTCCAGCTCCTTCTGCGGGTTCGCGATCAGGGCCTTGGTGGCCAGGGCGGCGACCATGTCCTCCTTGTTCGGGTCGCCGTAGATGGCGCCGAACGAGCTCTCCGCCCCGGGGTAGGCGGACAGGCTCTTCTCCATGTCCGCGGTGATCGCGGCGAACTCCTGGCTCTCCAGTTTCGGCCGGCCGCCGAGCGTCGCCGGCTCGGTGATGGTGACCGCCGCGAGGTCGTCGACCGCGTTCTTGCCGACCAGGTAGAGCGCGGTGAACCCGCCGATGCAGAGGACCGCGACGATGCCCAGCGAGATCAGGACGATCGGCAGGACCCGCGACTTGCGCGGAGGCGGCATCGGCGCCGGCGGGAAACCCCCGAAACCGGGCGGCGGCGGGGGCGCGCCGAACGGCTGCTGCGGGGGCGGCTGCTGCCCGAACTGCGGTGGGGGCTGCTGCCCGTACGGGGGCGGCTGCTGGCCGTACGGCGGCGGCTGCTGGCCGTATTGGGGCTCACCGGAGTGAGGAGGGTACGTCATCGATGCTCCAGAGCTTGTGTGTCGGAGGATCGTACCGGCGAAGCCGTCGCCGCGATGACCGCTGACCGGGTGAAAACGAGAAGCCCCCGCACCTTTGCCGAGGTGCGGGGGCACTCATTTGTGCACCATCTGCGTCAGGCGCGGAGGTTCGCCACCCCGTCGGCCAGGAACCGCTTGCCGGTCACCTTCTCCGCGGTGCCGCTGCGGTCCAGGTACGGCGTGACGCCACCCAGGTGGAACGGGTACCCGGCGCCGAGGATCATGCACAGGTCGATGTCCTGCGCCTCCGCGACCACACCCTCGTCGAGCATGATCCGGATCTCCTCGGCCAGGCCGTCGAGCGCCTTCTGGCGTACCTCGTCGGCGGTCAGCGGGGCGTCGCCGACCTCGAGGAGCGCCACGACCTCGGGGTTGATCTCCTTGTCGACCATCACCGGCAGCTTGGCGTCGACGATCCGCTTGAGGTTCGCGGAGTCCACGTACCGGTCCGGGAACGCGGCGTGCAGGGTCTCGCCCACGTGGTACGCCACGGCCGGGCCGACCAGCTGGAGCAGGGCGATCGGGCGCATCGGCAGGCCCAGCGGGTCCATCGCCACGTTCACCACGTCCAGCGGGGTGCCCGCGTCGACGGCCTGGAAGATCTCGCTGGTGACCCGGGTCAGCAGGCGGTTGACCACGAACGCCGGGGCGTCCTTGACCAGCACCGACGACTTCTTCAGGGTCTTGCCGACCTCGAACGCGGTGGCCAGCGTGGCGTCGTCGGTCTTCTCGCCCCGGATGATCTCCAGGAGCGGGAGCACCGCGACCGGGTTGAAGAAGTGGAAGCCGACGACCCGCTCGGGGTGCTCGAGGTCGGCCGCCATCTCGCTGATCGACAGCGAACTGGTGTTGGTCGCGAGGATCGCCTCAGGCTTGACGATCTTCTCGAACTCGGCCCAGATCTGCTTCTTCAGGTCGAGGTTCTCGAAGACCGCCTCGATCACGAAGTCGGCGTCGGCGAAGACGGACTTGTCGACCGAGCCGCTGACCAGCAGGCGCAGCTTGGCGGCGGTGCCCTCGTCCATCCGGCGCTTCGACACCAGCTTGTCGATCTCGGCGTGCACGTAGCCCACGCCCTTGTCGACCCGCTCCTGGTCGAGGTCGGTGAGGACCACCGGCACCTGGAGGCGGCGCAGGAACAGCAGAGCCAGCTGCGAGGCCATCAGGCCGGCGCCGATGATGCCGACCTTGGTGACCTTGCGGGCCAGCGACTTGTCCGGCACGCCGACCGGGCGCTTGGCCCGGCGCTGCACCAGGTCGAACGAGTACAGGCTGGCCCGCGCCTCGTCGCCCATGATCAGGTCGGCGAGGGCCTCGGTCTCGGCCGCCGTGCCGTCCTCGAAGGACGCGGTCTTGGCCAGGGCCAGCAGCTCGAGCGCCTTGTTGGCGGACGGGACCGCGCCGTGCAGCTTCTCGTCCAGCACCGCCTTGGCGAATTCCAGGACGCCGTCCCAGTCCTTGCGCTCGATCTCCGGGCGCTCGACCGTGATGTCACCCTTGACCACACTCGCCGCCCAGGCCAGCGAGTCCTCCAGGAAGTCGGCCGCCTCGAACAGCGCGTCCGCGACACCCCACTCCTTGGCCTGCTTCGGGCGCAGCGTCTTCTGGGTCAGCGGGTTCTGCAGGATGACCGTGGCCGCGTTGATGATGCCGATCAGGTTCGGCAGGATCTGCGAGCCGCCCCAGCCGGGGATCAGGCCGATCGCGACCTCGGGCAGCGCCAGGGCCGCCGCGCCGGTGGAGACGGTCCGGTAGTGGGCGTGCAGCGCCACCTCGAGACCGCCACCCATGGCCGCGCCGTTGATGAACGCGAAGGTCGGGATCTCGCTGTTCCGCAGCCGCGCGAACACCCGGTGGCCCAGCTCGCCGAGCGCCACCGCCTGCTCACGGGAGTTGATCAGCGGCATGCCGGTGATGTCGGCGCCGACACAGAAGATGTACGGCTTGCCGGTCACCGCGATGAACGCCGGGTCCGCCGCGGTGGCCGTGGTGATCGCCTCGTCCAGCGAGTTGAGGCCGCCCGGGCCGAAGCTGTTCGGCTTCTTGTAGTCGAAGCCGTTGTCGAGGGTGATCAGCGCCGCCGGCTTGGCCAGCCCCGGCACCTGCACCAGGCGGACGATCGCCTTGGTGACTACCTCGTTCGGGTTCTCGATCACTTGGCCGCGCCTTCCCAGTACGGGTTCTCCCAGATGGTGGTGCCGCCCATGCCGATGCCGATGCACATGGCGTTGATGCCGTAGCGCACGTCGGGGCGCTCGGCGAACTGCCGGGCCAGCTGCGTCATCAGGCGGATCGCCGAGGACGCGAGCGGGTGGCCGATGGCGATCGCGCCACCCCACGGGTTGACCCGCGGGTCGTCGTCGGCGATGCCGTAGTGGTCGAGGAAGGCGAGCACCTGGATCGCGAAGGCCTCGTTCAGCTCGAACAGGCCGATGTCGTCGATGGTGAGGCCGGCCTTCTTCAGCGCCTTCTCGGTCGACGGGATCGGGCCGTAACCCATGACCTCCGGCTCGACACCGACGAACGCGTAGGACACCAGCCGCATCGCGACCGGCAGGCCCAGCTCACGGGCGGTCGCCTCGTCGGCCAGGATCGCCGCGGTGGCGCCGTCGTTCAGACCCGCGGCGTTACCGGCGGTGACCCGGCCGTGCGGGCGGAACGGGGTCTTCAGGGTGGCCAGCTTCTCCAGCGACGTCTGGCGCGGGGCCTCGTCGACGGTGGCCAGACCCCAGCCCAGCTCGGCCGAGCGGATCGCGACCGGCACCAGGTCCGGCTGGATCTTGCCATCGGCGTACGCCTTGGCGGTCTTGATCTGGGAGTTGAGGCCGTACGCGTCGGCCCGCTCCTTGGTGATGTGCGGCAGGCGGTCGTGCAGGTTCTCCGCGGTCGAGCCCATCACCAGGGCGGACGGGTCGACCAGCTTCTCGGCCAGGATCCGCGGGTTGGGGTCGACGCCCTCACCCATCGGGTGCCGGCCCATGTGCTCGACGCCACCGGCGATGGCGATGTCATACGCGCCCATCGCGATGCCGCCGGCGACATTGGTCACGGCGGTCATGGCGCCCGCGCACATCCGGTCGACGGAGTAGCCGGGGGTGGTCTTCGGCAGGCCGGAGAGGAGCGCGGCGGTACGGCCGAGCGTCAGGCCCTGGTCGCCGATCTGGGTGGTGGCCGCGATCGCGACCTCCTCCACCTTCTCGGGCGGGAGGTTGGGATTCCGCTTGAGCAGTTCGCGCATGCAGCGGATCACCAGGTCGTCGGCGCGGGTCTCGGCATACATGCCGCCCGCCTTGCCGAACGGGGTGCGGACGCCGTCGACGAAGACGACCTCGCGTACTTCACGGGGCACAGCAAGCCTCCTTGCGGGCGTGAACCCAAATGTGTCGGCAATGCTACTCGCCAGTAACTAGTAGCGGCCAGGGGCTCCGAGAAAAGGTCACATTCGCGGGCCGTACGTCATCATCGACCCGGCAAACCAGGACTGAACGGAAAATCGAGGACCAGCCGAACCGGTGTGTGAAGTCACCGGACGAGGGACCGTGTAAGGCCCGTGAGCACCGATAAGATCCATCGACTTCACGATTTCTGGAGCGTCGATGACGTACCCGCCGCACCACGGTGAGCACAACCCCGCCGGTTGGGGGCCGCCGCCTTACGGGCAGCAGCCCGATCCCACCCGGCCTTACCCGGCGCCGCCGCCGCCCGCATACGACCCCAATCAGCCGTACGGCGCGGTCCCGCAGTACGGCGCTTTCCCTCCGCCGCCGCAGCCGCCGCGCAAGTCGAAGAACACGCCCATCGTGATCAGCGTCGTGGCGCTCTTCCTGGTGCTCTGCGTCGGTGTCGTCACCTCGCTCTACCTGATCGGCAAGAACGCCTCCGACGCCGAGGACGCGGTGAACGCCTCGGGTGACAAGCGCACCGAGACCACCGCCGAGCCCGCGATCGACCCGACCACGCAGGCGCCCAAGGCCACCATCAAGATCACCGAGCCGGCCAAGCTCGGCGGGCGCCCCAAGCTCACCGGCGAGGAGTTCGACGACATCACCGAGGAGTTCCGGGCCGAGATCGCCTCCGACCCGACCGCCGGTGACTCGTTCGGAGCGTTCTACGGCGACCCGGCCAAGGAGAACATCGTCATCGCGGTCGCCGTCGAGACCGAGGTGCCGCTGCCCGGGGTGGCGCTCGGCGGGATCTTCACCGGCATCGGCGGCGGCGGGCTCGAGGTCACCAACCTGACCGACGCCGCCACCGGCAAGTACGGCGGCGCCGCCAAGTGCGGTGACGCCGACGGTGACGGTGTGCCGGTGGCCATCTGCAGCTGGGCCGACGAGGGCAGCATCGGCATGATCATGTGGCACTCCAAGAAGGCCAAGCAGATCAAGGCCGAGTTCCCGAAACTGCGCGCCCAGATCGAAACCCGGAGCTGACGCGATCTCGCGAGGTCGCGCCGTCCTGGCGGCGATGATCTTGCGGGGTTGTGCCGCTGCGGAGTCTTCTGCGCAGCAACCTCAGCTTGAGAGGGGGCAGCCTCAGGCGGATGGCATCCCGTCTGCGGGCAACGTCTCCGCTGGCAAGGCCTCGACCGCAACGTCTCCTTCGTCGCGACGTCTCTGTTGGCAGCGCCTTGGTCGCAACGTCTCCTCGGCTGCGTCGTCTTTGTCGGCGGCGTCTCGGCTGCGACGTCTCCTCGGCTGCGACGTCTCTGCCGGTATCGTCTCGGCCGCAATGTCTCCTCGGCTGCGTCGTCTCTGCCGGTATCGTCTCGGCCGCGACGTCTCCTCGGCTGCGTCGTCTCTGTCGGCCGTGCCTCGGTCGCAACGTTTCTGTCGGCAGCGCCTCGGTCGCAACGTCTCCTCGGTCGTAGCGCCTTCGCTTCCGCCGCCTCCGGATCGCCGCCCGCGGATCTTGCACGACTTTCCGGCTCTCCGGGTGGATGTGTGGGTTAGGTGCGGCCTGGTAGGTCGATGTTGTAGCCGCCGAGGTGGAGTTTGGCGAGGGCGATGAGGGCGTGGGT